>JAEZVV010000044.1 GCA_023443095.1 Pseudomonadota bacterium
GCCCTGGGAGGCGTAGGCCGCGCCGCCGACATCGGCGAACTCGAACTCGAACGAACGGCCGAGAGCCCGGAGGACCTTGACGGCCTCGGCAATGATTTCAGGGCCGATGCCGTCACCCGGCAAGACTGCGATCTTCATCGTCATCCTCGGCGGGAGTGGTTCCGCCCCGCCCCTGCCCGCCCAGGAACGACGCGTGATGCTTCAGAAGGTGGCGGTTTTGCCCAGCCACGGGAACTGCGCCAGGCGCCGCTTCTCGAACTCGGCGATGGTTTCCTTGTGGCGCAGCGTCAGTCCGATATCGTCGAGCCCGTTGACCATGCAGAACTTGCGCGAGGGCGCGACCTCGAACTCGTGTTCGACGCCGCTCGCCTCGACCACGCGCTGGCGCGGCAGGTCGACGATCAGACGGTAGCCGGGGTGGACCGCCACTTCGTCGAACAGACGGTCGATCACCATTTCCGGAAGGACGATCGGCAAGAGACCGTTCTTAAGGCTGTTGTTGTAGAAGATATCGGCAAAACTTGGCGCAATCACGGCGCGGATGCCGTATTCGACCAGCGCCCAAGGGGCGTGTTCGCGCGACGATCCACAGCCGAAGTTCTTGCGCGCCAGCAGCACCGAAGCGCCCGCATAACGCGGCTGGTTGAGCACGAAATCGGGGTTGATCTTGCGGCTCGCCGGATCCTGGCCGGGCTCGCCGCGATCGAGGTAGCGCCATTCGTCGAACAGGTTCGGACCGTAACCGGTACGGTGGATCGACTTCAGGAACTGCTTGGGAATGATCGCGTCGGTATCGACGTTGGCGCGATCGAGCGGCACCACCAGGCCCTGATGAACTTCGAACTTCTCCATCACTTTCTCGCCTTGTCCGAAGCGCCGGTGATGGCATCACCCGCCTTGGAAATATCCTTGCCCATGCCGGCAATCGTGTTGCACCCCGCCAGCCACACGACAGAGAACAGCACCAGAGCGACGCGTTTGATCATGCGATCCTCCGAATGTCGACGAAATGCCCTTCAATCGCGGCCGCGGCAGCCATCGCGGGCGAAACCAGATGAGTACGGCCGCCCGGTCCCTGGCGACCTTCGAAATTGCGGTTGCTGGTCGAAGCGCAGCGTTCGCCCGGCTCGAGGCGGTCGGCGTTCATCGCCAGGCACATCGAGCAGCCCGGCTCGCGCCACTCGAAACCGGCGGCCTTGAAGATCTCGTGCAGGCCTTCGCGTTCGGCCTGCGCCTTCACCAGGCCCGAGCCCGGCACCACCATCGCCAGCTTGACGCCGGCGGCGACTCGCTTGCCCAGACGCTTGACCACCCAGGCCGCGGCCCGAATGTCTTCGATCCGGGAATTGGTGCAGGAACCGATGAAAACTTTGTCGATCGCGATTTTTTCGATCGGCGTGTTGGGCGTCAGGCCCATGTATTTGATTGCCCGCTCGTAGCCTTCGCGGCGCACCGGATCCTTTTCCTTGTCGGGATCGGGCACCCGCGCGTCGATCGTGGCGACCATCTCGGGCGAGGTGCCCCAGGTCACCTGCGGCGCGATGTCTTCGGCGCGCAATTCGACCACGGTGTCGAAGCGGGCGCCGGGGTCGGAGCGCAGCGTGCGCCAGTGCGCCACCGCGGCATTCCATTGCTCGGGCGCGGGCGCAAACGGCCGGCCGCGCACGTAGTCGAGGGTCTTGTCGTCGACCGCGACCATGCCGGCACGGGCACCGGCTTCGATCGCCATGTTGCACAGGGTCATGCGGCCTTCCATCGACAGGCCGGCAATCGCCGAGCCGCCGAACTCGATCGCGTACCCGGTGCCGCCCGCAGTGCCGATCTTGCCGATCACGGCCAGGGCCACGTCCTTGCCGCTGATGCCGGCGGGCAGCGTGCCGTCGACCCGAACCAGCATGGACTTGGCTTTTTTCATCAGCAGCGTCTGGGTCGCCATCACGTGTTCGACCTCGGAGGTGCCGATGCCGAAGGCGAGCGCGCCGAAAGCGCCGTGGGTGCTGGTATGCGAATCACCGCACACCACCGTCATGCCCGGTAGCGTCGCACCCTGCTCCGGCCCCATCACGTGCACGATGCCCTGACGCCCGTCGAGGAAGGGGAAATACGCGGCCGCGCCAAACTCGCGGATATTGGCGTCGAGCGTAGTGACCTGCTCGCGCGAGATCGGATCGGTGATGCCGTCGTAGCCCCGCTCCCAGCCGGTGGTCGGGGTGTTGTGGTCGGCGGTGGCCACCACCGAGCCGACCCGCCACAACTTTCGGCCCGCCAGGCGCAAGCCGTCGAAGGCCTGGGGCGAAGTCACCTCGTGCACCAGGTGGCGATCGATATAAAGGACGGTCGTGCCGTCTTCGTCGACGTGCACCGCATGCTCATCCCAGAGCTTGTCGTAAAGCGTTCTTGACGTATTCATAGCACTCACAAACGGCCCTCGGTGCCGGGGGAAGGCCCCGTATACCGCATCGCACAAGTATGCCATGCGCCTCTGGCGCCCGAGCGACCCTGTTTCCGGATGATGCCGTCTGGCTCAAGTCTCAAGCTCGACGCCAGTTCCAGGCGTTCTGCCGCAGAACAAGCGCGGCTCGCGGGGCGAGACCGGCTGACCCTTCGACGGCGCGCGGCCGCGCCGGCGGCGACGACCGAAACCGGCGGAGCGCCGCTTCAGGCCTCGTTTTCGACCGCGATCCGGTGCGGCTGCCGCGCCCCGGCGTCGTGGGCCTGGGCGCGCCGCAAGGCGACCCAGCCCACCAGCGCCACCCCGGCGGCCTGCAGGAAAGCCGCCTGCGGGCTGATCGCCGCCCACACCCAGGCCGCCACCAGGGCGCCGGCCGTGCCGCCGACCCCGTACGAGATGCTGACGTAGAGCGCCTGGCCGCTTGAGGCCGAGCGGCCGGAGAACCAGCGCTGCATCAGATAAACCGAGGCCGAATGGTGGAGCGCAAAGGTCGCCGCATGCAGGACCTGGGAGGCGAGGATCATCCACCAGAAGGCGGCCAGTTCGGCCACCATGACGAAACGCAGCGCCGCCAGCAGGAAACACGCCGACAGCAGCTGGTAGACCGAGAAGCGGGCGAAAAGCCGGCCCTGGCCATAGAAGATCAGGATCTCGAACAGGATGCCGACCATCCAGAACCCGCCGATCACCGACTTGCTGTAGCCGAGCCTGGCGAGATAGAGCGAGAAATACGAATAGAAGGCACCGTGGGCGAAAACCATCAGCGCCGCCGACACCAGGAACCAGCGCACCGCCGGCTGACGCAGGCGCTGGCGCATCGAGGGGCCGGCCTTGGCGTCGGGCTGGACCACAGCCTCGTCCCTGACCCCGAAGGCCGACATCACCATCATTCCGGCCAAGACCAGACCGAGGACAGGCGCCCACTGGATGCCGGCAGCATCGAACAGAAGCCCGGCGCCGACCACCACGACCACATAGCCGACCGAGCCCCACACCCGCAGCCGGCCGTAGGCCGCCGGATCGCCGCGCAAGCGCGCCATGGCGAGCGCTTCGGCCACCGGCATCTGGGCGGTCATGAAAAAGTGGAGGAAGAACATCACCACCACGATCCAGCCGAAGCCGCCGGGAGCGAGAAAACCAGCAAACGACACCGCGATCGCGATCGCGGTCAGGCGCAAGACCTTGGTCCGCGGATGAGTGCGGTCGGCCATCCAGCCCCAGAAGTTCGAACCGACCACGCGCAGGCCCTGCGCCAGCGCCATCACCATGCCGACCTCGGCGGCGCTCAGACCCCGGCTCTGGAAATACAGCGGCATGAAGGGGGCAAGCAGCCCCGACATGGCGAAATAAGTGAAAAAACAGGCCGCCAGGCGGGCGCCGGGCGACGCGAACAGCGACTTCATCGGTTGCGTTCCGCCTCCGCCGGGCCCGCAACGCTGGCCGGAATGGCCGGCATCGCCGGCGCGACATCGCCGTTTTGCGCACGCTGCAGCAGCGCGTGGTCGATCAGCACCAGCGCCAGCATCGCTTCGGCGATCGGGGTGGCGCGGATGCCGACACAAGGGTCGTGGCGGCCATGGGTTTCGACCAGAACCGGCTCGCCCAGCGTATTGACCGAATGGCGGGGAATGCGGATGCTCGAGGTCGGCTTGATCGCCATCGAGACTTCCAGGTCCTGCCCGGTCGAGATCCCGCCCAGGACTCCACCAGCGTGATTCGAGCGGAAACCGGCCGGAGTAATTTCGTCGCCGTGCTGGCTGCCTTTCTGCGTGACGCAGCCAAAGCCCGCGCCGATCTCGACCCCCTTGACTGCGTTGATGCCCATCATCGCGTAGGCGATGTCGGCGTCGAGCTTGTCGAAGAGCGGCGCGCCCAGGCCCGCCGGCACCCCGCTCGCGGTCACCCGCAGACGGGCGCCGACCGAATCGCCGCTGCGGCGGAGCTCGTCCATGTAGGCCTCGAGCGCCGGAACCACTGCGGCGTCGGCGGCGAAAAACGCGTTCTTGCCAACCTCGTCCCAGCTCGTAAACGGGATCGCTATCTCGCCCAGCTGGGTCATGTGGCCCCGCACCTCGGTGCCGAACTTCTCTCGCAGCCACTTCTTGGCCACCGCGCCCGCCGCCACCATCGGCGCAGTCAGCCGCGCCGACGAGCGCCCGCCGCCGCGCGGGTCGCGCAGGCCGTATTTGCGGTGGTAGGTGTAGTCGGCGTGGCCGGGGCGGAAGGTCGCGGCAATGTCCGAATAGTCCTTGCTGCGCTGGTCTTCGTTGCGGATCAGAAGGGCGATCGGGGTGCCCGTGGTCCTGCCCTGGTAAACGCCGGAGAGGATCTCGACTGTGTCGGACTCGCGCCTCTGGGTCACATGGCGCGAAGTCCCGGGCTTGCGCCGGTCGAGCTCGGGCTGGATGTCGGACTCGGCCAGCGCCATTCCGGGCGGGCAGCCGTCGATCACGCAGCCGATGGCCGGCCCGTGCGATTCGCCGAAGTTGGTGACGACAAAAAGCTGCCCGAAGCTGGAACCGGCCATGATGCTCACGCGTAGTGGGATGGCCCGATTCTACGGGGCCAGACGCCGAAACGCCGGCGCGATGGCCGCATCAAGTCAAGACCGGCTCGCGAGCGCCCGGCCACTCCGCTCTCAGTCACCCGCATTGGAGCCGGGCAGCGCCGTGAACCGCCCGGCCTTTCATGCCAGGCAAGTCGCCGAGCGCACCCGACCGGGCGCACTACGAGCTGGTGTTTTCGGGTTCGGGCCAGTCGCGGATATAGGCCTTCAGCATGCGGTTCTCGAAGCTCTGCTCTTCGAGCACCGCGCGCGCCACGTCGTAGAAGGAGATCACCCCCGCCAGCGTGCGGCCGTCGAGCACCGGCAGGTAACGCGCGTGGCGCTCGAGCATCAGGCGACGCACCTCCATCACGTCGGTCTCCGGCGTGACGGTCAGCGGCGCGTCGTCCATCACCGAACGCACGGTGACCGTGCCCACCGCGCCCTGATGGTCGCGCAGGCGGCCGATCACTTCGCGGAAGGTCAGCATGCCGACCAGTTCGCCGTACTCCATCACCACCACCGAGCCGATGTCGAGGTCGGCCATGGTGGTCACGGCTTCGCTCAACTGCTTGTCGGGCGAAACGGTGTAAAGGGTGTTGCCCTTGACTCGCAGGATGTCCGAAACCTTCATGCCGCCCCCCTTGTCCGTGGTAAGTGCCCGTGGTAAGTGCCTGGCGCCTCCGGGCCTATGCTACTAGCCCAGGCGGGCACTGGCGACAAGTCCGCTGCGCCCGGGCCTGAGCACTCACGCGAGGTAGGCCTTGAAGCGCTCGACTTCGCGCACCACCGCGCAGCGCAGCGAAGGGTCCCACACCGAATGGCCGGCGTCGGGCACCAGCACGAGGCGAGCGCCCGGCCACTCGCGCGCCAGTTCGTCGGCGCTGGCCGCCGGACACACCATGTCGTAGCGCCCCTGCACGATCGCGGCACGCAGATGCCGCACCCGGTAGAGATTCGCGAGCAGCTGGTCCGGGCCGAGAAAACACTGATGGGCAAAGTAGTGCGCCTCAAGACGCGCCAGTTGCAAGGCCTCTTGCGCCACGTGGCGGATCAGTTCCGGATTCGGCAAGAGGGTCGAGCAGCTCGCCTCGTATTCGATCCAGGCGCTGGCATGGGGCAGGTGCACGCCGGGGTCGGGATCGAACAGACGCTTGAGGTAGGCATGCAGAAGATCGCCCCTTTCGGCCGGCGGAATCATCTGGGCGAACCGCGCCCAGGCGTCGGGAAAGATGCGGCGCATGCCGTATAGGAACCATTCCACCTCGGTCTTGCGCCCGAGGAAGATGCCGCGCAGGACAAAACCCAGGCAGCGCGCCGGATGCTGCTGGCCGTAAGCCAGGCCCAGGGTGCTGCCCCACGAGCCGCCGAATACCAGCCATTTGCGAACGCCCAGGTAGTCGCGCAGGGTCTCGATGTCGCGCACCAGCTGGGCGGTGTTGTTGGCGATCACCTCGCCCGCCGGCAGCGACTGGCCGGCGCCGCGCTGATCGAACAAGACGATGCGAAAGAACTCCGGATCGAAGAAGCGCCGGTGCTCGGGCGAGCAGCCGCCACCCGGGCCGCCGTGCAGGAAGAGGACCGGCACCCCGGTCGGATTGCCGCTCGCCTCCCAATACATGGTGTGGACGTCGTCGAGCGGGAGAAAGCCGCTGTCATAAGGTTCGACCGGCGGGTAAAGAACGGCGCGTGCGTCCATGCAACAGTTCTCCGGGGCCAAGACGATAACGCCGGGCAGGCCCGGCGCGTTTGGCATGATCGGGCTTTCACCGATCGGTCAGTCGCCCGACTGCACATCATGAGCGCGCAGTTTCCCCACTTCGACACCTTGGCTTTGCACGCCGGGCAGGCCCCCGATCCGGCCACTGGCGCACGCGCCGTTCCGATCTACGCCACCGCGGCGTTCGTGTTCGAGGATGCCGACCACGCCGCGTCGCTTTTCAACCTGGAACGCGCCGGCCACGTGTATTCGCGCCTCTCCAACCCCACCGTGGCGGTGTTCGAGGAACGGATCGCCGCGCTCGAAGGCGGGGTGGGCGCGATCGCCACCGCCAGCGGGCAGGCCGCCCTGCACCTGGCCATCGCGACCCTGATGGGGGCGGGCCAGCACATCGTCGCCAGCCGTGCGCTCTATGGCGGCTCGCACAACCTGCTTGCCTACACCCTGCCGCGTTTTGGCATCACGACCAGCTTCGTCGATCCCCGCGACGCCATGGCCTGGCGTTCGGCGATCCGGCCCGAGACCCGTCTGCTGCTGGGCGAGACGCTGGGCAACCCGGGGCTCGAGGTGCTCGACATCCCGACCGTGGCCGCGATCGCTCATGACGCGGGTCTGCCGCTGCTGGTCGATTCGACCTTCACCACGCCTTGGCTGATGCGGCCCTTCGACCTGGGTGCCGACCTGGTCCTCCATTCGGCGACCAAGTTCATCGGCGGCCACGGCACGGCGATCGGCGGCGTGGTGGTCGATGGCGGCACGTTCGACTGGGTCGCGAGCGGGCGCTTCCCCACCCTCACCGAACCCTATGAAGGCTTTCACGGCATGGTCTTCGCCGAAGAGAGCACGGTCGCCCCCTTCCTCTTGCGCGCCCGGCGCGAAGGCCTGCGCGACTTCGGCGCCTGCATGAGCCCGCACACCGCGTTTGCCATGCTGCAGGGGCTCGAAACCCTGCCGCTGCGGATGGCGCGCCACGTCGGCAACGCCCGCCAGGTGGTCGAGTTCCTCGCGGCCCAGCCCCAGATCGACTCGATCGCCTGGCCCGAACTCCCCGGCCACCCCGACCATGCCCTGGCGCAGCGCCTCCTGCCCAAGGGCTGCGGCGCCGTGTTCAGCTTCGATCTCAAGGGGTCGCTTGCAGCCGGTCGCGCCTTGGTCGAGTCGCTCAAGGTCTTTTCTCACCTGGCCAATGTCGGCGACGCCAAGTCGCTCGTGATCCACCCGGCCTCGACCACGCATTTCCGGGTGCCCGAGGCCGAACTGGCCAGCTCCGGCATCACGCCCGGAACGATCCGTTTGTCGATTGGCCTGGAAGACCCGGCCGACCTGATCGAGGACCTGGCGCGGGGCTTGAAGGCCGCCGCGAAAATCGACGGCGGCCGGCCATGAGACTCGGCGCCGACCCCTGCCTTTATGCCTATACCGGCGGTCGCCATTTCGACCCCGCCCTGCCCTGCGTGGTTTTCATGCATGGCGCCCAGCTCGACCACAGCGTGTGGGCGCTGCAGAGCCGCTGGTTCGCCCGCCACGGCTGCGCCGTGCTCGCTCTCGACCTGCCCGGCCATGGCCGCAGCGACGGCCCGGCGCTGGATTCGATCGAAGCGATGGCCGCCGCCATCGCTCCCGCACTGGCGGCCGCCACCTCGCAGCCGCTCCTGCTGGTAGGGCACAGCATGGGTTCCCTGATCGCCCTCGAAGCGGCGCGCCGGCTGCCGCAACAAACCGCCGGCGTGGCGCTGCTGGGAACGGCTTTTCCGATGAAAGTGGCCGACACCCTGCTTGCCGCCACCCGCGAAGCTCCGGCCGAAGCGATCGAAGCTATCAACCTGTGGTCGCATTCGCCCTCGATTGCGGCCTTCAACCGGCGCTTGTCTGCTCCGGGCCCGGGTTTCTCGATTCCCGGTCAGGCCCGGCGCCTGATGCAGCACATCGCCCGCCGCAACGGCACCCAGGTCTTGCCAACCGACTTCGCCGCCTGCAACCGTTATGCTGGCGGACTCGACGCCGCCGCCTTGCTGAACTGCCCGGCGCTTTTCGTCCTCGGCGAGGCCGATCAGATGACCCCGCCCCGGACCGCTCAGGCGCTGATCCAGGCTTGCCCTGCCGCAAAAGTGCAACGCCTGCCGGGCTGCGGCCACGAAATCATGACCGAAAATGCGGACGGCCTTCTCTCCGCGCTCCAGGCCTTTTCCAAGCAGGTTTTCACAGGTTCTTGATGTTTGACGCTGTTGTATCGGCGGTCAATTGGGACACGTTTTGGCTCTACGTCCTGACCGAAGCCGCCTTGAGCCTTTCCCCCGGCCCGGCCGTGATGCTGGTCATCGCTTACGGCATCACCCAGGGCGTGCGCCGTTCGCTGTGGGCAGCGCTCGGCATTCTCTCGGCCAATGCGGTTTATTTCGCGCTCTCGGCCACCGCTCTGGGTGCGGTGCTGGTGTCCTCGCCCGCATTCTTCGGATTCGTGAAGTGGGCCGGCGCGGCCTACCTGGTCTGGATCGGGCTGCGCACCCTGCTCGGCCACCCGAGCCCGCTGCGCCTCGCCAAGACCGATGCCGGAGCCCGCTCGGCCCTGAGCCTGTGGTTCTCGGGACTGAGCCTGCAGCTGGCCAACCCCAAGATCCTGATTTTCTTCGTCGCGATCCTGCCTCAGTTCGTCGATCCCGCCTTGCCGGTGGGAGCCCAGATGGTCTGGCTGGCCGCCGGTTCGATGATCCCCGAGTTCTTCATCCTTGCCGCCTATGGCTGGCTGGGCTCGCGCGCCGCGAACCTGGCCGCCGACGAGCGCTACGCGGCGTGGACCGACCGCGCTGCCGGCGCCCTGGTATTGGTGGTCGCCGGACTGATTCTGAGCGTAGGACCGGCCTGATCGAGTGCCCTCTTCCGCAGAGCTGCCTACTGTTTCCGTTTTCGGAGTTCAACCATGCTGCCGCTTTTGCTGCGCCCTGCCACCCCGGATGACCTTGGCGTCATCTCATCGATCTACGCGCACCATGTCCGTCATGGCACCGGCAGCTTCGAACTCGAACCGCCCGACGCCAGCGAAATGGCGGCCCGCTTCGCCGCCGTCACCGGCGCCGGCTACCCCTATCTGGTGGCCCAGCGCGGCGACCGGGTCCTGGCTTATGCCTACGCCAACGCGTTCCGGGCCCGGCCGGCTTACCGCTACACGGTCGAGGACTCGATCTACGTCGCGCCGGATGCGGTCGGCCAAGGTCTGGGCCGCGCCCTGCTCGAGCGCCTGATCGCCGATTGCTCGGCGCTGGGCTTGCGCCAGATGCTGGCCGTGGTCGGCGACTCTCAGAACGCGGGCTCGATTGCACTGCACCGCGCCTGCGGCTTCGAACACATTGGCAAGATGGCCAACGTGGGCTGGAAGTTCGGGCGTTGGCTCGACATCGTGCTGATGCAGCGCGAGCTCGGCGCGGGTGCCAGCACGCCTGTCGCCGGACCGGCCTGAGGCGCGGCTCACGTCTCGCGCAGATGCTCAAGCGCCTCGCGTGCGCTGGCGTAGTCGCGCGGGGCCAGCCCGCGGTCCTGGAGCATGCGGCCGAGCCGGGCACGCAAGGCACTGGAGGCCGCATAGCGGCTCACGCCGACGTAGTGATTGGCAACCAGGTGCTTGACCATCGCCGCGTAGTCGGCTTCGACCTCGGGTGCGAGTTCGAAGTGTTCGTAGCTGACGATGGCCCAGACCTTGTGGCCGATCGCCGCCAGGCGGCGCTCGATCTCGCCGCGCACCGCGGCGACATCCGCTGGTGTCTTGACCGGCAGGCGCTCGAAGTTGAGAAAGAGGATGTTGGCCTCGGCGTCGTACGAGCAGCGCTGCGCCAGCGGCAGGGCGAGCATGCGTTGGCGCAGCCCCATCGGTCCGGCAGCAAAAATCGCCGCGTCCATCCGTGCCGGTGTGCCGCGAACGATGGGTTTGAAATCCATGCGCGCCAGGATGTCGCGCTCGATATCGACGCCCGGCGCCACCTCGGTCAGTTCGAGTCCGTCCGGGCCTAAGCGAAAGACGCAGCGCTCGGTGATGTAGAGCACCGGCTGGCCGCGTTTGAGCGCCTGCTCGGCGGAAAAGCTGCGGTGCTCGACCGCAGACACGAACTTCCTCGCGCCCAAGTCGTTGAGCAGGACGAGCCGGCCCTCGTCGATCTTCACTTGCAGGTCACCGGCAGTGAAGCTGCCGACGAAAACCACCCTCTTGGCCGACTGCGAGATGTTGATGAAGCCGCCCGCTCCCGCCAGCCTCGGGCCGAAGCGGCTGACATTGAGGTTGCCCGCGCGATCGGCCTGGGCCATCCCCAAAAATGCCAGGTCGAGCCCGCCGCCGTCGTAGAAATCGAACTGAGAAGGCTGGTCGATCACGGCCTGGGTGTTGACCGCGGCGCCGAAGTTCAGGCCTGCCGCCGGGACTCCGCCTATCACTCCCGGTTCGGTGGTGAGTGTCATCAGATCGATCACGCCTTCCTCGGCCGCCACCGCCGCCACCCCGTCGGGCATGCCGATGCCGAGGTTGACTACCGTGTTGGCCACCAGTTCCAGCGCCGCCCGGCGCGCGATGATCTTGCGGCCGCTCATCGGCATCGTGCTCACGCTTGAAGCCGGCACCCGGATCTCGCCTGAATAGGCCGGGTTGTAAGCGGTGGCGAAAGTCTGCATGTGGTGTTCGGGGCAATCGGCCACCACCACGCAGTCGACCAGGATGCCGGGGATCTTCACCTGGCGCGGGTTGAGCGAGCCGCTCTCGGCGAGACGCTCGACCTGCACGATCACGATGCCGCCGGAATTGTGCGCGGCCATCGCGATCGCCAGCGCCTCGAGCGTGAGCGCCTCACGTTCCATCGTGACATTGCCCTCGGGGTCGGCGGTGGTGCCGCGAATGATGCCGACGTCGATCGGGAAGGCTTTGTAGAAAAGGTATTCCTCGCCGTCGATCCTCATCAACTGCACCAGCTCGTCGACGCTGCGAGGATTGATCGCGCCGCCGCCCAGGCGAGGATCGACGAAAGTGCCCAGGCCGATACGCGTCAAATGGCCGGGCTTGCCGGCGGCGATGTCACGAAACAAATGGGTGATCACTCCCTGGGGCAGGTTCCAGGCTTCGATCGAGTTGGCCACGGCAAGCGCCTGCAGCTTGGGAACCAGGCCCCAGTGGCCGCCTATCACTCTCCGGAGCAGGCCCTGATGGCCCAAATGGTTGAGTCCCCGGTCCTGACCATCACCCTGGCCGGCGGCATACACGAGGGAAAGCGCCCGCGGACGGCCAAGGCCTTCCGGGTCCTGCTCGCTCGTATCCAGAAAGCGTTGCTCCAGCGCCACGGCCACGGACTCGGCAAAACCGATGCCGACAAAACCACCGGTTGCAAGCGTGTCGCCATCCTGGATCAGTTGCACCGCCTCCCGGCTGCTGACGAGCTTGCCTTTTTCGAACGCGCGCAGGGCAAGAAGCAGCTCGCGGCCACGTTGGCTCATCCCGGTCCTCCCCGCGGTGGGCAGTTGATTTGTGCATCCGACTTTAGGGGCACCGCCATGACCTTGCCAGCGTCACCGGCGAAGCCGATATTGAAAGCGACGGATCGAAGCGGAGGGCGACGATGCGCACGGGCAAGCTGGCACAGGGAGTTGCGTTCGTACTGCTGTCGGGTCTGGCAACTGTTGCAGGCGCACAACTCAAGCTCGAATCCGTTCCCGGCAACCTGATGTTGCCGGCCGCCTGGAACCAGGTCGAAACGCCGCGGCCCGCGGCGGGTACGACGCCGGACGCCAAGCGTTACCCCGACTTTGCTGCCGCACGCTGGTGGCTCAGTTCTTCGCTGTACGTCGAACCCGCGCGCATCGTTGAAGGTCGTTATACGCGGCCGCGTTTCAACCTCGGCGTTCCGTCGGAGTCCACCCGCAACCTGCTGCGCGCGAGCGGCGTCGACGCTCGCGACTGCATGCTTCCCATGGTGCGGGCGCGGGTCAATCTCAGCGGCAGCGACAACAACGGCGCGATCTGGCTCTTCATGCGCTGCACGCTCGACTGAGTCGAGCACGCATCCGATCCAGCCCGGGGCGCTACAGCGCCCCGTTGTTCGTCGGAGCCTGCGCCTGAAGTCATCGCGGCGCCAAAACCAGGGTCAACCCTAGCTCCACCTACAATCCCGTCACGGCGATTACGCCCACAACACAGGAGACATTCGATGCAGTTCAAGGACAAGGCCTTTGTCGTCACCGGTGGCGCATCGGGGTTGGGAGCAGCCACGGCACGCTGGATCGCCGCCGCGGGCGGCAAGGTCGTGATCGCCGACCTCCAGGTCGACAAGGGTGAAGCTCTCGCCGCCGAGCTGGACGGCCACTTTGTGAAGTGCGATGTGACCCGCGAGGCCGACGCTCAGGCGGCGATCGCCGCCGCGCAGGCGCTCGGCGAACTGCGCGGCCTCGTGAACTGCGCCGGCATTGCGATCGGCGAAAAGACCGTGGGCAAGGAGGGTCCGCACGATCTGGAGCGGTTCGCCCGCGTCATCAACATCAACCTGATCGGCAGCTTCAACATGATCCGCCTCGCCGCCGCGGCCATGAGCGGACTCGAAGCCAATGAGCTGGGCGAACGCGGCGTGATCGTCAACACCGCCTCGGTCGCCGCCTTCGACGGCCAGATGGGGCAGGCCGCTTATGCTGCCTCCAAGGCGGGCATCGCCGGCATGACGCTGCCGATCGCGCGCGACCTCGCCCGCAACGGCATCCGCGTCGTCACCATCGCGCCGGGCCTATTCGAAACCCCGATGCTGCTGGGCATGCCGCCCGAGGTTCAGGAATCGCTCGGCAAGCAGGTGCCGTTCCCGTCGCGACTGGGCAAACCGGCTGAATACGCGCAACTGGTCGCCGCCATCTTCGCCAACGCCATGCTGAACGGAGAAACCATCCGCCTCGACGGCGCGATCCGGCTCCAGCCGAAGTGACAGCGGCCCTGCCGGACCCGCCCCGGCGACTGCGTTCCCGACTCAAACAGGACACCCGATGAAACTCAAACTCGCCGCTCTGGCCGTCGCGTTCGCGTGTTTTGCGCCCGCCTTCGCGCAGACCCCGATCAATCCCGAAGCTGCTTCCGGCTTTGCCTCCAAGCAGGCCGTCAAGGCGAACCGGTTCATGGTCGCCACGGCCAATCCGCTCGCCACCGACGCCGCTTACGCCATGCTCGCGCAGGGCGGCAGCGCGGTCGACGCGGCCATCGCCGCACAGTTGGTGCTGACCTTGGTCGAGCCGCAGAGCTCGGGCCTTGGCGGCGGCGCTTTTTTGCTGTTCTTCGACCGCAAGAAGTCTCAGGTCTTCGCTCTCGACGGCCGCGAGACGGCGCCGGCCGCCGCCACCGATGCGCTGTTCCTGGGGGCCGACGGCAAGCCTCTGGCTTTCTACGAAGGCGTGGTCGGCGGCCGCTCGGTCGGCGTACCCGGCGCGGTCAAGATGCTCGAGATGGCGCACCAGCAGTTCGGCAAGCTGCCATGGGCCGCGTTGTTCGCCCCGGCGATCAAGCTTGCTCGCGAGGGTTTTGCGGTCAGCCCGCGTCTCAACACCCTGCTTGCGGCCGAACTCCACCTCAAGAAGGACCCGGTCGCCGCCCGGTATTTCTACGACGCGGCCGGCCAGCCGCTGGCGGTCGGCACCGTGCTCAAGAACCCCGAACTCGCCGCCACCCTCGAGCGCATTGCGACCGAGGGCAGCGCGCCCTTCTACCGCGGCTCAATCGCCAGAAACATCGTGACCAAGGTGCAAGGCCACCCAAGCAACCCCGGCACGCTCGGCCTGCGCGACATGGTTTTCTACACACCCAAGCAGCGCCAGGCACTGTGCAGCGACTACCGTCAATGGACCGTGTGCGGCATGCCGCCGCCGTCGTCGGGTGGAATCGCCGTGGCGCAGATGTTGGGCACCCTCGAAGGTACCGACATCGCCCAGCTCAAGCCGAATCGCCAAGCCGACGGCAGCTACGTGCCCCACCCCAAGGCGGTCCACCTTTTTGCTGAAGCCGGCCGCCTGGCTTTCGCCGACCGCGGCCTGTACGTGGCCGACCCCGACTTCGTGCCGCCGCCCGCCGGCCTCACCGATCGGGCTTACCTAAAAGAGCGCTCCAAGTTGATCGGCGAGAAAAGCATGGGCCGTGCCGCTCCGGGAGAACCGGCCAAGAAAAAAGTGAGCTGGGCTCACGACCGCTCGCCCGAACTGCCTTCGACCTCGCATATCTCGGTGATCGATGCCGCCGGCAATGCCGTCTCGATGACGACCTCGATCGAAGATCAGTTCGGCTCACGTCAGATGGTCGACGGCTTCCTGCTCAACAACCAGCTCACCGATTTCTCCTTCGTCTCGCAGGAAAACGGCAAGCCGGTCGCCAACCGGGTCGAACCGGGCAAGCGGCCGCGCTCGTCGATGGCGCCGACCCTGGTCTTCAAGAAGGGCAAGCAGCCCGGGCAGCTGGGCGAACTGGTGCTGGTGACGGGTTCGCCCGGCGGTTCGCAGATCATCAGTTACGTCGGCCGCACCTTGCTCGGCGCACTCGACTGGGAACTCGACATCCAGCAGGCCATTTCCATGCCCAACTACGGCAGCCGCAACGGTCCGACCGAAGTGGAAAAAGGCCGTATGCCGGCGGCCGTGGTCGACGCGCTCAAGGCACGCGGCCACGAGGTGAGGGAAATCGAAATGACGAGCGGGATCCAGGGCATTTCGCGCCAGGCGATCAGGGGCCAAGCGGTGCTGGTGGGCGGCGCCGACCCGCGCCGCGAAGGCACGGTGCGCGGCCAGTAGCCGCAGCCTCGTCCGGGCGGTCGAGCGCAAGCTCTCCGCCCGGACCGGAGCCAAGGCCGCGGCAGTTGCGGGACAATGGCGGCCCGGCTGCGGGCGATCCGCCCGCGCCCCGACTCTGGAAGGAAGAATCATGGATGCCGAATGGGTCCTCGCCACGCTCAACGACGCGCTGGCTGAATTGCAGGCTGCGGTCGACGCGATCGAGGCCGAACCCGAAGCTGCCGACGAGCTGATGCCCGAACTCCTGCCCTCGGTCTACGCCAAGCTCAACTACGCCTGGAACAGCCGCGAGCTGGGGCCGGAGGCGATCGAACAGATGGACCACGACGAGCTGATCGCCTGGCCGGAAGATTTTCCGTTCTGAGCGGCGTGCCTTGTTAGACTGGGGATCACCCCATTCCCGCTAGGAGTCCACCATGACGATCCAGGTCGGCGACCCGCTTCCTGCAGGCCAGTTGCAGGAGTTCATCGAAGTCGAGGGCAACGGCTGCTCCCTCGGCCCCAATAGCTTCAAGGTCGAGGAGCTTGCCCGCGGCAAGAAGATCGTGGTCTTCGGCCTGCCCGGCGCATTCACCCCGACCTGTTCGGCCCAGCACGTTCCCAGCTATATCGAGCATTACGACGAACTCAAGGCCAAGGGCGTCGACGAGATCTGGTGCCTGGCGGTCAACGATGCCTTCGTGATGGGCGCCTGGGGCCGCGAGCAGAAAGCCGCCGGCAAGGTCCGCATGATGGCCGACGGGTCGGCCGACTACACCCGCAAGCTGGGGCTGGAACTCGACCTCACGGCGCGCGGCATGGGCGTACGCTGCCAACGCTTTGCCATGGTGGTCGACAACGGCGTGGTCAAGAGCCTTGCGATCGAAGCGCCGGGCAAGTTCGAAGTCTCAAGCGCGCAAGCCGTTCTCAAGACGCTCTGACAAGGTCTGGCCAAGGCAAAACGCCGCGCGAAACGCGGCGTTTTGCTGTCTAGCACGGCCTCAGTTGAGGCGCAGCGCCTGCTGCTCGAGCCAGGCGAGCCGTTCGCGCAGAGCCGAGGCGTCGGGCCGACCCGGCTGGCGCTTTAACACCGCGGCGATGTCGTCGGCCGCCGCGCGCGGGCATTCGAGCTTTTCGTAGGCCGCCGCGCGATCGAGCAGTTCATCCACTGCCCCCGGCAGCAGAGCGATCAGGCGGTGGCCGACGGCGAGCAAGGCGCCCCAGTCTTCGCGGCGCCGGTGGATGAGTTTCAGGTTGTAGAGCCAGCGCGCCAGAATCTCGCGTTGACTCGCCGGCCGCAGATAGGTCTCGAGCGGGCCGGCATCGGCGCCGTGAGCCTGCGCCAGCCGCGTGCGCAACTCTTCGGTACTCAGGACTGTGCCGCCATCGAAAACATCGATCACTAACGGCGCCCCTTGTTGCTCGAGCTTGACCAGGAAGCGGCGCGGGAAGTTCACCCCGGCCAGATCGAGATCCAGCGCGCGGCCAAGTTCAAGGTAGATGACCGAGATCGAAATCGGCAGCCCGATGCGGCGTTCGACCACCCGGTTGAGGTAGTTGTTGTCGAGGTCGAAATAGTCGACGCGGTTGCCGCGGAAACGCAGCTCGTCGAAAAAAAAGCGGTTGAGCAGGCGCAGGCGGTCAGGCACGGACAAGGAGGTCGCCCCGCTCCCGCGCAGGCGCTCAGCCCACGCCCGGATCTGAGCGCAGGCGCGGTCGAGTTCAGCTTCGGGGAAGGCGTCGGTAGCGATCGCCGCCACCGCTGTCAGAAGATCGATCCGTCCCGAGCCGGCCACCAACTGAGCGAATTTTTCAGCGGGCTCGGTCATGTCTTCATTTAGCGCTCAATCGAAGGTGGTGCGGACGATAGCCGAGCAGCCAGAGGACCGCGAAATAACTTGTTGCGGCCACACCAATCAAGCCGGCGAGCAGGCCCAAACGCAGCCACCAGCGATCGTGCCAAGCAGTCCAGTCGAGATTCCATTGCGCCGCGACCAGCACCGTCGCCAGTACCGCCAGGGCCAGGGCCAGGCTCAGGAAAAGCCGGCGCCAGCCCGGCAAGGGGTGGTACATGCCGCGACGACGCAGACCAACAAACAGCAGGCCAGCGTTGAGGCAGGCGCCCAGGCCCACCGACAGCGCAAGGCCGGCGTGCGAGAACAGCGGCACCAGGACCAGGTTGGCGATCTGGGTCGAAATCAGCACCACCACGCCGATCTTGACCGGGGTTTTGATGTTCTTCTGAGCGTAGAAGCCCGGCGCCAGGATCTTCACCGAAATCAGCCCGATCAGGCCGACCGAATAACCGATCACCGCGGTGGCGGTCTGGTTGACGTCGTTGGCCGTGAAGCGCGCCCCCTGAAAGAGAACGGCGACCAGGCCGTCAGCCAGCAGCCCCAATCCCACCGCGGCCGGCAAGGCGAACATGAACACCAGCCGCAAACCCCAGTCGAGCAGTTCGTTGTAGTGCTGGACCCGCTGCTCCGCGAACGCGGCCGACAGCCCTGGCAGCAACACCGTACCGAGAGCCACGCCCAGCAGTGCAGTGGGAAACTCCATCAGCCGATCGGCAAAAGCGAGCCAGGTGACCGAACCGACCGCCAGGTGCGAAGCGATATTGGTGTTGATGATGATCGAGATCTGCGCCACCCCCACCGCAAACAGCGCCGGCAACATGAGCTTGAGCACGCGCCGCACCGCCGCGTCACGCAGCGCAGCGACCGGGTTGCCGATGCGCGGCAACATGCCAATGCGCACCAGGGCCGGCAACTGGATCGCCAGCTGAGCGGCGCCACCTGCCAGCACCCCCACCGCCAACGCGAAAATCGGCTGGCTCAGGTGCGGCGCCAGCCATACCGCGGCGGCGATCAGCGAAAGGTTGAGCAGGACCGGCGTAAAGGCCGGGACGGCAAAACGCTTCCACGTATTGAGTACCGAAGCCGCCAGAGCCACCAGCGACATAAAGAGGATGTAGGGGAACATCCAGCGCGTCATGGTGGTGGCAAGCGCGAAAGTGTCGGGCTCGGCCGCCAGCCCGGAGGCGATTAGCCACACCAGCACCGGCGCGGCCAGCACCCCCAGCAGCGACACCGCGAGCAGCGCCAGCAGCAACACGCTGGCGACATGGCTGATGAATACCTTCGAGCCCTGTTCGCCTTCGCGCGCTCGCACGTCGGCGAGGATGGGCACAAATGCCTGCTGAAAGGCGCCTTCGGCAAACAGGCGCCGCAACAGGTTCGGCAGGCGGAAAGCGACGTTGTAGGCGTCGGTGGCACCCGTCGCCCCGAAGATGCGGGCGATCAGCATGTCGCGGACCAGGCCGGTGATACGCGAAAGCAGGGTGAAGCTGGAAATCGTCGCGGCAGCGCGCAGGAGATTCACTGGGGAAATTCCGAGAAAGCGGGGGTCGGGTCGGCCCCGCGCCCGATCTTGTTCATAAGCACCTGATTTGATATAGTTTAGGGCTTTTCCGCCAACCAGCTTTCATCGTATGGGCTGGCGAGCGAGAAATACGCCGCAGCCCGCGCTAGAGACGTGTGGTGGTTATCTGCACAATTACGCTGCACAGTAGTAGTGCGCAGCACAGTGAAGCGGCACGGTAACAAACGGCACCCCAGAACTCAGCACAGCCGCAAAGGCACAGGCAAGGACAAAGAATGGCCAACAGCAAGCAAGCTCGCAAGCGCGCCCGTCAGGCAGTGGCGCGCAACCAGCAACTCTCCTCGCAGCGTTCGCGCGCTCGTACAGCGATCAAGTCGGTGCGCAAGGCGATCGCCGCCGGCGACAAGGCCGCTGCGACCACGATCTTCACGCAGGCGCAAGCTGTCATCGACTCGATGGCCGACAAGGACGTCCTGCACAAGAACGCCGCTGCCCGCCACAAGAGCCGCCTGTCGGCCGCGATCAAGGCGATGGCCTAAAGGCCTGGCCGCAAAGCGGCCGGTCTTTCTGCAGCACAGCGCACATTGCGCGCTCCGCCACCTGCGGAGCGCGCTTTTTGTGTTTTCGGAGATAGGGAAAGTTTGTTCAGGCCGGCGGCGGCTTGGGCGCATCGGGAACCGAGCAGCCCTCGAATACCGCCAACTGGTTGTCGGCGGCAAACCCCATCACGAACTTGAAAGCAAGCGGCTCCAAGTCCTTGAGCCGCTCGTCGACCACGACGCATTTGACGTCGCCGACCATCACGGGTCGCACATAGGGCGAATAGCCGATGTGTGCGGTGCGTCCGCTGGCGCCGCCCGGCCGGTAACACGACAACACGCCACACAGGCGCTCGGCCCAGTCGCTGGGCCGGAACTTGCGGCCGGAAGTGGTGACGCCGTGGATGAAAAACTCGCGGGGCTTGGACTGGGGTACAGCGTCGGTCACGCGTAACTCCGTGCGCCGGTACCTGTCTTGCAGGGCACTGCGCCGGTGGGTCGAAGAGAAGCCGGGATTATACGGGCCGTCGGATCGGTCCGACCGTGGCGGGGGGCGGGCCGCCCCCGCCCCCCGCCCCC
>JAEZVV010000065.1 GCA_023443095.1 Pseudomonadota bacterium
GCCCCACCGTCGTCAGCGCCCTGCTCCTGGCCGCCTGCGGCGGCGGTGGCGGTTCCAGCCCGCCACCTGCCGTCATCGCGCCCCCGCCCAGCCCCACGCCTATCCCCTTTGCCATCTCCGGCCCGACGCCGTTTGTGGCGGGCTGCGACGGCGTGACCACCAGCGGCACGTTGTATGTCGGTGCCGAGGTCGAGCCGCATGTCGCGGCCAATCCGGCGGCGCCGCTCAACCTGGTCGGCACCTGGCAGCAGGATCGCTGGTCCAACGGCGGCGCTCGCGGCGTACTGGCCGCGGCTTCGTTCGACGGCGGCCTGAGCTGGAGCCGCTCGCTGCCGGCATTCACCCGCTGCGCCGGCGGCGAATGGGCGCGGGCCTCCGACCCCTGGGTGGCGATCGGCCCCACTGGCGTCGTCTACCTGATGGTCATAGGACTGAACGGCACCAGCTTCTCGGCCGGCTCTAGCAATGCCATGCTGGTGGCGCGTTCGGTCGACGGCGGCCGCAGCTGGAGTGCTCCCGCCACTCTGATCCGCGACGGCGACAACGCCTTCAACGACAAGAACACCCTCACGGCCGACCCGACCCGCGCCAACCTCGCCTACGCAGTCTGGGACCGGCTGATCCCCGGCGGCGGGCCGCTGATACTGGCCCGCACCACCGACGCCGGCCTCAGCTGGGAAGCGCCGCGGGTGATCTACGACCCGGGCGCCTCGCGCCAGACCCTGGGCGCCGAAATCGCGGTCCTGCCGAGCGGGGTGCTGGTATGCCTCTACAACGAGATCAACAACGCCAACGGCAGCGCTCGGCTGAGGGTGTTGCGTTCGGAGGATCGGGGCATCACGTGGTCGGCGCCGATCACGGTGGCGGCCTGGCTGGCGGTGGGCGCGCGCGACCCGCAGACGGGTGCGGCGATCCGCGACGGCGCCACCCTGCCGCAGCTTGCCGTCGCCCCCGACGGCAAGCTGTACGCCGTGTGGCAGGACTCGCGCTTCAGCGGCGGCACCCTCGACGGCATCGCCATGGCGCGCTCGGACGACGGCGGCCTCAGCTGGAGCGCTCCGGTTCAGGTCAACGGCGCCCCCGCGGCCCAGGCCTTCACGCCGCAGATCCATGTCCGCGCCGACGGGACGATCGGCCTCACCTACTACGACTTGCGGGCCAACACCGCCGACTCCGCCACCCTGCCCACCGAGCTGTGGCTCGCACACTCGCGCGACAGCGGCCAGACCTGGAGCGAGACCCGGGTCGCCGGCCCGTTCGATCTCAATCTGGCGGCCAACGCCAACGGCCTGTTCCTGGGCGACTACACCGGCCTCACCAGTAGCAACGGCCGCTTCGTCCCGCTCTACGCCCAGACCAGCAACAGCACGGCCAACCGCAGCGACATCGCCGCGCAGGCGCTCACCGCCCTGGCCGCCAGCACCACCGACAAGGCTGCGCTGGCGGCAGCCGGCGACTACCGCGCCCGCCCGTCCCTCCCGGCGTGGGAGCCGGATGCCCCGGCCCAGCAGGCGATCGCGGAAAACCTAAGCCGGCAGCTGGCGGCGCGACGCCTGGGCGGCCCCTAGAATGGTGGGGATGAGCACCGATCAAAACCTTCGCCCCAGCCCGGCCCTGCCGCTTGAAGACCTCAACATCGCCGGTTTCGACCCGATGGCGAGCCCGCACGAGATCAAGGCCGCCTTGCCGCTGTCGGCCGCCGCGGCCGCCACGGTGGCGGAAGGCCGCTCGCAGATCAAGGCGATTCTCGACGGCAGCGACACCCGTCTGATGGTGGTGGCCGGCCCCTGCTCGATCCACGACCCGGTGGCGGCGATGGACTACGCCCGCCGCCTGAAGGCGCTGGCCGACGAGGTGGCCGACCGCCTGCTGGTGGTGATGCGGGTCTACTTCGAAAAGCCGCGCACGGTGGCGGGCTGGAAAGGCTATATCAACGACCCGGCGATGGACGACAGCTTCCGCATCGCCGAAGGCATGCGCCGGGCGCGCGAGCTTCTGATCGCGATCAACGAACTCGGACTGCCGGCCGGCACCGAGGCGCTCGACCCGATGTCGCCGCAATACCTGGGCGAGCTGGTGAGCTGGTATGCAATCGGCGCCCGCACCACCGAGAGCCAGACCCACCGCGAGATGGCCAGCGGCCTGTCGGCCCCGGTCGGCTTCAAGAACGGCACTGACGGCGGGCTTGAAGTGGCGATCAACGCGGTGAAGTCGGCCGCCACCCCACACAGCTTCCTGGGCATCAACCAACACGGCGACTCGGCGATCGTGCGCACCCGCGGCAACCGCTGGGGTCATGTGGTCCTGCGCGGCGGCGGCGGCCGCCCCAACTACGACACGGTCAGCGTCCGCCTGGCCGAAACCGCACTCAAGAAGGCCGGGGTCGCGAGCAAGATCGTGGTCGACTGCTCGCACGCCAACAGCATGAAGGACCCCGACCTCCAGCCGCTGGTGCTACACGACTGCGTCCGCCAGATCCTCGACGGCAACCGCTCGATCGTCGGCGTGATGCTCGAGAGCAATCTCGAGGCCGGCAGCCAGGCGATCCCGGACGACCTCTCGCAGCTGCGTTATGGTGTCTCGGTGACCGACGCCTGCATCGACTGGGCGACCACCGAAGACGCGCTCCGCCAGGCGCGCCTAGCCCTGCTCTCCCGCGCGCCATGAGCCGGGCTGCAACGGTGCAATCCCCGCCTTGCCCTCGCGCTGGGTCGGTCGCACATTGATCCCCCTCGCCGCTCGTTTTCCCGCCATGTTCACTCGGTCCCGCCTGATCCCCGCACTCGTCGTTTCCTGCGGCGTGCTCGCCGGCTGCGCCGGCACACCCTCGCCGCCGGCTCCGGCAGCCAGCGCGACGCCGACGGCCCCCTCGGCTCCGGACAACGCCTGGACCTGGACCGCGCCCCGGCCCGCACCCGAAGCCAGCAGCGAACCCGCCCCCGATCCGCTGGCCTCCGCGCCCGAGCGCAGCGTGCTGACCTGCACCTCGGACGGCGTGCTTGCCGCCGGCCAGGTGCCGGGAGAGATGATTTACCGCTGCGAGGGACTGGAGCAGCCGGTCTCGCTCGACGAGCTGCGCGAAAACGGCTGGCGGCTCGAGCAGATGGGCATCGGTGCAGTCACCCAGGACGACGGCGCCACCGGACTGCCGCTGTCGATCACGGTGCGCAAGCTGCGCTGAGGGCGCGCCGCAGCCCGGCCTCCTCGTCCGGCGCCGGCCCGACTACACTGCGGCCACCTCCTTTCAGCCGATCGCCATGGACACTCTCGAAGCCGCCCGCGCCCAGGTGCGCTCCCGCATCGCCGCCCTGCGTACCGCCCTGACCCGCCACGGTCTGGCCGCCTGGGTCGTTCCTTCGAGCGACCCGCACCTCTCGGAATACCTGCCCGAGCGCTGGCAGGCGCGCGTATGGCTGTCGGGCTTCGACGGCTCGGCCGGCCTGCTGGTGGTCACGCCCGAACACGCGGCGGTATGGGCCGACAGCCGCTACTGGGTGCAGGCCGAGGCCCAGCTCGCCGGCACCGGGATCGATTTGCAGAAGATGGGCGCGGCCAGCAGCACCGGCTGGGCCGACTGGCTCGCCGAACACCTGCCCGCCGGCAGCACGGTCGGCGTCGACGGTGCCGTACTGGGCCTGGCCACCCACAAGATGCTGGCCGACAAGCTCGCCGCCCGCGGCGTGGGCCTGCGCACCGACCTCGACCTGATCGACGAGGTCTGGACCCCGCGTCCGGAACTGCCCGCCGCGCCGATCTACGAACACGCGATCGCCCCCACCCCGCGCGCCGACAAGCTCGCAGAAGTCCGCGCGGCGATGAAAGATGCCGGCGCCGGCGTGCATTTCATCTCGACCCTCGACGACATCGCCTGGCTGTTCAATCTGCGTGGCGCCGACGTTCCGTACAACCCGGTGTTCATCGCCCACGCCTTGATCACCGGCCACGACGCCACCCTGTTCGTGGGCCAAGGCAAGATACCGGCCGAACTTGCTGGCCGCCTCGAAACCGATGGCGTCAAGCTCGCGCCCTACGCGCAGGCCCGCGTGCGGCTGGCGCAGCTGCCCGCCGGTACCCGCGTCCTGCTCGACCCCAAACGCGTCACGCTCGGCCTGCGCCAGGCGTTGCCCGCCGGCGTGACGGTGGTCGAGGCGATCAATCCCTCCACCTTGCTCAAGAGCCGCAAGACGGCCGCCGAGGCCGCCCACATCCGCAGGGCGATGGAACAGGACGGTGCCGCGCTCGCCGAGTTCTTTGCGTGGTTCGAGGACGCCATCGCGACCAACGAGCCGATCACCGAACTCACGATCGACGAGAAGATCTGCGCCGCCCGCGCGCGCCGCGAAGGTTTCGTGAGCCCGAGCTTCTCGACCATTGCCGGCTTCAACGCCAACGGTGCGCTGCCGCATTACCGCGCCACCGAAGAGGCGCATTCGGCCATCGTCGGCGACGGCATGCTGCTGATCGATTCGGGCGGCCAGTATCTGACCGGCACCACCGACATCACCCGCGTGGTGCCGGTGCGCAACGCCAGCGCTGCCATGAAGAGCGACTACACCCGCGTTCTGAAAGGCATGATCCGGCTGTCGATGGCGGTGTTCCCGCGGGGCACCCGCAGTCCGACGCTGGACGCGCTGGCGCGGGCGCCGATCTGGGCCGGCGGCATCGACTACGGCCATGGCACCGGCCACGGCGTGGGCTACTTCCTCAACGTGCACGAAGGTCCGCACGGCATCACCCCCTACTTGCCGCCCGAGCCTCAGACCGCGATGGAGCCGGGCATGATCACCAGCAACGAGCCCGGCATCTACCGCCCGGGCCGCTGGGGGGTGCGGATCGAGAACCTGGTGCTCAACGTGCCGGCCGAGACCACCGAGTTCGGCGAGTTCCTCAAGTTCGAGACGCTCACCCTGTGTCCGATCGACACCCGTTTGATCGACATGGATCTGATGGATGCCGACGAAGTGGCCTGGCTCAATGCCTACCACCTTGAAGTGGCGCGCCGCGTCGGCCCGCTGGTCTCCGGCCGCGCGGCCGAATGGCTGGCCGAGCGCACCCGCGCCC
>JAEZVV010000074.1 GCA_023443095.1 Pseudomonadota bacterium
GCCGGAGGGCGGGGGATTTCCCGCGGCCGGCCGCGTGTAGCCTGCCGGCAGCGGGGTTTGAAACCCGCCAGGGCTTGAAAACCACGTTGCCGGCCCCAGTTCCCGTTTTTCCGGGGTTTCTTCCCGGCCAGTCATAAGCCATCGGAGTCACCATGAACGAGCCCCAAGCGGGTCAGGAAGCCGCGCCGGTCGAGTCCGGCGCGCCCGAAGCCGCTGCCCCCGAAGCCGCCGTCCCAGAGCTTGACCTCGTCGCCCAGCTGGCGGCGGCGCAAGCCAAGGCCGACGAGAACTTCGACCTTTTCATGCGCGCCCGCGCTGACGCTGAAAACGTGCGTCGGCGGGCCGACGAAGACGTCGCCAAGGCGCGCAAGTTCAGCATTGAGTCCTTTGCCGAGAACCTGCTGCCGGTGGTCGACAGCCTCGAGAAAGCGCTCGAGGTGTCGGCCGCGGAAACCGGCCCGATGCGCGAAGGGCTCGAAGCCACGTACCGCCAGCTGGTCGCCGCGCTTGAGCGCAGCGGCATGAAGCCGGTCGACCCGGTGGGCGAGAAGTTCGACCCGCACACGCAGCAGGCGATCTCGATGATCGCCGCGCCTGGCGTGCCCGCCGGCCACGTGGCGAGCGTTTTCCAGCGCGGCTGGCTGATCGCCGACCGCGTCCTGCGGCCGGCCATGGTGGCGGTTTCGCAGGGGTGACGATTGAAACCGGGGGCGCGAGCCCCATTTAGTCCGCAAGACGAATATTGGCCGCATGACGCGGCAACCAAGAAAAAGGGGAACCACCAAATGGCAAAGATCATCGGTATCGACCTCGGCACCACCAACTCGGCGGTCGCGGTCATGGAAGGCGACAAGGTTCGCGTGATCGAAAACAGCGAAGGCGCCCGCACTACGCCTTCGATCGTGGCCTACCTGGACAACGGTGAGATTCTGGTGGGCGCGCCGGCCAAGCGCCAGGCCGTGACCAACCCGAAGAACACGCTGTACGCGATCAAGCGCCTGATCGGCCGTCGCTTCGATGACGCCGAGGTGCAGAAGGACATCGGCCTGATGCCCTACAAGATCATCAAGGCCGACAACGGCGACGCCTGGGTCGAAGTGCTGGGCGACAAGAAGCTCGCCGCGCAACAGGTCAGCGCCGAAATCCTGCGCAAGATGAAGAAGACCGCCGAGGACTACCTGGGCGAGGAAGTGACCGAGGCCGTGATCACCGTGCCCGCCTACTTCAACGACAGCCAGCGCCAGGCGACCAAGGACGCCGGCCGCATCGCCGGCCTCGAGGTCAAGCGCATCATCAACGAGCCGACCGCGGCGGCGCTTGCCTTCGGCCTCGACAAGGGCGGCAAGGGCGACCGTAAGATCGCCGTCTACGACCTGGGTGGTGGCACCTTCGACATCTCGATCATCGACCTGTCGGACGTCGACGGCGAAAAGCAGTTCGAAGTGCTCTCGACCAACGGCGACTCCTTCCTGGGCGGCGAAGACTTCGACCAGCGCGTGGTCGACTACGTCATCAGCGAGTTCAAGAAGGATTCGGGGGTCGACCTGACCAAGGACGTGCTGGCCCTGCAGCGTCTCAAGGACGCGGCGGAAAAGGCCAAGATCGAACTCTCCTCGCGCCAGGAGACCGAGATCAACCTGCCCTATATCACGGCTGACGCCTCGGGCCCGAAGCACCTCAACATCAAGCTCACCCGCGCCAAGTTCGAGTCGCTGGTCGACGACCTGATCGAACGCACGATCGAGCCCTGCCGCAAGGCCCTGAAGGATGCCGGCGCGTCCGCTGCCGACATCTCGGACGTGATCCTGGTCGGCGGCCAGACCCGCATGCCCAAGGTCCAGGATGCGGTCAAAACCTTCTTCGGCAAGGAGCCGCGCAAGGACGTCAACCCCGACGAGGCGGTCGCCATCGGTGCTTCGGTCCAGGGTTCGGTGCTGGCGGGCGAACGCAAGGACGTGCTGCTGCTCGACGTCACTCCGCTCACGCTCGGCATCGAGACCCTGGGCGGCGTGATGACGGCGATGATCAAGCGCAACACCACGATCCCGACCAAACATTCGCAGGTCTTCTCGACCGCCGACGACAACCAGCCGGCGGTGACGATCAAGGTCTACCAGGGCGAGCGCGAGATGGCCTCGGGCAACAAGCTGCTGGGCGAGTTCAACCTCGAAGGCATCCCGCCCGCGCCGCGCGGCCTGCCGCAGATCGAAGTCAGCTTCGACATCGACGCCAACGGCATTCTGCACGTCGGCGCCAAGGACAAGGCTTCGGGCAAGGAAAACAAGATCACGATCAAGGCCAACAGCGGTCTGTCCGAGGACGAGGTCCAGCGCATGGTCAACGACGCCGAAGCCAACAAGGCTGAGGACCACAAGCGTTTCGAACTGGCGCAGGCCCGCAACACCGGTGACGCCGCGGTGCACCAGGTCAAGAAGAGCCTCGCCGATCTCGGCGACAAGGTCGATGCCGCCGACCGCGGCGCCTGCGAGGCCGCCATCAGCGACCTCGAGGAAGCCCTGAAGGGTGAAGACAAGGCCGCGATCGACAAGCGCACCGAAGCCTTGATGGTCGCCGCTCAGAAGATGGGCGAGAAGATGCACGCTGCCGCCGGTCAGGCCGAGGCCTCCGCTCAACCGGGCGCCGAGGCCAAGCCGAAGGACGACGACGTGGTTGATGCGGATTACAAGGAAGTCAAGCGCGATTAATAATCGCCAGTCATGACCGTCCCGGGGCCGGGGCGCCCCCATTGTGGCCCGGCCCCCGAGTTTGATAACAT
>JAEZVV010000124.1 GCA_023443095.1 Pseudomonadota bacterium
GCCGTAGACCATGTAGACACAGTCGGGGCGGATACGCTCGGTGAGCCTGGCCTTCAGGGGCAGGCTCTCGATCCCGTCCTGGTTGCGCAGCCGGACCGAGTCGCCGCTCTTGACGCCGAGCTTGGCCGCCTGCGCCGGGCTGATCCACAAGACGTTTTCGGGGTCGGCCTGGTTGAGGAGGGGGTTGCCCTGGGTGTGGGCAAAGGTGTGGACCGGGCTGCGGCCGGTGATCAACCTCACCATGCCGGCGGGCGCGGGCTCGGGCCGCACGTATTTCGGCACCGGGTCGAAGCCCGCGTCCTTGAGTTGCTGCGACCAGAACTCGACTTTGCCTGAGGGGGTATCGAACTCGATCGCCGCGCCTTCGTCGACGTAGATCGGCTTTTTCGGTCCCAGGATCACGCCGTCTTGCTTGAGCTGCGCATACGACATGCCCGCGTTTTCGACCCGGGCCGCCAGGTACTGCTCGATGTCGTCAAACGGAATCGCCCCCGGCAGACCCAGCTTGTTGGCGAGCTGCTTGCCGATCCACCAGCCCGGCTTCTGGTCGGCGGGCGGCTCCACCACCGGCTGACGCAGGGCGATCCAGCCGGGCTTGCCCCACACCCGGTTCAGCTCGTCGAAGCGCTCGAGGAAGATGGCCTCCGGCAGCACCACGTCGGCGTAGCCGGCGAGTTCGCTCGGCACGGTGTCGATGACCGCGAGCAGGTCGAGCTTCTGGATCGCGTCCAGCGTTTCCTGCGGGTTGGGCAGGGTCAGGATCAGGTTGGTCGAATACGCGACCCAGGCCTTGATCGGGTAGGGCTGGGCCGTGAGCGTCGCAGCGCGGATCCCGGTCGAGATCTCCTCGTCCGCAAAGGGATATTTCTTGCCCGGGTTGTCACACTTGGGCTTGGCCGGCTTGGGGTAGGCGGGCAGCGGGTAGGCCGCGAGCTTGGGCGAGTTCTGGATGAAGAAGCCGCCTTTGCGCCCCCAGTTGCCGAGCATGGCATTGACCAGCGCGATCGCGCGCGATCGCTGGGTGTCGTCGCCATACCAGTTGGCACGCCGCCCCGGATGCACCAGGCTGGCGGGCTTGGCGCGGGCGATCTCGCGCGCCGTGGCAACGATGGTCTTGGCGTCGATTCCGGTCTCGGCTGCGGCCCATTCAGGCGTATTGCCCGCGATTGCCTTGGCGAACTCGTCGAAGCCGTGGCCCCACTGAGCGACAAAAGCCTTGTCGTACAGGCTCTCGCGCACCATCACGTTCATCCAGGCCAGCAGCAGCGCAGTGTCGGTGCCGGGTTTGATCGGCAGCCAGTATTTGGCCTTGGACGCGGCCACCGACTGGCGCGGATCGACCACGATCAAGGGGGCGCCCCGGCCCAGGAACTCGCCGAACTCCTGCACCTGGGTGTTGTGCATGTTTTCGCCCAGGTGCGAACCGATCAGCACCAGGCAGTTGGTGTTGGCGATGTCGAGCGGTTCGGGCGAACCCAGTCCGGTACCGAAAGTCAGGACAAAACCCACGTCGCGGGCGCCGCGGCACTGCGCATACGAGGGCGCGGCAGCATTGATCAGACCCCAGCTCTTCAAGGCGTGTTCGATGAAACGCACGCCGATGCCGTGTTTAAACAGGGCGACCGACTCGGGGCCGTGTTCGGCCTTGACCTTGTTGAGGCGCGCCGCCAGGAAGTCGAGCGCCTCGTCCCAGCTCACTGCCTTGAACTCCTCCTTGCCGCGTTCACCCACCCGGATCAGGGGGCTTGCGATACGCGCCGGTTCGGCGTGCGAACCTGGCGCGCCGGTGCCGCGCGGGCACAGTCGGCCGCGGGAAGCCGGATCGAGCGGATTGCCGGTGAACTTCCACAGCTTGCCGTCGCGCACGTGGCCGATGCCGCCGCAGCGCCAGAAGCACATTTCGCAGTAGGTAGGGGTAGCCTTGCTTGCGCCGGACGACTGAGTGGCCTGGGCTAGGGCAACTTCGGAGCCAAGACTGGTGGCACCGAAGGTGGCGGCGCTGATCTGGAGAAACCGGCGCCGCGAAACAAATGGGTTCATGGTGACGACCTCGATGGGCAGTTTGTTGCCCGCGTTGTTTGGTTTTGTTATGGGCGCATTGAACCGTGGCACCTACCCCTTTCGAGTGACGGCCATCAATCGGCCGACCTCGTGTTTGTGAGCCTCATCACACTGTGGTTTCGGACATGAATCGAGGGTTTTTCAGCCTTTTCCTTGCGCTGCTGCTGGGCTTGATCCTGGGCTGCTCACGCAGCGCGTCCGGAGTCCGGATCGAAGGCAACTGCCTGGTGGTCGAGGGCGAGTTCTGGCGCGCCGACTACGAGGTTTTTGTCCGCGAGTTCGATCGTCATCCCGAGCTCAAATGCCTGGAACTGCGCGACTCGCCCGGCGGCAGCACGATGGCCGCCTTGCTGATGGGAGAGAAAGTCCAGCAACGCGGCATGAAGACAGTTGCGCGCGGCGCCTGCCTGTCGGCCTGCGCGATCGTTTTTCTCGGTGGCCAGCCGCGCGAGCTGGGACCGGCCTACCGCGGGCAGAAGACCTTCCTGCTTCTGCACGGCAGCTACGAGCGCGAACGCCAGCAAATCGACCCGGCCCTGAGTTCGGCCGTCGCTTCGTGGCTGGCCAGCCGCAGCGGCGGCGCCTTGCCGCCGGCTCTGATCGCCGCGGCGACCCAGGCGCCAGGGCCCGGCGGCGGACTCTACGTGCGGGCCGGGCAGGAGGCCGGCGCCGTCACTTTCTGTGCCGAGTCACCCCGGGCAGACACGGTCGCGTCCGTGTGCCGGCCGGTGGCGGGAGCGACGGCGGCCAGCCTCGGGCTGGTCAGCGCCCAGCCCTGATTTCCGCGCTCCGGTTCAAGGCGAAAAATCGGGTTCGGGTTCGAACAGGAAATGCACCGCCAGAATCAGGCCCACGATCGCCAGACCCGGGACCATCCCCATCCATGGCGCGAGGCTAGTGAAGCTGTAGGCCTCGGCCAGCTGACGCCCGAGGCTGGCAGCCTGGGCGTCGCCCAGACCGACGAAACCCAGCGCCGCTTCCGCCAGGATCGCGGCAGCGGTCACGCTGCCGGCGGCCGCCAGGACCGGGGTGGCGGCGTAACGCAGCAGGTGCCGCCGCGCGATCCAGCCGTCAGAGGCTCCCACCGCCCGCAACGCCAGCACGAAATCGCTCGCAGCCGCGGCTCGGGTGGCAGCTCGCACTACGCGGGCGAGTGTGGTCCACGAGGTGAGACCCAGCACGATCACCACGACCTCGAGCGAGGGGCCGAAAAACGCCACGGCCACGATGGCTAGGAAGGTGCGAGGCAGCACCTGGAACAGTTCAGTCAGACGCATCAGGCCTTCGTCGACCCAACCGCCACGCAGGCCTGCCATCAGGCCGGTCGCAAAGCCGAGCACGACTGAAATGCTCAGGACTCCGCCCGCCACTGCAAGCGAAGTGCGCAGGCCGTAGATCAGCTGGCTTGCCACGCTGCGCCCCAGGTCGTCGCTGCCGAGCCAGGCCTGGAGGCCAGGGGCGAGCAGGGGCTCGGCCACCCGCGCAAGCGGGCCGGCCGGAACCAGCAGCGGCGCGGCCAGCGCCAGCAAGCCGGCCAGGGCGAGGAAGGCGGCTGCCAAGATGCGGGCAGGCGAGCGCAGAACTTTCATGCGGGGCCTGCCAAGCTGTGACGCGGATCGAGAAAGCGGGTGGTCAGGTCGGCGAGCAGGTTGCCGGCAACAGTCAGAAGCACCACGCAGATGAACACCCCGAGCACCAGCGGATGGTCGCGCGCGAGAGTGGCGTCGACCAGCAGGCGACCGATGCCGGGCAGGCCGAAGCTGATCTCGACCAGGGCGGTGGCGGTGAGCAGGCCGCCGACGCGGGTGCCAAGCAGGGCGACCACCGGCGCCAGCGCCAGCGGCAAGGCGTGGCGGCGCAGGGCGAGGCGCTCGTCGAGCCCCTTGGCGAGCGCGGTACGGAAATGGCCGCTCGCCGCTTCGTGCATCAGGCCGGCCCGAGTGATGAGCAGGATCATCGCCAGCTGGTGCAAGAGTACGGCCGCCACCGGCAGGGCCAGGTGCCACGCGGTGTCGGCCAGGGCTGCCAGCCCGGCATGGCTGGCCCGGACATCGCTGATCCCTTGCGCGGGAAACCAGCCCAGCTCGAGGCTGGCGCCTTGCACCAGCAACTGCGCCAGCCAGAACACCGGCACCGCGCTCAGGACCAGGGCCAGGGCCGCGGTAGCGCGTGCGAGCAGCGCCCGCGGCCGTCGGCTGGTGACAAGCGCCAGTGCGACGGCGCCGACCGCCGCGCCGGCCAGCGCCGGCAGTGCCACCGCCAGCGTCACCGGCAGGCGTTCGGCGATCACTGCGGTGACCGGCCGTGCGTGGCTGTAGGCGGTGCCGAGCTCACCCCGGACCAGTCCCGCCAGCCAGCCCAGGTAACGCGCCGACAGCGGCTGATCGAGCCCGAGCGAGCGTTCCAGGCTGGCGCGCGTGCTGGCGCTCTGGTGTTCGCCGGCGATGGCGGTGAGCGGGTCGCCCGGCGCCAGGTGGACCAGCGCGAACACCAGCGTGGCCGCGGCCCACAACATCAGGGCAGCGGCCAGGCTGCGGCGCGCGAGCCAGGATGGCCAGTTCAAGGGCGTCGACTTCAGCGGCGGCGGGCGTATTCGGCAAAAGCGCCGCGCCACGGTGAAAAGCCGTCGAAATCCTGGCTCCAGGCCACCGGGAAATCGGTCTCCACCAGCCACAGATAGGGCAGCTCGCGCGCGATCACGGTCTGGGCCTCGCGGTAGGCGGCGGCGCGCCGCTTGGTATCGCTGCTGGCCAGGGCGCGGTCGAACAGGCGGTCGACCTCGGCGTTGCTCCAGCCGGCGCCGTTGGAAAATGGCACCGGCCCGATCGCGCTCGAGACATACATGCGACGCGCGCCGATCTCGGGGTCGGCTCCCTGGCAATACGACACGATCGCGGTGTCGAAGTCGCGCTTCATGTAGATGGCGTCGACCGTGGCGGCGCGGTCGAGCGGGCGCGAGGCCAGGGTCACACCGACAGCGGCCAAGTCCTGGCGCAGCGCGTCGGCGTAGCGCGAGAACTGGGGAAAGTGGACGACGTCGAGCGCCAGGCGCTGGCCACGGGCGTCGGGTTTGAAACCGGCGGCATCGAGCGCCGCGCGTGCGGCGGCGGGAGCCAGCACCAGGGTCTTGAGCGATTCGCCGGCGTGGGCGAAGGCGATGCCCGAAGCGATCGGCGCCGCGGCCACCCGCCCTTGGCCGAAAATCACGTCGCTCACCAGACGCTCGCGGTCGATCGCCTGCGCCAGGGCGCGGCGCACGGCGAGATTGGCGAGCGCCGGGCGGTCGAGATTGAAGACCCAGCTCATCACGCAGTTGCCGCCGCCGGGGCCCGCGCTTACACGATCGACCACCAGGCGCGGATCGCGTTCGAGCGCCGCCACGTCGGGCCCGGCCACGCCGCGCAGGAAATCGACTTCACCGCGGGTCAGGGCCGCGACCTGCGAGCGGGCGTCGGGCAGGACTCGGAACACCAGGCGATCGAGCTTGGGCAGGCCGGGCTTGAAATAGTCAGGGTTGCGTTCGAGCACGACGCGGTCGTCGCGCCGGTGTTCCTTGAAGCGGAACGGCCCCGAACCCACCGGCTTGAGGTTGGCCGGGTGCTTGAGCAGGTCGCCGCTGCCGTAGACGTGGCGCGGCAGGATCGGCGCCTCGGTGACGTCGAGCTGGGCGAGCAGGGGGGCGTAGGGACGCTTGAGGCGGAAAACAACGGTGTGGGCGTCGGGGGTGTCGATCGCTTCGATCACCGGGGCCAGGCCGCTCGCGGTGCGGGCGTGATGCTTGAGCAGGACGGCCTCGAAGCTGAAGCGCACATCGTCGGCCGTCACCGGCTGGCCGTCGTGCCAGCGGGCGTTGGGAGCGAGCTTGAAGCTGACCCGGCGGCCATCGGCGGATACCTCCCACGCCGTGGCGAGGTCAGGCTGAGGCCGCCCCTGGCGGTCGAGGGCCACCAGGCCGCTGAAGATCGAATCGGCCACCGCATGGGTGTGCGAGGCGGTGGTGATCCCGCCGTTGAAATGCTGCGGGTCGGCCGGCACGGCCGCCACCAGGGTCTGCGAGGCCGCGGCGGGCAGGCAGAGCAGAAGGCTGAGGGCGGTGGCAAACAGGCAGCGGCGGGGGGGATCCTGGATCATCTTGACGGCGGTATGAGGAAAATCAGAAGTGTCATATTCGCTTGGAGCGAGAATCCGTTTACTGAGCGAGGACAAATGACTGCCATCGAAACCGCCGGCTTGCGTCTCGGCCGGACCCCGGTCACCGGGGCGGCCGCCCGGACCTATTGGGACGTCAAGGCGCAGACCTATCCGCGCCCCGACGACCCCGCGGTGCAGGCCAAGGCCGAGCGCCTGCGCCAGCTGGCGGTGGGTTGCGGGGTCTCTTTTGCCGTCGAGCGCGTGCTCGACCTCGGCGCCGGCACCGGGGTCCACGCCTTGGCCCTGGCACGCCAGGCGCAGCAGGTGGTGGCGCTCGACCTGAGCGCCGACATGCTCGCCCCGCTGCGGGCCCTGAAACTGCCCAATGTCGAATGCCGGTCCGAGGACTGGGCTGGGGTCGACCTCGGACCTCGCGGCTGGTGCCGCGGCTTCGACCTGGTGTGGGCGGCGATGACCCCGCTTGCTGGCGACGCCGCGCTTCTCGCCAAGCTGGAAGCGGCCAGCCGCGGCTTGTGCTGCGCCATCACCTGGGGCCGCGAGCGCAGCGACCCCGTGATAGAGCAGGCTTTTGCCCTGCACGGGGTCGAGTTCCGTGCCCCGGCCTGGATCGAAGTGCTCGACGACTACTTGGTCGGCCGCGGCGCCCGCTGCGCCCGACTGCGGGAAGACAACCGGCGCGAGGTGCCGGTCTCGACCCTGGTCGACGATCTGGCCGCGCATCTCGGCTGGCTGGGCATCGATCCCGACCGCCAGCGGCTTGCCGCGTGGGCAAGTTCTATTGCCAACCGGGGCGTGGTGCGGCGTGACTGGTCGGCCACCCTCGAATGCCGGGTGTGGAACGCGCATTGAGCCGGGCGGCCCCCAAGGGAAAGCACCCGGAGCGCGGGAAAAACCTGCTCGTGCCGCCCGGGAGCGAGTGACTCAGGTCAAGCAGGCGAGGGGGGCCAGGCCGGTATCGTTGATTTCAGTACGGTCCCGGGGTCGCCTCCAGGCGCCGGTCGCGAGCAGCGCGGTGAAACATCCGCGACGCCGGCCTGCGGCCCGGGACGCCGATTCACCTGCTGCGCCAGCCTTTTGCTCCCGAAGGCCGGTCGCCGCGCCCGACACCGATACCACCATGTTCACGCTGATCAAAAACGGCCAGGTCTATTCCCCCGACTCGCTCGGCCAACAAGACGTCCTGATCGCCGGCGGCAAGATTCTTGCCATCGCCCCCGAGATTTCCGCTGCCGGCCTGCCGGCGCCCTGCAAGCAGATCGACGCCCGCGGCAAGACCGTTGCGCCCGGCCTGATCGACCAGCACATTCACCTGATCGGCGGCGGCGGCGAAGGCGGCCTGGGCACGCGCACGCCGCCGGTGACTTTCTCGAAGCTGGTGCAGGCCGGTCTCACCACGGTGGTCGGGGTGCTCGGCACCGACGGCAGCTCGCGTTCGCCGCGCGACCTCTACGCCAAGGCGATGGGTTTCCGCCAAGAAGGCCTATCGGCGTATATGCACACCGGCTCGTACCAGGTGCCGACGGTGACCATCACCGGCGCGATCCGCGACGACCTGATCTTTGTCGACCCCGTGATCGGCGTGAAGATCGCCATGGCCGACCACCGCGGTTCCTTCCCGACGACCGAGGAGCTGCTGCGCCTGGTGTCCGACGTGCGCATGGGCGCCATGCTGGCGGGCAAGAAGGGCGTGCTGCACATCCATATGGGAGCTCTCGCCGGCCCCTTCGACCAGATCAACGAAATCGTCGAGCGCGGCATTCCCGCGCATCACTTCTCGCCGACCCACGTCGCCCGCTGCGAGCGCCTGTTTGCCGACGCGATCATCTTCGCCAAGCGGGGCGGCCACATCGACATCACCTCGGGCGGCGGCTGCGCCTATCCCTCGCCCGCCGACGCGGTGATGGTCGCGCTCGAAGCCGGCGTCGACGCCTCGCGCATCACCATCAGCTCGGACGGCAACGGTTCGATGCCGGTGTTCAACCAGCGCGGCGAAATGATCGCCATCGGCGCGGCCGCGGTCGACAGCAACCTCAAGCTGCTGCCGCAACTTCTCGACAAGGGGCTGGAGCTGGAAAAGGCGCTGGCGATGACGACCCGCAACGTGGCGCAATCGCTAGGCATCGCCAAGGGCGAACTGCGGGTCGGCGCCGACGCCGACGTCTGTCTGCTCGACGACGCCCTGGGCCTCGACACCCTGATCGCCCGCGGCCGGGTGCTGATCGAAGACGGCGAACAAATCGTTCGCGGCAACTTCGAATAAGGCTGGACTCCCCTGGGCCACGACCGTGGACCCAGGGGGAAAAGTCAGGCAGGCGGGCGGCTGCGGTAGAACTGCAGGGTTTGGCCGGCGGTCTGCGCGATCACCGACCGCTTGATCTTGCCCACCACGTGCATCTCGCACGGCTTGCAGTCGAAGCGCAAAGTCAGTTTTTCCTTGCCGTTCTGAATCACGAGCGGTTCGGCGCGGATCGTCCCTTGTACGCCGGTCACGCCTTTGGCCTGCTTGGGGCAGAGCGACAGGCTCCAGCGCACGCAGTGTTTGGTGATCATCAGGCTGACTTCGCCTTCTTCCTCATGGCTTTCGTAGGCTGAATCAATCACCCGAACGCCGTGGCGGGCGTAGAAATCGTGCGCCTTGTGGTTGTAGACGTTGGCCAGGTAGCTGAGCGTCGTGTCGGGGTAGGGCGCCGGCGGTTCGGCCGGCGGCAGACGGTCCAGGCGGGGAAGGGCGGCCAGGCGCGCGGCCTCAAGCGCCTCAACCGCCGCGCGGCGCAAGCCGTTGGCCAGGCTGGCGGGAAAAAACGCCGGGGCAGGCCAGACGATGGCGACATCGAGCGGATGAAAGATGCTGGTGCCGAGCTTGGCCAGGTGTTCGCGCAGGCTGGCCTCGGCGCGTTCGGGGTCGCGCGAAGCCTCGACCGCATGAGCCTGTTCGACCCGCGCGCTGTGGCCGTCTTCGTCGGTGATGTCGAGGGCAAAGCCGGTATCGGTCTGCTCGAAGCGTAGCCAGACCCCGATCCGGCGCTCGGCCGATTTCTTGGCTAGCAGCCGGTCCCAGGCCAGGTCGCGGTTGCGAGCAAGCTCCGCGCCGACGCGCAGGTCGCGGTAATTCTCCAGCGACTCGGCGGGGTAAATCCGCCAACCGCCGGCTATCGCTTCTGCGCGATTCGCCTGCACTCCGACCAGTTCCTTCTGCAGGTCCCAGTAGGTCAGGCCGTCGCCGTTGGCGACGGCTTGGTCGGTGGCGATCTCGAACCAGCCGGGGCCGAGCCGGGTGAGGGTTCCCAAAGGCAGACCGGCGTGTTTGGGCGTATCGAAGGCGCCGATGTCGGGCTGGCGGCCGTTGACGAAATAATCGGTGGAGCCGCGGTTGAAGTTGCGTTCGGGGTCCGGCGCGAAACTGAACTGGCAGTGCCCGCTCGACGCCGCGCGCAGCTCGGGCCGCCGCTCGAGGATGCCGTCGAGCAACTGGCGGTAGTGGGCCGTGATGTTTTTCACGTAACCCATGTCCTTATAGCGGCCTTCGATCTTGAAGCTGGAGACGCCGGCGTCGATCAGTGCATCCAGGTTGGCCGACTGGTTGTTGTCTTTCATCGACAGGACGTGCTGGTCGTGGGCGACGATCCGCCCCTGGCCGTCAGTCACCGTATAGGGCAGGCGGCAGGCCTGCGAGCAGTCGCCTCGGTTGGCGCTGCGACCGGTCTGGGCGTGGCTGACGTAACACTGGCCGCTGTAGGCCACGCACAAGGCGCCGTGGATGAAAAACTCGATCTTGGCGCGATCGAGCACGGCAGCAACATTGCGGATCTGTGCCAGGTCGAGCTCGCGCGCCAGAACAAGCTGAGACAGGCCTGCGTCCTGCAGGAATCTGGCCTTGGCCGGGGTGCGGATGTCGCACTGGGTCGAGGCATGCAGTTGGATCGGCGGCAGATCGAGCTCGAGCAGGCCCATGTCCTGGATGATCAGGGCGTCGGCACCGGCTTCGTAGACCTGGCGCACCATCGTGCGGGCGTCCTCCAGCTCGTCGTCGCGCAGGATGGTGTTGAGCGTGACAAAGATGCGAGCGCCATAGCGGTGGGCGTGGCGGGTCAGCCGCTCGATCTCGGCAACCTCGTTGCCCGCGCCCGCACGCGCACCGAAGGACGGACCGCCGATATAGACGGCATCGGCACCATGGTTGATGGCTTCGATGCCGATCTCGGCAGTGCGCGCCGGGGCGAGCAGTTCCAGGGAAGAGCGGTCGAGCAGGCTGTGACTCATCCTTGATCCGTGAGGCAAATGCATATGAATCTGAAAATTTGAGTTGACATAATATGCATTATGCGCAATCAGGTATAGCTAGCTTCTTGGCCAGCCTCTCGTGACCTGCGTTGCGGGCAAAATCGGCCGCACTCAGGCCGCGGTCGGTGCAGAGATCGATTTTGGCTTTCGCCGCAAGCAAGGCATTGACCACCTCGGTCTGGTTTTCCCGTGCCGCCATCATCAGCGGTGTCACGCCGGCCGTCGTGCGGGCATCCACCGTCGCGCCCTTGCTGATCAGAAGCTGGGTGATAGCGACATCGCCGCCGCTGGCGGCGTAATGCAGCGCGGTCCAGCCGCTGTGTTTGAGCTGCGCGCCGCGTTCGAGCAGTTGCCGCACGATGGCTCCGTTGCCATGAAGGGCGGCGAGCATCAGCGCGGTCTCGCCGCTCGGGCCTGCTTGATCGGGCTTGAGCCCGGGGGCCTCGAGCAGCACCTTGGTGACTTCCTTCGAGCGCTCGCGCAAGGCCGCAACCAGGGCTGGATCGCCGTTGGTCGCCACGGTATTGGGGTCCATGCCCTTGGCGAGCAAGGCCGACAGCGCGCGGCCGTTGTCGCGCCGCATGGCATCCCAGAAGTCGGAATACGCGTCGGCGTGGGCGGACGGAATCCAGGCAAACAAGCTCATGGCCAGCGCGGCAAAACCTTGAACAAACCTCGAATCCATCTTAAATATCCTTCCTTAGACCTTGAAAAGACGGAGAAAATTTCTTGTAGTTGCTTGTGCAACCTGGACAGGTTCCAGGCCTTTGAGGGCCGCGATCTTGGCCGCGACATGCGGCACCAGCGAGGGTTCGTTGCGTTTGCCGCGGTGGGGCACCGGCGCCAGATAAGGCGAATCGGTTTCGATCAGAAGACGGTCGAGCGGCACTTGACGCGCTACTTCGTGCAACTCGTGCGCGCTTTTGAAAGTGACGATACCCGAGAGCGATATGTGGAACCCCAGTGCCAGCGCCCGTTCGGCAACGGCCAGGCTCTCGGTGAAGCAATGCATCACGCCACCGACCGCGCCGGCGCCCTCCTCTTCCATCAGGCGCAGCGTGTCGTCCGCCGCCGCCCGGGTGTGGATGATCAGCGGTTTGCCGGTCTCGCGCGCGGCCCGGATATGGGTGCGGAAGCGCTCGCGCTGCCACTCGAGCGGTTCGCTCAGGCGGTAGTAGTCGAGGCCGGTCTCGCCGATCGCGACCACCTTGGGATGGTCGGCCAGGGCCACGAGGCGAGCCACATCGGGCTCGTCAATGTCTTGGTAGTCGGGATGGACGCCGACCGAAGCCCAGATGTTGGGGTGGCGCTCGGCCAGCGCCAGCACCTGCGGAAACTCTTCGAGCGTGACGCAGACGTTGAGCGCTGCCTCGACCTGCGCGGTCGACATGCGCTCGAGCAGGCTGGCCTCCTCGCTCGCGAAATCGGGGAAACTGAGATGGCAGTGAGAATCGATGTACATCGGCAAACACCACCCCGCGGGGTGGTGACTCGAACGCGGCAGCGTTCAGAGAGTGTGAGTCGCCCGGGCCGACTTGAGAGCGCCGCCCAGGATGTCTTCGATGCGCTTACGGGCGCCGATTCCGGTTTCGTCGGCCGGAAAGTGGACGCCGATCCCGGGCGTGGTGCGGCCGCCAGCGGCGGTGCTGAGCCAGACCACCCGGCCAGCGACCGGGATCCGGGTCGGGTCGTCCATCAGCGTCAGGATCAGATAAACCTCGTCGCCCAGCTGGTAGCTGCGGTTGGTCGGAACGAAGATGCCGCCGTTCTTGAGGTAGGGCATGTAGGCGGCGTAGAGCGCTGCCTTTTCGCGGATCGCCAGGGAAAGCACCGCCGGGCGGCCGGCGGCCGGAGCGGTGGGGTTAGGCGTGGCGTGGCTGGCTTCGCTCATGGGGTGTCCTGTGGCTGCTGCGCCAACGCTGCCGCATAGGCGAGCAAGGCGCGCTCGACGGCCAAGCGAGCATTGAGCGGGTGGGCGCTGGTGGCACGCATCTGCGCCAGTTCCATAGCCCAGGTCATCAAAGCCGCGGCCGAGGTCTTCTGCGCGATCCGCGATAGCGGTTGCGCGTGCCTCGGATAATAACGAAGCTGCACCCCGCAACGCGAGGCGAGCAAGTCCCAGGACCAGCGCTGCAACAACGTGATCGCGGGAGTCAGGGCAATGTCCTTGGGGATCGCCGCCGCGATGTCGGCCGCAGCCAGCGCCGCGCCGCGCTCGAGCAGCCCGAGCAGGGCCCGTTTGAGCGCCGGCTCCAGCCCATGGCGCTCGTCGTCGCCCTCGAGCGCCGCCAACGGCGCACCGCCCGCTTCGGCGAGCCGTTCCTCGGGAGTCTCGACGCCTTGCTCCCGCAGCCAGGCCAGAGCCTGCGCCGGGCTGGGTGGCGCCACCCGCAGCAGGCGGCAGCGCGAGCGGACCGTCGGCAGGACCGCGTCGATGTCGTCGGCCACCAGCACGAACAAGGCGCCGGCGGGCGGCTCCTCGAGCATCTTCAAGAGGCTGCTCGCCGCCTCGGTGTTCATCATCTCGGCCGGCGCCAGCACCACGATGCGAGAGCCGCCGCGGTGCGAGGTGATGGCGAGGAACTCGTCGAGCTCGCGCACCTGGTCGATGCGGATTACCCGGCTCGCCTTGGCCGCCTTCGCGCCGCCTTCGGATTCGGCCTCGGTCTCGTCGGCGCGGGCGACAGCGTCGGCCGCAGGCACGACCAGACGCAGGTCGGGGTGGTTGTCGGCAAGTAGCAGCTGGCAGCCGGTGCAGCGGCCGCAGGCATGGCCGTCGGCCTGGGGCGATTCACACAGCTGCGCTGCTGCCCAGGCCATCGCCAGCTGGCGTTTGCCGATGCCGCGCGGGCCAAACAGCAGCAAGGCGTGCGGAACCCTGCCGCGCAGCGCTGCCAGGCTGGCCCAGGTCGCCTCCTGCCAGGGGAAGGTCGTCAGTTCCATGTTGCGAAGCGCGCCGCCAGATCGGCACTGATGGCTTGCGGTGCGCGAGTGCTGTCGAGCACCAGGAAACGCGCCGGATCGGCCGCGGCGCGTTCGAGATAGACCTGGCGCACCCGTTCGAAGAACTCGCATTGCTCGGCTTCGAACTTGTCGGCGGCGCGCGCGCGCGCCAGCCGTTCGGCTGCAATTGCCGGGGGCAGGTCGAAGAGGAGGGTCAGGTCGGGCTGCAGATCCGGGTGCACCCAGTGTTCGAGCCGGGCGATCAGTTCGCGCGGAAGCTGGCGGCCGCCCGCCTGGTAGGCGTAGGTCGCGTCTGTGAAGCGGTCGCACAGGACCCAGGCGCCGCGGGCGAGCGCGGGGCGGATCACGCGCTCGAGGTGTTCGGCGCGGGCAGCAAAGACCAGCAGGGTTTCGGTGGCCGGCGCCATCGGGGTGTGCAGGAACAGCTCGCGCAGGGTTTCTCCCAGCGGGGTGCCGCCGGGCTCCCGGGTGAGAACGACCTCGATCCCGCGCGCTTCAAGCGCTGCGGCCACGGTGGCGATCTGCGTGCTTTTGCCGGCGCCGTCGATGCCTTCGAAGGTGATGAAGCGGCCTCGCATCAACGCCCCCGCTGGAACTTGTCGACCGCCCGGTTGTGCTCGCCGAGGTTGTCGGAAAAATGCGAACTGCCGTCGCCGCGGGCGACGAAGTAGAGCTTGTTCGAGGGCGGAGGGTTGAGCGTGGCGGCAATCGCCGCGCGCCCGGGCGCCGCGATCGGCGACGGCGGCAGGCCGCCGCGGGTATAGGTGTTGTACGGGGTGTCGGTCACCAGGTCCTTCTTGCGCAGGTTGCCGTCGAACTTTTCGCCCAGGCCGTAGATCACGGTCGGGTCGGTCTGCAGCGGCATGCCGATCTTGAGCCGGTTGATGAAGACGCTCGCCACCAGCGGACGCTCGTCGGCACGGCCGGTCTCCTTCTCGACGATCGAGGCCAGGATCAAGGCCTCGTAAGGCGAGGCCAGGGGCAGGCCGGGAGTTCGCTTGTCCCAGGCCTCGGCCAGGATCTTCTTCTGCGCACGATAGGCCTGGCGGTAGAGGTCGAGGTCGCTCGAGCCCGGCGCAAACACATAGGTGTCGGGCGCGAACAGGCCTTCGGCGCGGGTCTCGGTCGCGCCGATCGCCGCCAGCAGCTGGGCCTCGTCCATCTTGGCCGAGTCCTGCCGCAGGTCGGCCACCTGTGCCAGCCGGGCGCGCAGCTCGCGCAGGTTGGTGCCTTCGACCACGGTGAACTTCGCCGGCAAAACATCGCCGTTGCGCAGCTGTTCGAGCAGCGACGCCAGGGTGGCGCCCTGCTCCACCGCGTAACGGCCGGCGCGCAGGCTCTTGGTGGCATCGGTCAGACGCGCCAGCCAGACGAAGACCGGGCTGCTCAGGCCGACTCCCGCCGCCTGCGCCTGAGTCGCGATGGTCCGCGCCGAGGCGCCGGCTGGCACCGTGAACTCGACGCGCGGCGCGGCCAGGGCGAGCGGGCGCATCGCCACGTACCACCATCCCGCCAGAGCGGCGAGCAGAACGATGGCGAGCAGCCAGCGCAGGATACGAAGAGGGGATTTCACGGATCTGGACTTCTTTGTGGGACCATCTGTACATCCATAATAAAGGCCCGCTCCAGGACTGCTTTGTCATGACCGCAGAATCACTGACTTCCACCGCACTCCGCGCCGGCGCATGGACCGCTCCGGCCGACCAACTCGCCGCCCTCGCCACGGCTCCGGCGCTGGTCCGCCTCGAAGAACTCGGGGTGATCGCCGTCTCGGGCGAAGACGCGCCCAAGTTCCTGCAAGGCCAGCTCACCAACGACGTGCTCGAGCTTGCCGAGCGCTTCACCCTCAACGGCTATTGCACCGCCAAGGGACGGCTGATCGCGAGCTTCCATCAGTGGCGCGACGCCGATTCGATCTACCTGCAGCTGCCGCGCGAGACCCTGCCCGCGGTGATGAAGCGCCTGAGCATGTTTGTCCTGCGCTCCAAGGTGAAGCTGGCCGATGTTTCCGACAGCATCGCCTGCCATGGCCTGCTCGGTCAGGGCGCGGCGGCGGCGCTGGCCGCGGCCGGAATCGCTGCGCCGCAAGCGGCCTGGGACTCGGTCCAGGCCGGCGCGACGCGGATCGCCCGCCTGCCCGCAGCGCCGGGCGCGGCCGAACGCTTCCTTCTGCTTGGCCCCCTGCCCGCCGGGCTCGCCGCCCTGCCCCCGGCCGATGCTGGCGTGTGGTGGTGGAGCGAGGTCGACGCCGCCGTGCCCACGGTGTTTGCCGCCACCCAGGAGAAGTTCGTCCCGCAGATGATCAACTTCGAAGTCCTGGGCGGGGTCAACTTCAAGAAGGGCTGCTACCCCGGCCAGGAAGTCGTCGCCCGCAGCCAGTACCTCGGCAAACTTCGGCGGCGCATGGCCGTGGCCCACGTGGCCGCGGAATCGGTGGCGGCCGCGGCCGATGTCTACGCCGGCGCCGATCCGGTCGGCACGGTGGTGATGGCTGCCGCCGCGCCGCAAGGTGGCTTCGACCTCTTGTTCGAATCGCCGGTCGAGCAGCAGCTCGACGCTCGTCTGCACCTCGGTGCGGCCGACGGCCCGCTACTGAACCTGCGCCCCCTGCCCTACGAGATCTTCGACCCCACCGCGTGAGCAAGGCGGCGCCATGGAACACTGGTACGTCTATTTCAAGCTCCCAGCCGCCGAAGCCCCCGTGGTGGCGCAACACATCCGCACCATGCAGGGCGCACTCGCGGCCGCCAGCGGCGTGCACGGCCGGCTGGTCCGCCGCGTCGATGGGGACGAGACCCTCACCCTGATGGAGGTCTACGAAAAAATCGCCGATCCGCAGGCGTTCGAGGCCTTGCTTGCCGATGCCAGCGACCACGCCGGCCTGGCGCCGGCTCTGGTCGCTTCGCGCCGCATTGAACGTTTCCGCGAGCTGTAAGCGAGCTCAGCCGCCGCCATGTGCCTGATCGCCTTTGCCTGGCATAGCCACCCCGACTACCCGCTGGTGGTGGTGGGCAATCGCGACGAGTTCTACGCCCGCCGCACCCGCGCAGCGGCGTGGTGGGGGCAGGCGGTGTCGCTGCTGGCCGGGCGCGACGAAGAAGCTGGCGGCACCTGGATGGGCATCACCCGCCAGGGCCGCTTCGCGGCGCTGACCAATGTGCGCGCGCCGAACGAACGCAATCCGCATGCGGCCTCGCGCGGCGAACTCGTGCTCGGTGCCTTGCAGGCGGGCGAACCGGCCGCCGACTGGCTCGAGGCCCAGGCCACGCGCCTGCCCGGCTACAACGGCTTCAACCTGCTGGTGGGCGATGTCTGGCCCGCCGCCGGAACCGAGCCGGCCCTGGTCTACCAGAGCAACCGCAGCCAGACCGGCCCGCTCCGTCTGGCGCCCGGGGTCTACGGAATCTCCAACGGCCTGCTCGATACTCCCTGGCCCAAGCTCACGCGGGCGGTGGGCCGGGTCAGCCTGCAGATCGCGCAGAAAGTCGACGCCGAGAAGCTGATCGGGATTTTCTCCGACCGTCGCCGCGCCCCGGTGAGCGAACTGCCTTCGACCGGCATCCCGCCCGACTGGGAACGCGCCCTGTCCGCGATCCAGATCCGAGCCAACGGCTACGGCACCCGCTCGACCACGGTGATCACGGTGCGGGCCGACGGCCTGGTCAACTTCGTCGAACGCAGCTTCGATGCGCTCGAACCCGACGCTTTCTCCGACCGCCACTACGAGTTTTCTCTGGCGCGCCGGGTGCCCGCCGGCGCCCCCGGAAACGAGCTCTAGCCGAACACGTGCCGCATCTTGCGGTGCGGGATCTCGCAGTCGAGGTATTCGTCGCCCTCGGCGACAAAGCCGTGTTTGCCGTAGAAGCTGAGCGCATGCGTCTGCGCCGACAAGGCCACTTCGCCGAAACCGCGCCGACGCGCCTCCTGCATCAGCGCGCTCAGCAGCAAGGCCCCCACGCCCAGGCCGCGTGCGCTCTGGGTCACCGCCATGCGGCCGATATGGCCGTCGGGCAGCAGGCGGCCGGTGCCCAGCGCCGTGCCGTCGGCGGCGCGGGCGATCGCGTGCAGCGACAAGGCGTCCCATTCGTCGAGCTCGGTTTCGGGAGGAACGTGCTGTTCATCGCAGAAAACGGCGTAGCGGATCGGCGCAGCCTCGTCCTTGAGCTCCTCCCAGGAGCCGAGTTGAATCGTGATTTCAGGGCCAGTCATGGCAGGTCCTCCTCGGCACGGCGGTTTCGAAACCATCGATCATGGCATGCGTTTCGGTCTGCCCCGCCCTGCCCCGGAGGGAGAGCCGCGGACCTTGACCTAGACCAAGCCCCGGTCGATCGACGTCCGTGCGGGCGGGTCGCTCAATCGCCGCCGCACTGCGCCTCATGCAGGCCGCGGGACAATGCCCACCTCAGGCGGCTGTGGAGCCGTTGCACAAGGGCTGCCCATGGCCGTGCCAAACAACAAGCAGGAACTACTCGACGCCATCACCACCAACTACCGCAAGCTGGTCGAAGATCTCGCCTCCGTTCCGCCGGGCCGTGCCCGTGAGCCCACGCTGGACGGCCACGCACAAGGCACACGCATGAGCGTGGCCGACCTGGTGGCCTACCTGATCGGCTGGAACCGGCTGGTGCTCAAGTGGTGCGACGCGAAGGCGCAGGGGCTGCCGGTCGATTTTCCGGAAACCGGCTACCGCTGGAACGAGTTGGGCCGCCTCGCGCAGAAGTTTTATGCCGAACACGCGGGCCAGGGCTATCCGGTCCTGTTGGCGCAGTTTGCCGAGGTTTACGCCCGCATCGTGGCGCTGGTCGAGCGGGAGACCGACGCGACCCTGTATGGCGGGCCCTGGTACGAGAAATACCCCTTGGGCCGCATGATCCAGTTCAATACCTCGTCGCCCTACGCCAACGCGCGGACGCGGCTGCGGCGATGGAAGAAGCTTCAGGGCCTGGCCTGAGCCAGGCTTGATTGCGCGGCCCCCACGGCGCCGGATCCGCAGACCCGGCGCCGGAGAGCCGCCGGCTTCGATCGGCCCGCCTACTTGACTCCCTTCTTGGCGTCGCCCGCGACCACGAAGCTCATCGCCGCCGGGTCGATGTATTTGCGGAAGGCGGCGTTGACCTGCTCGGGGGTGAGCTTCTCGATCTGCTGCTCGAAGGCCTTGCTGAACTGCCAGTTGCGGCCGAGGTCAAGGTTGTTGACCCAGGCAGCCGCGACCGTGCCGTCCTGCGCCCGGTTGACCGCGCGCGATTGCAGCAGGCCCTTCTTGGCTTCGGCCACTTCCTGCGCGGTGAATCCGTCCTTGCGCGCACGTTCGAGTTCCTCGCGGATCGCGGCCTCGGCCTTGGCCAGGTTCTGCGGCGCAACGATCGCCGCCAGCGACCAGGTCGACAGATTGCTGCGGCTGCCCAGGTTCAGGCCGCTGCCGGTGCCGTAGGACAAGCCCTCTTTCTGACGCAGGCGGTCCATCAGGCGGCTCGACAAGCCGGTGCCGCCGCCGAAGATCCAGTCGGCCACCACCAGGGCGGCAGCGTCGGCGTCGGTGTCCTTGAGCGGCAGGTCGATGCGGGCGCGGATGGTCGCGTTTTCCTTGTCGGGCGTGTCGATCGCGACGCGGGTCGGCGCCACCGGGCGGTACTCGCGGTCAACCCGGGCGTAAGGTGAAGCCGAAGCCTTGGCCGGGAAAAGTTGCTTCAGCTCGGTTTCGACCGCCTTTTCGTCGAAGTCGCCGACGATCGCGATCTGGCCGCGGGCGGTGCCGACCAGATCCTGGTAATACGCCTTGGCGCGCTCGAGCGAGCTCTGCTTGATCGCTTCGAGCCGGTCGGCCAGCGGCAGGTAATAACGCGGGTCGCCCTTGGGGTAGGTGTTGAAGTGGGCGGTCAGCGCGTCACGTGAGCGGGCCGAGGGGTCGTCCATCTGCGCCTGCAGGCCGGTGGCCATCTGGCGCTTAAGTTCCTCGAACTCGGCGGGCGGGAAGTTCGCGCCCTGGTAGACCTCGGCCACGAGCTTGAGAGCGGCGGGCAGGTTCTCGCGCGTGGTTTCGAAGCTCGTGATCCCGCCGTGCATCTTGAGGCGGGTCATCTCGTCGGCAATCTGCTGGCGCGTGAGTTTGCTCGTGCCGCGCGACAACATCGCCAGCGCTAGGCTGCCGTCGACGTCGCGGTTGGCCAGGGTCTTTTCGTCGCCCCACTGGAAGTTGATGTTGACGGTCACGGTCTGGCCGCGGTTCTTCTTGGGCAGCAGGGCCACCTTCAGGTCGCCGAAGGTGAGCAGCTTGCTGCGGCGGTCGAGGTTGTCCTGGCTGGGGTCGAAGACTTCGCCGCGGTCGCCCTCGAGCTTGGGCTGGTATCCCGCGAGCAGCGCCTGCGCGCTGGGCGCCACCGGAATCTCGGCACGCTGCGGCGCGTCGTCCGGCTGGAACAGCCCGACCACGCGGTTGTCGCGCACGAAATATTTGGCAACCGCAGCATCAACCTGGGCCGGCTTGAGCTTGGCGAGCTGGTCTCGCGTATAGAAGAACAAACGCCAGTCGCCCAGCGCGATGTATTCCGACAGGCCGACGCCGAAAGCCTCGGGGTCGGACAAGGCCCGTTCGTAAGCGGTCAGCGCCTGGCGCTCGGTGCGCTTGAACTCGGCTTCGGTGAGCGGCTCGGCCTTGAGGCTGGTCTCGATCACCTCGATCATCTTGGTCCGCACGGGCTCGATCGGCTCGCCCTTCTTCACCACCGCGCCGAACATCACGTAGCCGGGGTACTTGATGCCTATCGTCCAGCCGAAGACCTGCGCCGCCAGGCCGGGCTGGACCAGGGCCTTGTAGAGCCGGCCGTTGGGGGTGTCGGCCAGGGCGTCGGTGGCGATGCCGATCGCCGCGGTGTCGACGTGCAGGGCCGAAGGGATGCGGTAGGCCACGGTCAGCAGCTGGATCTCGCCCTTGCGGCGGATCTCGAAGCTGCGCTCGCCGTCGGCGGTGGGTTCGACCGTCCACTCGGGCGGCAGCTTGCGGGTGGGCTTGGGAATCTTGCCGAAGTCGGCCGCGATCCAGGCGATGGTCTTGGCTTCGTCGAACTTGCCGCTGACCGTCAGCACGGCGTTGTCGGGCTGGTAGTAGCGGCGGTAGAAGGCCTGCAGGTTCTCGATCTTGACGTTTTCGATGTCGCTGCGGGCGCCTATCGTGTCCTTGCCGTAGTTGTGCCAGTCGAACAACATCGACTGCATCCGCTTCATCATCACCTGGTTCGGCTGGTTCTCGCCCATCTCGAACTCGTTGCGCACCACGGTCATCTCGCTGTCGAGATCCTTCTTGGCGATGAAGGAGTTGACCATCGCGTCGGCCGTCCAGCCCAGCGCCCACTTGAGGTTGTCTTCGGTCGCGGTGAACGAGACGAAATAGTTGGTGCGGTCGAACCAGGTCGTTCCGTTCATGCGGAAGCCGCGCCGGGTGAACTCCTTGCTCGGGTCCGGGTAGTGCTTCGAGCCCTTGAAGATCAGGTGCTCGAGCAGGTGGGCCATGCCGGTCTCGCCGTAGTTCTCGTGGCGCGAGCCGACCAGGTAGGTCACGTTGACCGTGGCGGTGGGCTTGGAGGCGTCGGGAAACAACACGAAACGCAGGCCGTTGGCGAGCTTGTATTCGGTGATGCCTTCGACCGTGGCCACTTTCTGCACCCCGGCGGGCAGGGGCTGCGCCATCAGCGCGGGCGGAAGGAAGAGGCTCGCGCACACCACCAGGCTGCGCAACAGATTGCCAAACGAAGCTTTCATCGGGTCCGTCCAGTCACGGGAGGGGCAAACACTTTAGCAAGCCGGCGCGCGACTGGCGGCGGCGAATCCGCAACTTGCCAAAAACACCGGGATCGGCGGCAGTTGTGAGCCGACGACGGCTCAGGCCGCTGCGGGCCGTCGGGAGAGGGATGTCCGGCGATGCGCTTCGCACCAATCGATGACGAGCGTGCTCAGGTACGGTCTCGGCTGTTCAGGGTTTTGACGGGAGTCCGATGCAGTGCTCAGACCCCGGACTGAAATGAATGTTCGAGGTTCTCGGATCAGCGCCTCACTTGCTGGCCGAAAGGCCAGAAGCGAGTTGGCAATGGAGAAAACTGCAACAAGTTACCCATCCACCCGGTAATCCACGACCTGCCTCGACTCCCGGATCGCGGCGATGAAGGGCTTCATCGCCACGTGGTCCGGGTGATTCTGGTAAACCGCCAGCGCGGCTTCGTCGGTGAACTCGGAATAGAGCACCACGTCGCAAGTCGCTTCCAGTCCGGGCGTGGAGAGGCCGACTTCGAGCTTGAGCAGGCCGGGCACCTTGCCGTCCATGCTCTCGAGCAGCGCCTTCATCTTGGCGGCGTTGCTTGTCCGGTCCGCGCCTTCGGCGGTGTCTTTCAGTTTCCACATGACGATGTGTTTGAGCATGGTCTTTCCGCCCGCGGCGCGAGCTTGAGTGATATGGGTAAGGCGCCGGCCGCGGCCGGCGCATAGGACCTAGCCCCAGCGGCCGGATCGGGCCGCGGCCTTGAGCGCGGGCGCGGCCTGCCAGAACTCGGGGTCGGCGTGGCGGTTGGTCGCGTAGGACTCCATCGCCTCGAGCACCCGCTTCAAGCCCTTGGCTTCGGCATGGAACATCGGGCCGCCACGGCTGGCGGGAAAGCCGTAGCCGGCGAGGTAGACCACGTCGATGTCCGAGGCGCGCTGGGCAATGCCCTCTTCCAACAGGCGGGCGCCTTCGTTGACCAGGGCCAGGATGCAGCGGCCGACGATTTCCTCGTCGCTCAGTTCGCGCGGCGTGATGCCGAGTTCGGCGCGATGGCTCTCGATCAAAGCGTCGACCTCGGGGTCGGGTTGCGGGGTGCGGCTGCCCGGTTCGTAGCGGTACCAGCCGCGGCCGGTCTTCTGCCCCAGGCGGCCGGCCTCGACCACGCGGTCGGCGATCCGCGAGTATTTCTGCTGCGGCAATTCGGCGCGGCGGCGCTGGCGGATCGCGTAACCGATGTCCATGCCCGCCATGTCGCTCATGGCAAACGGCCCCATCGCCATGCCGAAGGCCTGCAGGGCGGCGTCGATCTTCTGCGGGCTCGCGCCTTCGTCGACCAGGAACAGCGACTGCCGCAGGTATTGCTCGAGCATGCGGTTGCCGATGAAGCCGTCGCACACCCGCGCAACCACTGCCACCTTGCGCAGCCGCCGGGCAAGCGACATCGCCGTGGCCAGCACGTCCTTGGCGGTGGCCTCGCCCCGCACCACTTCCAGAAGCCGCATGACATTGGCCGGGCTGAAGAAATGCAGGCCGACTACGTCCTGCGGGCGGCGGGTCGCGGCCGCGATCGCGTTGATGTCCAGGGTCGAGGTGTTGGTGGCAAGGATCGCGCCCGGTTTCATCACCGCGTCGAGTCGGCGGAAGACCTCCTGCTTGACCGCGAGGTCCTCGACCACGGCTTCGATCACGACGTCGGCCTGGGCCAGGTCCTCCAGGTCGAGCGTGGGGTTGAGCAGCGCCACCCGCGCCTCGACCTCGGCCGGGCTCAGCTTGCCCTTGGCCGCGCTCGCTTCCCAGTGACGACGGCAGGTGGCCAGGCCGCGCTCGAGCGCGGCATTGTCCTTCTCGTACACGAGCACCGGCAGGCCGGCGTTGGCGAAGCTCATCGCGATGCCGCTGCCCATGGTGCCGAAACCCACCACGGCCGCGCTGTGGATGGGGCGGGTCGGGGTGTCGGCCGGAACGTCGGCGATACGCGCGGCTGCGCGTTCTGCAAAAAAGGCATGCCGTAGAGCGTGCGATTCTTCCGAGGCGAGTAACTTGGCAAACAGCTTGTGTTCCTTCTGCAGGCCGACTTCGAAGGGGTCGCGCACGGCGGCTTCGACCGCGTAGACACAGGCCATGGGCGCGGTCAGACCGCGCGCGTTTTTGCTCACTCGTTCGAGCGCCAGCATGAAAAAGGCGGAGCGGTCGACCCCGGCGGGCAGAGCCACCGAAGCATTGCGCAGCAGCGGCAGATCGATCACCTCCTCGACCCGGTGCGCGAACTTCATCACTCCGTCGAAGTTCTGGTCGGTGACGATCGCCTGCACCAGGCCGGCTTCGAGCGCCGTGGCTGCGTCGACCGGAGCGCCGGTGGTGATCATCTCGAGCGCGAGTTCGGCGCCCACCGCGCGCGGCAGGCGCTGGGTGCCGCCCGCGCCCGGCAGGAGGCCGAGCTTGACCTCGGGCAGGGCGAGGCTGGCGCCGGGGGTGGCAAGACGATAGTGGCAGCCCAGCGCAAGTTCGAGCCCGCCGCCCAGGCAGACGCCGTTGATGGCGGCGATCACGGGTTTGGGCAAGCGTTCGATCAGGTCGATCAGCTGGGTCAGGCTGGGTTCGGCGAGGGCGAGGTCGGTGCCGAACTCGCGGATGTCGGCCCCGCCGGAGAACACGTTGCGGCTGCCGGTCAGCACGATCGCCTTGACGTAGCGCTCGCGGTTGGCGCGCTCGAGGGCATCGGCGAGCGCCACGCGGGTGGCGTGGCCCAGGCTGTTGACGGGCGGATGGTCGATCCAGACCACGGCCACATGACCGCGGGTTTCGTAAAACACGCTCATGTCTGCACTCCTGAGGCTTCCTGCCTTCAGGCACCAGATTACCCCAGCGGGAGCGGGCCGATCGGGCGGCCAGGGCCGCTCTTGCGGCAGGACAAGAGCCTCAGACTTCGAGCCAGTCCTGGCGGATGTCGGGCCGGGCCGAGAGCTCGGCCGGCGTGCCTTCGAACACGATGCGGCCCTGCCCCATCACGTAGCAGCGGTGCGCAAGGTCGAGCGCGATGGTGAGCTTCTGCTCGATCAGCAGGACCGAGACTCCGCGTTCCTGCAGCGCGCGCAGGAAACCCGCCACCAGGTCGACCAGCTGCGGCGCCAGGCCTTCGGTGGGTTCGTCGATCAGCACCAGCTCGGGGTCGCCCATCATCGTGCGCGCCAGCGCCAGCATCTGCTGCTCGCCGCCCGACAACAGCCCGGCCGCCGTGCCGGCACGAGCTTCGAGCTGGGGAAAGAGCCGGAACATGTCGTCCCGCCGCCAGCGGCCAGGGCGGGACTTCAGCCCCAGGCGCAGGTTCTCCTCAACCGACAGGGTGGGAAAGACATCCCGGCTCTCGGGCACGTAACCCAGGCCGCGGCGGGCGATCTGGTGGGTTGGAAGGCGGGCGATCGATTCGCCCTTGAACTCGATCCGACCGCTGCGTTCGCTCAGGCCCATGATCGCCTTGGCCGTGGTCGAGCGGCCGACGCCGTTGCGCCCGAGCAAGGCGACGATTTCGCCCGCGCCCACGGTCAGGTCAACGCCGTGCAAGACCCGGCTTTTGCCGTAGCCGGCGCGCAGCGCTTCGAGTCTGAGCATCAGGCGCCCTCCCCTGCAACTGCGCGGCGGCCGAGGTAGGCCTCCTGCACTGCGAGGTTGGCGCGGATCTCGGCCGGGGTGCCGGTGGCGATGATGCGGCCGTAGACCAGAACGCTGATGCGGTCGGCCAGGTCGAACACCACGTTCATGTCGTGCTCGACCATGAGCAGGGTCTTGCCCGCGCTCACGGCGCGGATCAGCGCCATCGCGTTTTCGGTTTCGGCGCGGCTCATGCCGGCCGTGGGTTCGTCGAGCAGGATCACGTCGGCGCCGCCGGCGAAAGTGATGCCGATCTCGAGCGCGCGCTGCTCGGCGTAGCTGAGTTCGCCTGCCGCCGTGTGGCGACGGCTCTGCAGACCGATCTGCTCCAGCACCTCGTCGGCGCGGTCGCGGGCTTCGGCCCGTTGCGACAGACGCTGCCAGAAGCTGTAGCGGTGGGGCTGCGAGCCCAGGACCGCGCAGCGCAGGTTGTCGAAGACCGAGAGGCGATGAAACAGGTTGTTGATCTGGAAGCTGCGCGCCAGACCCAGGCGGCTGATCTCGCAGGGCGAGGCGCGGGTGATGTCCCGCCCCTTGAGGCGCACGCTGCCGCCGCTGGCGTGGTGGCGCCCGCTGACAAGGTTGAACAGCGTGCTTTTGCCGGCACCGTTGGGGCCGATAAGAGCGTGGCGCTCGCCCGCGGCGATGGAAAGTTCGACTCCGCGCAGGACCTCGGTGGCACCGAAGCTCTGATGCAGGCCGTTCAACTCGAGCGCGGCCGGGCTCATGACTGCTCCCCGGGTTGTTGCAGGCGTACGGCCTGGTTCCCGACCGAATCCCGGCGCTCGGCGAAACGGCGCCCGCCGCGGGCGACCGCGGCCGTGCCGGCGGCGATCAGGATCGCCGCCAGGGCCCAGTTCCCGGGCCGAGAGGGATCGAACTCGGCGCCCGCGATCCGCGCCACCGGGTTCGCGCCCAGCGCCAGCGTGGCTTGGTAGGCCATTTCCACGACCAGCACCACCCCTAGCGCCAGCAACAAGTAGGCGGCGACCAGGCCCAGGAGCGGGCCCACCAGCCAGCGCAGCTTGCCGCCGCGCGCAAGTCGCGCCGCACCCTGCAGCAGGCTGGCGAGTCCGCCCGGCGCAAACATCACGAGCAGGACGAAAAAGAGCCCCAGGTAGAGCTGCCAGGCCGGGGTGAACTCCGACAGCGCCACCGCAAAGAAAACGAACACCACGGCGCCCAGCACCGGCCCGAAGAAAAACGCCGATCCGCCGATGACGGTGGCCAGCAACACGCTGCCCGACCGCAGGGCGGAGAGGTTCTCGGCGCTGGCGATTTCGAAGTTGATCGCCGTCAGCGCACCGGCTACGCCGGCGAAAAATCCGGCCATCACCACCATGATCCAGCGCACGAGCCGCGGGTTGAAGCCGATGAACTCGGCCCGTTCGGGGTTGTCGCGCACCGCGTTCGCGACCCGGCCGAGCGGGGTGCGGGTCAGGGCGAACATGGCGGCCGTCGAAACGAAACACCAGGCGGCGATCAGGTAATAGACCTGGATCGGCGGGCCGAAATTCCAGCCGGCCACGCCCAGGAAGTTGCCGCCGGCGGTGCGGTCGCCGACGATACCGGCTTCGCCGCCGAAGAACCCGGGGAACATCAGCGCAGCGGCAAACACCATCTCGCCTATGCCCAGCGTGATCATGGCAAAGGGAGTGCCGGCCTTGCGCGTCAACACCGCGCCAAACACCAGGGCGAAAAAGGCACCGGCTCCTCCGCCCACCAGCGGCAGCAGCGATACCGGCCAGATCGAGGAGCCGGCGGCGACTGCGTTCAACACCTGCACGCAAAAAAACGCGCCCAGGCCCAGATACACCGAATGACCGAAGGACAACAGGCCGGTCTGGCCGAACAGGATGTTGTAGCTGAGAGCGAAGATCACCATGATGCCCATCTGGCTCAGCAGGCTGAGGGCAAAACTCTGGGTGAAGAGCCGCGGCGCCAGCAGCAACCCCAGCGCGACCAGGCCCCAGATCCCATAGGGCGACAGCGCGGCGAGCCGGGCGCGGAGGGGGGCGGTCGGCTTCATTCAGCTCTCGCGCCGGCCGAGCAGGCCTTGCGGACGCCACACCAGGACCAGCACCATCAGCAGGTAGGGCAGGACCGGCGTGGCTTGCGCCAGCGTCACCTCAAGCACGGCCCGGCCCGGCGACTCGGGGCCGATCGGCGACCCGAGCGCGGCCAACAGACTGGCGAGCGAGGCGTCGCTGCTTTTGCCGAAGGTCTCGATGAAACCCAGCAGCAGCGAGGCGAGCAAGGCGCCGCCGAGCGAACCCAGGCCGCCGACCACGATCACGACAAAGAGGATCGCGCCGACCGTGCCCGCCATCGCCGGCTCGGTGACAAACAGATTGCCGCCTATCACTCCCGCCAGCGCCGCCAGGGCGCAGCCGCCGCCGAACACCCACATGAGGACCCGCGGCAGGTCGTGGCCGAGTGCCTCGACCATGTGCGGGTGGCTGAGGGCCGCCTGGATCACCAGGCCGACCCGGGTTCGTTTGAGCAGCCCCCAGAGTGCGGCAAGCACGGCCACCGCCACCGCCATCGCAAACAGTCGGTACGCGGGAAAGGTGATGCCGAGAGCCTGGAGCCAGGCCGCCGGGCCGTCGAGCTCGGCCGGTACCCGGTAGGCCACCGGTGAGCGGCCCCAGACCAGCTGGACCAGCTCGAACACGAGGTAGGACAGGCCGAAGGTGAACAGCAGCTCGGGCACGTGGCCCCAGCGGTGGACCCGGCGCAGGCCCCAGCGCTCGACCGCAGCGCCGAGCAGGCCAACGATCAGCGGCGCGATCACGAACGCGGGCCAGAAGCCGATCCACTCCGAGATCTGGAAGGCGGCATACGCGCCCAGCATGTAGAAGCTGGCGTGAGCGAAGTTGAGCACCCCCATCATCGAAAAGATGAGAGTCAGCCCGGCCGCGAGCAAGAACAGCAGCAGACCGTAGCCCAGGCTGTTGAGGATCTGCGTGACGAGAAATTCCAAATCGGTTCGGCCCGGTGGTGAGCGAAGGTTTCGCCAAGAAAACGGCCCGGGCTTGCCGGGCCGCCGCCGCGAGGGCCGAAACTTACCGCAGATGAGACCGGCTTTCAGGGAGCGCCCGGGCCCCGGGGCGGCGAGGCGGGAAACCCCGGCTTCAGGCGGTGGGTAGGTGATAGTCGCGGAACATCTCGCGCAACTTGGCTTTTTGCATCTTGCCGGTGGCGCCCAGGGGGATCGCCTCGACGAACACGACGTCGTCGGGCACCTGCCATTTGGCGACCTTGCCTTCGAAATGCGCCAGCAGCTGGGCGCGGTCGATGTCGGCGCCGGGCTTCTTGACCACCACCAGCAGCGGACGTTCGTCCCACTTGGGGTGTTTGGCCGAGATGCAGGCCGCCATCGCCACCGCCGGATGCGAGACCGCGACGTTTTCGATCTCGATCGAGCTGATCCATTCGCCGCCGCTCTTGATCACGTCTTTCGAGCGGTCGGTGATCAGCATGTAGCCGTCGGCGTCGATGGTGGCGACGTCGCCCGTGGGGAACCACTCGCGGCCGGCCTCGTCGCGGCGCAGGGGATCGCCCTCTTCCTTGAAATACCGGCGCAGGATCCAGGGCCCGCGCACCAGCAGGTCGCCGAAACTCACGCCGTCCCAGGGCAGCTCGCGGCCGTCTTCGCCGACGATTTTCATGTCGACCCCGTACAGCGCCCGCCCCTGCTTGGCCTGCAGCGCCAGGCGCTGGTCGTGGCTCCAGTCGGCGTGTTTGGCCTTGAAGCTGCAGCCGGTGCCGAGCGGACTCATCTCGGTCATGCCCCAGGCGTGGATCACGTGCACGCCGTAGTTCTCTTCGAACAGCCGGGTCATCGAGGGCGGACAGGCCGAGCCGCCGATCACCGTGCGTTTCATGGTGCTGAACTTGAGGTGTTCGAGTTCGGTGTGGGCGAGCAGGCCCTGCCAGACCGTGGGCACACCGGCCGATAACGTGACTTTTTCGGCCTCGAACAGCTCGTAGAGCGACTTGCCGTCGAGCGCCGGGCCGGGAAAGACCAGCTTGCAGCCGACCATGGCCGCTGCGTACGGCAGCCCCCAGGCGTTGACGTGGAACATCGGCACCACCGGCAGGACGCAGTCGTTCGCGCTGAGGTTGAGCGCGTCGGGCAGCGCCGCGGCAAAAGTGTGCAACACGGTCGAGCGGTGGCTGTAGAGGACGCCCTTGGGGTTGCCGGTGGTGCCCGAGGTGTAGCAGAGCGAGGAGGCGGTATTTTCGTCGAACTGGGGCCAGACGTAGCGGTCGGTCTGCTGGGCGATCAGTTCTTCGTAGCAGAGCAGCCCGGGGATCTTGCTTGCCGCGGGCATGTGGCCGCGGTCGCTCATCAGGACGAAGTGTTTGACGCTGGCCAGCGCCGGCGCCACAGCTTCGATCAGCGGCAGAAAGCTGAGGTCGAAGAACAGGACCCGGTCTTCAGCGTGGTTGGCGATCCAGGCCACCTGCTCGGGGTGCAGGCGCGGGTTGATGGTGTGCAACACCGCGCCGTGGCCCGAGACCGAGTAATACAGCTCGAGGTGGCGATAACCGTTCCAGGCGATGGTGCCGACCCGGTCGCCCGGACTCACTCCCAGGCTCGCCAGCGCATTGGCCAGCTGACGCGAACGGCGGTGGACTTCGTGCCAGGTGCTGCGATGGAGGTCGCCCTCGACCCGCCGGGAGACGATCTCGACCTCGCCGTGATGCCGGTCGGCGTGTTCGATGAGGGAAGAAATCATCAGCGGCATCTGCATCATCAGGCCCATCATTCCCATCGCCGTCTCCTCGTCGGGTTATGCCCTGCATCGTGTCGGGTCACTGAGCACAGCGTCAAGACGGCTCTCTACAATCCGTCGCGCCTCATCCACACGCCGCCACTGCCGGCACCAAGGTCTCCGTGGACTCTCGCCTTCGCTCCGCCCTGCCCCACCTGCATCCGGTTCCGCCCGCCGAGGCGCTGGCCGCCCTGCGTTTCGACAACAGCTTCGCCCGCCTGCCCGCGGCCTTCTACAGCCGGCTGCCGCCGACGGCGCTGCCAGCGCCCTATCTGGTGGCGTATTCGCCTGCGGCCGGACGCTTGATCGGCCTCCCCCCGCAGGCCCCGGCAGCGCCCGACTTCCTGCCGGTGCTGGCCGGCAATCAAGTGCCGGCCGGCGCCGAACCGCTGGCGGCGGTGTATTCCGGCCATCAGTTCGGTGTCTACGTTCCCCGTCTGGGTGACGGGCGGGCGATCCTGCTGGGCGAGGTGGCGGGCGCCGACGGCTCGCCCTGGGAGCTGCAGCTGAAAGGTGCGGGCCTGACGCCCTACTCGCGCTCGGGCGACGGCCGCGCCGTCCTGCGCTCCTCGATCCGCGAGTTCCTGTGTTCGGAAGCGATGGCCGGCCTGGGCATTCCGACCACCCGCGCGCTGGCCATCGTCGGCTCGGACCACCCCGTTTTTCGAGAAACCACCGAAACCGCGGCGGTGGTGACGCGGATGGCGCCGTCTTTCGTGCGTTTTGGTTCCTTCGAATATTTCGCCCACAGCGGCCGCCACGCCGAACTCAGGCAGCTGGCCGACTACGTGATCGAGCGCTTCTACCCCGAGGTAGCCGACGAGGCCCAGCCCTATCTCGCCCTGCTCGCTGCCGTGACGCGCCGCACCGCCGAGCTGATCGCCCGCTGGCAGGGGGTCGGTTTCATGCACGGAGTGATGAACACCGACAACATGAGCATCCTGGGCCTGACCATCGATTACGGGCCGTTCCAGTTCATGGACGGATTCGACGCGGCCCACATCTGCAACCACAGCGACACCCAGGGCCGTTATGCGTGGCATCGCCAACCCGAGATCGGGCTCTGGAACCTGTACGCCCTGGGCCAGGCGCTGCTGCCCTTGACGGTCGACGAGGCCGCGACCCGCGCCGTGCTCGACCAGTACCGCGAGTTTTTCAGCAACGCGCTCGAGGCCGAATTCCACGCCAAGCTCGGCCTAGCGACGGTGCAGGCGGGCGACGACGATCTGATCGAGACCCTGCTCGTCGCCCTGCACGCCAACCGGGTCGACTGGCCGCTCTTCTGGCGCCGCCTCGCCCGCTTGACGCAATCAGCGAGCGGGCCGGAAGCCGACTCGCCGCTGCGAGACCTGTTTGCCGACCGCGCCGCCTTCGATGCCTGGGCCGGCCGCTACCGCGCCCGCCTGGCCGAGGAAAACAGCGACGACGCCGAGCGCGCGGCCCGCATGAACCGCGTCAACCCGAAATACGTGCTGCGCAACTGGATCGCCGAAAAAGTGATCCGCGCCGCCCGCGGCGACGACGGCGAGCCCGACTTCGCGCCGGTGGCCGCGGTGTTGCGTATGCTCGAAGCGCCGTTTGCCGAAAACCCCGAGTTCGAGTCTTATGCGGCCCTGCCTCCCGATTGGGCGGCAACACTCTCGCTTTCGTGTTCCTCCTGAAGGCCAGCGATGGACAAGATCGTCAAGACCGATGCCCAATGGCGCGCCCAGCTGAGCCCGACCGAATACGCGGTAGCGCGCCAGGCCGGCACTGAACGGCCTTTCAGCGGCCGTTACTGGGACCACCACGAGGCCGGCATCTACACCTGCGTGTGTTGCGGCACACCGCTCTTCGCGTCTGACACCAAGTTCGACTCGGGCTGCGGCTGGCCCAGCTACTTCGCACCGCTGGACCCGGCCAAAGTGATCGAGCGGCGCGACCTCTCGCATGGCATGGAGCGCACCGAAATCCTGTGCGGGGTGTGCGACGCCCACCTCGGTCATGTATTCCCGGACGGCCCGCCGCCCACGGGTCTGCGATACTGCATCAATTCGGCGTCGCTCAGGTTCGAGCCGCTACCCCCCGATACTCCTCAGGAAGACACGCCTTGAAGCTGCTGTTCGACCTCCTGCCCGTCATCCTCTTTTTTGCTTCCTTCAAGTTCGCGCAAGGCAGCCCCGAGGCCTCGGCCGCGCTCGCCAATGCCTGGCTGGGCGGCGGCATCGACGCCACCCAGGCGCCGGTGCTGATCGCAACCGCGGTCGCCATCGTTGCTTCGCTCGCCCAGGTGGCGTGGGTGATCGCCCGCGGCCGCAAGGTCGACACCATGTTGTGGATCAGCCTGGCGGTGATCATCGTCTTCGGCGGCCTCACGCTCTGGCTGCACGACGAGACCTTCATCAAGTGGAAGCCGACCATCCTTTACTGGCTGTTCGCCGGCCTGCTGATCGGCGGCGCCCTGACCGGCCGCAACTTCATACAGAAGCTGCTGGGCGAACAGCTGGTCCTGCCCGATTTCGCCTGGAGCCGGCTGCTGGTGGCCTGGGTGGTGTTTTTCCTGGCGATGGGCGTGGTCAACCTCGCCGTGGCGTATTCGGTATCGACCGACATCTGGGTCAACTTCAAGCTCTTCGGCCTCTTTGGGCTGACCCTGGCCTTCACCATCGGCATGGGAGTCTACGTCGCCCGCCACGCCAAGGAAGTTCCGGGCGAGGGTCCGCATGGCTGAAGCCACTGTCACCCGGATGAAGGCCCTGCTCGCCGCGCTCGAGCCGGTGGCGATCGACATCGTCGACGACAGCGCGCGCCACGCCGGACACGCCGGCGCGGCCAGCGGCGGCGGCCATTACACGCTTGCACTGATATCGCCGCGCTTCTGCGGGTTGACCCGGCTGGCGCGCCATCGCCTCGTGTATGATGCCCTCGACCCTCTCATGAGAGGCGAAATCCACGCCCTCAGCCTGAACCTGCAGACGCCCGACGAAGCCGGCGCCTGATCTCATCCAACCGTCCCCGAGGTCTTCCCCATGCAACGTATCGCCCTCGCCGCTGCGCTCGTTTTCGCGTGCGGTTCCGCTCTTGCGCAGAACGTCGCCGTCGTCAACGGCAAGGCCATCCCCAAGAGCGCGGAAGACGCCTGGGTGAAGGAGCTGTCCCGCCAGGGCCAGAAGGATTCGCCGGAGATGCGCAAGTTCGTGAAGGACCAGCTGATCCAGCGCGAAATCCTGATGCAGGAAGCGACCAAGCGCGGCGTGCCCAACAAGCCCGAAGTGAAGTTCCAGCTCGACGTCCAGCGCCAGGCCACCGTGATCCAGGCCATGATGCGCGACGAGATGGAAAAGAAGCCCATCACCGACGCCGAGATCAAGGCCGCTTACGACGCCCAGAAGGCCCAGGTCGGCACCAAGGAATACCGCGCCCGCCATATCCTGGTCGAGAAGGAAGACGAGGCCAAGGCCATCATCGACCAGATCAAGAAGGGCGCGAAGTTCGAAGACATCGCCAAGAAGAGCTCGAAGGACACCGGTTCGGCGCAGAACGGCGGCGAACTCGACTGGGCCGGCCCCGACGCCTACGTCAAGCCCTTCAGCGAAGCCATGGTTGGCCTGAAGAAGGGCGAGATGACCCAGGTTCCGGTCAAGAGCCAGTTCGGCTACCACGTGATCAAGCTCGAGGACGCGCGCGACACCCAGTTCCCCCCGCTCGACCAGGTCAAGCCGCAGATCGTCGAAGCCCTGCAGCAGCAGAAGATCCAGGCCTTCGTGCAGAAGCTGACCAAGGACGCCAAGGTCCAGTAAGTCGCTTCAGTCTAAAAGCCAAGGGGCGCCGCGCGGCGCCCCTTTTTTATTGCCTGTCAGCAGAGCGCCTCAGGCTTCGGCCACGGCCAGGCGCAGGGCGAGGCCGGCAAAAACCGCCGCCGCCCCGCGGTTGAGGCCGCGCTGGACCGCCGGCCGGGCGATACGCTCGCGCAGGCTGCCCGCCAGCCAGGCGACCGCGCCGAACACCAGCAGGGTGGCGGCGATGAAAGTCGCGCCCAGCACCATCATCTGCGGCACCACGGGTGCCGAATCGCTGACGAACTGGGGAAAAAGCGCGAGGAAGAAGATCACGACCTTAGGGTTGGTCAGGTTCATCACCACCCCGCGCGACCACAGGCGGACTCCCGGCACCGCGTTGCGGGTAGCCTGGCCGGCCGCGCCAGCGGGCGCATGCCAGGCCTGCCAGGCGAGCCAGGCCAGATACGCGGCGCCGGCGAACTTCAGGGCGGTAAAAGCGAGCGGCGAACTCTGGAACAGCGCCGCCACCCCGACCGCCACCGCCGCGGTGTGCACGACCAGCCCGGTACACAGGCCGAGCGTGACCCATAAGCCGGCGGCACGGCCGTAGACGGCCGACTGCATCAGCACGAAAAGATTGTCGGGGCCCGGCGATACCGCCAGCACCACGCTGGTTGCGGCAAAAGCCAGCCAGAGTTCGAAAGACATCGTTGTCGCTCCTGTGAAGAGCGATCATCGCAGGCTTGCCGGCCTGGTGTCTTGCCGCAACTCAGAGCCCCGGCTACATCATCGAGGCGATCAGCAGGCCAACGGCGACGGCGACCGTGCTGGCCACCACGCCCGGGATCATGAACGAATGGTTGAGCACGTATTTTCCGATCCGGGTCGTGCCCGACAGATCGAAGTTGATCGCGGCGATCAGCGAGCCGTAGGTCGGGATGAAGAAATAGCCGTTGACCGAGGGGAACATCGCGATCAGGTATTGCGGCCCGATACCCAGCGCGATGCCCAGCGGCATCAGGGCGCGGGTGGTGGCCGCCTGCGAATACAGCAGCACCGACACGAAAAACAGCACTGGCGAGAAGGTCCAGGGGTGGGCGCGGGCGATCTCGCCCACGGCGCCGATGATCACGTCCTTGTGGGCGTTGATGAAGCTGTCGCCCAGCCAGGCCAGACCGAAGATGCCGATCACCGCCACCAGGCCGGCGCGGCTGGTCGAGGTCTTGACCACGTCGTTGACGTCGACCCGGGTGACCCAGAGCATCACGGCCGCGATCGCCATCATGAAGACCTCGAGCACGACCGCCATGCTCAAGGGGTCCTTGCTGCCCGGCAGGGTTCGGAGCGCCGGCAGGAAACCCATCAGCACCACCAGCGCCACGCCGGCGAGGAAGATGGTGGCCGAGGCCTTGGCCTTGGGCAGGAGCGGCGCCCGTTCGCTCAGGTCGGCAGCGGCAGGCACCATGCCGGCTTTGACCCGGGCCTGGTAGTCGGGGTCGTCGGCCAGGTCCTTGCCGATGTGCATTGATATCAGCCCGGCGACGATCACGCCGACCAGGGTCGAGGGTACGCAGATCATCAGGATCTGCGCCAGCCCCCAGTCGGTGAAGCCCTTGGCGGTGAAAAGTCCGAGCAGGGCCGCTGTGGCGGCCGACACCGGCGAGGCCGTGATCGACTGCTGCGAAGCGATGGTCGCCACCGCCATCGGCCGCTCGGGACGGATGCCGCCGCTGTGCGCCACCTCGTAGATCACCGGCAGCAGCGGTTAATCGATGTGGCCGGTGCCGGCCAGAAACGAGAAGGTCCAGGTGGTGAGCGGCGCCACCACGGTCACGTTTTTGGGATTGGCGCGGATGATGCCTTCGGCCACCCGCACCAGAAAGTCGATGCCGCCGGCGGCGTCCATCACCGACGCCGCCATGATCACCGCCAGGATGATAAGGATCACGTCGACCGGCGGCGAAGTCGGCGTCACGCCGAATACGAGCATCAGGACGAGCAGTCCCACCGCCCCCACAGCCCAAGGCCGATGCCGCTGAAACGGGCTCCCATCCAGATTGCCGCCAGTACCACCAGGAACTGCAGAACGATGCTGAGCGTCATGGTCGTGTCAGCCGCCGCGCGGCAGGCTGTCCGTTCCGGCATATCGC
>JAEZVV010000145.1 GCA_023443095.1 Pseudomonadota bacterium
TGTTCGCCGAAGCGCTGGCGCGCGACGTGAGGCTGATTGCCGGCAAGTGTCTGATGGACCGGAACTGCCCGCCCGGCGTGCGCGACACGAGCCTGGGCGGAGTCGAAGACAGCGCCCGCCTGGCCGAGGCCTGGCACGGCCGCGGCCGCCTGGCCTACGCGATCACGCCGCGTTTTGCCGCGACCTCGAGCCGCGAGCAGTTGGAAGCCGCCGGCGAACTCGCACGGGCCTGGCCCGATCTCTACGTGCAAAGCCACGTGGCCGAGAACACGGACGAGATTCGCTGGATCGCCGAGCTCTTTCCCGAGGCCCGCTCCTACCTCGACGTCTACGAACGCTACGGCCTGCTCAACGAGCGCTCGCTCTACGCACATTGCCTCTGGCTCGATCCGGCCGACCGTGCGCGTATGGTCGCCACCGGCGCCACGGCCGCGGTCTGCCCGACCAGCAATCTGTTCCTGGGCAGCGGTTTGTTCGACTTCGCCCGGAGTCTGGACGCGGGCATGGGCATCACACTCGCCACCGACGTCGGCGGCGGACAGAGCTTTTCGATGTTGTCGGTCATGCGCGCGGCGCACGAAGTGGGTCGCCTGAGCGGCTGGGCGCTCAGTGCCGCCCAGCTCTGGTATTGGGCGAGCACGGGGGCGGCAGCCAGGCTGGGCTGGAGTGGTCGGGTCGGGCGCATCGCCGCCGGGCACGAAGCCGATTTCGTCCTGCTCGACCCCGCCGCCACGCCGCTGCTGGCGCGTCGCACGGCGCGCGTCCGTTCGCCCGAGGAACTGCTGTTTGTGCTGATGATCCTGGGCGACGACCGCAGCATCCATCAGACTTATATTGCCGGCCGCCCGTGCAAGCCGGCTATGCCCTGAACAGACCCGCACCGAAGGCCTTGCCATGACCTTGTACCGCCGCCTCATCCAAGCCCTGCGCATGACCCGCCGCGACTGGCACGCCGGCGAGCTGCGGCTGTTGCTGGCGGCGCTGGTGACCGCGGTGGCGGCAGTGACCAGCGTCGGTTTTCTGGTCGACCGCATCCGTCTCGGTTTCGAGCGCGACGCGACCCAGTTGCTGGGTGCCGATCTGGTCCTCTCGGCCGACCAGGCGCTTGGCCCCGAACCGATGATCCGTGCGCGCGCCGCCGGCCTGGCTACCGCCACGACCACCACCTTTCCCAGCATGGCGCTCGGCGCACGCGACAACAACGTGCTGGTGGCGGTGAAAGCGGTGTCCGAGGCTTATCCCTTGCGCGGACGGCTGCGCCTGTTCACCGAGGGCGGCGACGAAGCGGCTCGCGGCGTGCCGCCGCGCGGCGCCGCCTGGGTCGACCCGCAGTTGCTGCAAGGCCTGCAGGTCCGGCCCGGCGACAGCCTCAAGCTCGGCGATTCCAGCTTTGTGGTCGATCGAGTGATCAGCGTCGAACCCGACCGCGGCTCGGGTTTCATCAATTTCGCGCCGCGGGTGATGATCAACCTGGCCGACCTGCCCGCCACCGGCCTGATCCAGCCCGGTTCGCGCGCCACCTACCGCCTGCTGGTCGCGGGCGAGCGTGAAGCGCTGGCGGCGTATTCGGCCTGGCTCAAGCCTCAGTTGGCGCGCGGGCAGGCTATCGAGACCCTGGAAGGCGGGCGGCCCGAGATGCAGCGCACGATCGACCGCGCCCAGCAGTTCCTGGCGCTGGTGGCGCTGCTGGCGGCGATGGTGGCGGCGGTGGCGGTGGCGGCAAGCGCGCGCCGCTTCTCGGCGCGCCACCTCGATTCCTGCGCCATGATGCGTTGCCTCGGCCTGCCGCAGGCCGACATCTTTGCGCTTTTCTCCCTCGAATTCCTGCTGGTGGGTCTGCTGGCTTGTCTGGCCGGCGTGGTGGCCGGTTACGGCCTGCATTTCGTGCTGCTGGCCGTGCTGGGCTCGCTGCTCCAGAGCTCGCTGCCCCAGCCTTCGCTGCTGCCGGCGGTCCAGGGTTTTGCCTGCGGCATGGTCCTGCTCGCGGGTTTCGCCTTGCCGCCCCTGGTGCAGTTGCGCAAGGTGCCGCCGCTGCGGGTCTTGCGCAAGGATCTCGGCCCGCCTTCTAGCCTGGCGGCTCTCGGTTATCTGGGAGGGCTGGCGGGGTTCTTCGCGCTCATGGTGTGGGCGGCCGACGACTGGAAAGTGGGGCTGCTCACGGCCGGCGGATTTGCTGCGGCGCTGGCCGTGTTCGCCGTGGTCGCCTGGCTCGTGATCCGGGGACTGTCGCCGCTGCGCCGCGCCGCGGGGCGGGTCTCGCTCTCGCTGCGGTTTGCGGTGGCGGCAGTGCAGCGGCGACCGGTTGCCACCGTGGTGCAAGTAGTGGCGCTGGCGGTGGGCCTGATGGCTTTGCTGCTGCTGGCCGTCACCCGCACCGACCTAGTCGACGCCTGGCGCCGCGCGGCGCCGCCTGACGCGCCCAACCGCTTCGTGATCAACATCCAACCCGACCAGGTGAAGGCGATCGAGGCCAAGCTGGCCGCCGCCGGCATTCGCGATGCGACGCTCTACCCCATGGTGCGGGGGCGCCTGGTGGCGGTCAACGAAACTCCGGTCGGCCCCGAGTCTTACGCCGACGACCGCGCCAAACGCCTGGTCGACCGCGAGTTCAACCTCTCCTACATGAGCGAACGGCCGGGCCACAACCCCATCGTGGCCGGCCAGTGGTTCGGGGCGCAGGCGAGCGACGAGCTCTCGCTCGAAGAAGGCATCGCCAAGACCCTGGGCCTGAAGCTGGGCGACCGCATGCGCTTCGACATCGCCGGGCACCCGGTCGAGGCCCGCATCACCAGCCTGCGCAAGGTGAACTGGGACTCGATGCGCGCCAATTTTTTCGTCATCCTGCCGCCGGCGGTACTGGCCAACCAGCCGCAGAGCTTCATCACCGCTTTCCACCTGCCGGTCCAGGACTCGCCTTTTACCGGTGAGCTGCTGCGCGAGTTTCCCAACCTGACCGTGGTCGACACCAGTGCGGTATTCCGCCAAGTCCAGTCCGTGCTTGACCAGGTGATCGCTGCGGGCGAGTTCCTGTTCCTTTTCACTCTGGCCGCCGGCGGCC
>JAEZVV010000167.1 GCA_023443095.1 Pseudomonadota bacterium
CGCAGGGGGATGGGTAATCCCGATTCTGCCTGCAGCCCAGATCGACCGGCGGTGTTTTTAGAGGGGGGGACGGCGGTTCGGCGGTCCCGCAACAGATCACTGGCCGCGATAGCGGTTGAAGTTGGCCTCGTGGTCGTCGAGGTTCTCGCGCAGCATGGTTTCGAACTGCTGCACGAAATATTTCACCGCTTCTTCCTTGCCGGCGCCGAAATGCGCCTGCGAGTTGCTCTTGGTGCTGGCGACGAACGCCGCGTAACGCGAGGCGGCGTAAGAAAGCGCCGCGCTGACCTGGTCGTGCGGGGTGGAGTCGCTGTGTTCGTTGGCGAGGTGGATGAAGCTGTCGGCCATCGCGCGGAACTGCTGGTCGTTGGGTGGGGTGTTCATGTCGAAGGCGGTCCGGGGTGAAAGGGTTTGACCCCCGATGCTACCGGCGGTGCCGTCTTCGCGGGCGCTGTCGGCGAAGGGTTAAGGGCAGTGGTCTAGGGGAAACCGTGAGGTCCTGCGGCGGGCTCCGGATCGCCCCGCCTTCGTAGACTCGACCCCCGCCTTTTGCCGCGGTTAAGGAAGTTGCATGTCCACACTGACGAATCGTTTCACCCATGCCATCGTGCATGGCTCGCTGGTCAAACAAATCCTGCTGGGTCTGGTGGCGGGTGTGGTCCTGACCTACATCTCCCCCGCCGCCGGCCAGTCGGTCGAACTGCTGGGCAGCCTCTTCATCAGCGCGCTCAAGGCCGTCGCGCCGATCCTGGTCTTCGTGTTGGTGGCGGCGTCGATCGCCAACCACAAGGTCGGCGAACGCACCAGCATCCGGCCTATCCTGGTGCTCTACCTGCTGGGCACCTTGTCGGCCGCGCTGGTGGCGGTGCTGATGAGCTTCGCCTTCCCCACCGAGATCGCGCTGGTGGTGAACCGCGAGGCGCTCTCGCCACCGGGCGGCATCGCCGACGTGCTCAAGAACCTGCTGATGAACGTGGTCGACAACCCGTTCAACGCGCTCATCAAGGGCAACTACATCGGCATCCTGGCCTGGGCCGTGGGTCTGGGCATCGCCCTGCGCCGCAGCGCCGACACCACCAAACGCGTGGTGAGCGACCTGTCGTACGGGATCGAGTTCATCGTCAAGCTGGTGATCCGCTTTGCGCCGATCGGCATCTTCGGCCTGGTCGCTTCGACGCTGGCGACCACCGGTTTCGAGGCGCTGTGGGGCTACGGCCGGCTGCTCGCAGTCCTGCTCGGTGCCATGGCGATCGTGGCGCTGCTGATCAATCCGCTGATCGTCTGGTGGAAGATCCGCCGCAACCCCTATCCGCTGGTCTTCACCTGCCTGCGCGAGAGCGGGATCACCGCCTTCTTCACCCGCAGTTCGGCGGCCAACATCCCGGTCAACATGGAGCTCGCGCGCAAGCTCAAGCTGCACGAAGACACGTATTCGATCTCGATCCCGCTCGGCGCGACCATCAACATGGCCGGCGCGGCGATCACCATCACCGTGCTGACGCTGGCGGCGGCGCACACGATCGGGATCACGATCGACGTGCCGACCGCGCTGCTGCTGAGCGTGGTGGCGAGCATCTGCGCCTGCGGCGCGTCGGGGGTGGCGGGCGGTTCTCTGCTGCTGATCCCGCTTGCCTGCGGCCTGTTCGGCATCAACAACGACCTGGCGATGCAGGTGGTGGCGGTGGGCTTCATCATCGGCGTGCTGCAGGACTCGGCCGAAACTGCGCTCAACTCGTCGACCGACGTTCTGTTCACCGCGGCGGCCTGCATGGCCGACGACAACAAGGCCTGATCGCCGGCGCGAGCCGGGGTTCGCTGGGGTCAAGGGGCGCTGCGGCGTCCTTTGTTTTTGGGCTGAGTGTTGCGCGGCGGCCCCGTCCGGGGGCCGGGCCACGGTCCGCAGGCCGCCGCCTGTGCCGCAGCGTCTTATGCTGGCCGGGCCACCGTCCGCGGCGTTCGGCGGGCGGGACGGCGCTCTGGACTGGCCCCAACCCCAACTCTCAGGAAGGACTCAACACCATGCTCAAGACATCGGCCCTTGCCGCGTTTGCGCTTGCCATCCTGGCCGCCTGCGGCAGCACGCAATACGTGATGAGCACCAAGGGTGGCCAGATGATCATCACCGACGGCCGGCCCGAGCTCAACTCCAAGACCGGCATGTACGAATACCGCGACGCCGAAGGCAAACGTATGCAGCTCAACAAGGACGACGTGGTCCAGATCATCGAGCGCTGAAACCACGTTGGCGCCGCGTATCTGCGCGGCGCCAACGGCCTTCATTCGGGCGTGCCGGTCTCGGGTCGGGCAACGGTCTGCACCGCGTCGGCGCACGGGCCCTTGAGGTTGCGGCCGAGTGTGTAGGTGACGGCATCGCCGACCTGCAAGTCCTTGAACTCCGCGTTGAGCACGGACTTGTTGTAGAAGAACAGGTTGTCGCCGCCATCGACGGGCTTGATGAAGCCGTAGCCTTCAAGCAGGTTCTGCACCACGCCGCTGCGGCGCTCGCCCGGCGCGGGCTCGCCAGCGCGGGCCGGCACCGGCTCCGCGGCCGTCGGGGCGGCCGTCAGCAGGGTCGATTCGCGCGGGCGCGGTTCGGCCGACGGCAGGAACATGCCGTTGACCAGGCGGTCGTTGCGCAGGGTGCGGTCGTCGATCACCTGGTGCCTCAGCACCGGGTAGGTGACCTCCTCGAGCAGGGCCTGCGAAGTCTTGGTGGTGCGCTGCCGCCCTTCGGCATCGGCGTATTCGAAATCCCAGCCCAGCAGCAGGACCCGGGTGCCCAGCGTGTTGAGCTTGCGCACCAGCGGCAGGAAGTCGCCGTCGCCCGCGACCAGGACGCTGACGTCGAAGCGCTTGTAGATGGCCAGTTCGAAAGCTTCGAGCGAGAGCCAGACGTCGACGCCTTTTTCCCCGGTCGGTCCCATCGGCAGGTAGTGCGTGGTGACGCCGGCGCGCATCAGGACGTCGTCGAAGCTGCGTTCGCCCGCCAGGATGTTGCGTTTTTCGGCCTCGGCCGCGGAGAGCCGGCCGCGGAAATAGTGGGCGTCGACGATCTGGCAATACCGAGCGTCGGACCCTTCGTTCTCCGCCACCTTGTTGCGGATGAACTCGTGCAGGCCGCTGATGCTGATGCGCGCACGCCGTTCGTGTTTGTGCAGGTAGTAGTTGCTGACGTGGGCGAAGAAGTTGCCGTCGTAGAAGACGCCGACACGGGTCAGGCGGGAATGGCTGGGGCTCATTGCGAAAAATTCGGGCGGGAACGGGCTGGCAGTATGCCTGGGCGGGCGGCGGCCGAATTGATTTAAGTG
>JAEZVV010000060.1 GCA_023443095.1 Pseudomonadota bacterium
TCGCTGCCGTTGGCACCGATGCGACGCGCCAGTACCGGCTCGAGCACCGCGAGGCGGTCGAGCCGGGCCGCCGCCTTGAGGCGAGCCCGGGTTTCGAACCAGCGCACCGCCAGCACCACCAGCACCAGCATCGCGATCGAATCGAAATACACCGGGCCACCCACAAGCAGGCCGGGCAGGCTGCCCAACCACGCGGCGATCAGGCCGAGCGCGAGCGGAACATCCATGCCGAGGCGGCGGTGGGACAGATCGCGCCAGGCGGAAGCAAAAAAATCGGCGCCGCTGTAGGCCAGCAGTGGCAGGCAGATGGCGGCCGACAGCCAGCGCAAAACTTGCTCCCACAGTTGGGCGTGGCCGGGCGACCCCGCCAGGTAGAGCGCGGCGGCGGTGTTCATGACCGCGGTGCCGGCAACCAGGGCGAAAACCAGGCGCACGGCGTCGCGTCGCTGCGCGCTGGCGTCGATTGCGGCGCGGTGTCCTGCCGCGCAGGGTCGGGCCCGGTAGCCCAGCGCCTGCACCGCAGCAACGGCGGCGGCGAGGCTGGCCTCGCCTTCCGGCCAGCGCAGCCGCGCAGTCTGCGAGCTGTAGTCGATCTCGACCGCGTCGATCCCGGGCAGGCGCCGCAACTGCTCGCCGATCAGCCACAGACAGGCAGGGCAACGTACGCCGTCGAGGGCGAGGCGGGCGGTCTGGCCGCCGCTCGCCCCGGTCTGCAGGGCGACCCGGCATTCGGGTCGGTCGAAAAACTCGGCGGGGACGAGTTCGGCGCCCGGGCGGGCGCGCGGCGCGGGTTCAGTGCGCAGGCGGTAATACTCGGCGAGGCCGGCGCTGTCGATCGCGCTGGCGACGGCGGCGCAGCCGGCGCAGCAGAAACGTCGGCTGGTGCCGTCGATGGTGGCGCTCCAGAGCGAACTGGCAGCCGGTTCGCCGCAGTGGAAACAGGGCTGGGCGGGCGCGTTCATGGCGCGGCTCCGCTCTCGGACCTAGCGGGCTGGCAAGGCCTTGGAAAGGTCGGTCGTGTCATTGAGTGGGGTTTTGCCCGCCGCCACGCCGTTGCGTTCGAGGATGAAGGCGAGGATCTCGATCGACACCGGCGCCGCGACCGAGCCCGGCGCCTGCATCGGCATCTTGGCGTGGACTTCGCGCCAGATCTGGCTGAACGGACGGCCGCCCCAGGCCTGCCAGAAAGGCCGGCCGACCAGGGCCGGGCCCATGCCGCCGCCCAGGGTGGAGCCATGGCACATCGCGCAGTTGGCCGCGTACAGCTTGGCACCCTGGCGGGCCTGCTCCTCGGTGTACCAGGCGCCACTCGCCGCGGCGGTGCCGGCGGAGTCTGGACTTGCGGGAGCGGGCGAGGCCGCTGCCGGAGTCGTACCGGCCGGGGGCGGCAAGGGGCGCGGACTCAGTGGGGTGGCCGAATAATACGAGGCCAGGCCTGCGACCTCGGCCGCGTTCAGGCGTTTGACGGTCGAGCGCATCGCCAGGTAGGTGTCGTTGCGACGTTCGCCACTGTGGAAGAACTCGAGCATCTGGCGCAGGTATTCGCCTTTCTGAGCCGCCAGCGCCGGCATGCCGTAGAGGCTCGGATTGCCGCTGCCGCGCGGGCCGTGGCAATAGTCGCAGGCGACGATCATGCGGCTGCCGTCGCCGATCTTGATGAGTTCCATCACGCCCGGGTTGTCGACCGGCTTGATGTCGGCGGTGGCGCGCGGCTGAGCCGCGTAGAAGGCGGCGAGGTCGGCCATGTCGCGTTCGGAGAGGCTGCCGACGAAGTTCTGCATGATTGCGTTGGGGCGCGCGCCGGACTTGTAGTCGTGCAGCTGCTTGTAGGTGTAAAGCGGGTCCTGCCCGGCAAGGTCGGGGAAGTTGGGCGCAGGCGAGATGCCGGCTTCGCCGTGGCAGCCGGCGCAGGGGGCATGCAGGGTCTTGCCGCGGGCGATGTCGCCCGCGCGCACCAGCTTGACGGTGGCGAGGTCCCAGGCGACCTGCGACGGCTTGATCTGCGCCGCGGCGGGCAGGGCCAGGCAGAGCAGGGCGAGCGTGAGAAGTGGGCGCATGTCCGAGGCTCCGGCAGAGGACTTAACTGAAGCCCCAGGGCAGGGCGTTGAACTGGGGAATCAGGAAGAACTGGGCGATCGGGTAGCCCCAGGACACCGCCATCAGGACGAGCAGCAGCCAGTTCCACAAGGCGAAGCTGTTGAGCAGGCCGGGCACGGTCAGCAGCGGTTCGAAGGTGCGGGCAAAGCCCGACTCCCCTGCGAGCGGCAGGCGCGGCGCGCGATGGGTGAAGGCGAGGTTGAGCACCAGCAGCAGGCCGGAAGCGAGCAGCAGGACGCCGCCGATGATCATGACCCCGGTCCAGGGCAGCCACTGCTGCCAGACCTCAGGGGCGTAGGCGTAATACGCGATCCGCCGCGGCATGCCGAGCAGGCCGATCCAGTGCCAGGGCAGGGCCAGGACGTTCATGCCGATCACCCACAACCAGAGCTGGACCAGCGCCAGGCGCTTAGACCACAAAGCGTGTCCGGTCAGCCGCGGCCACAGCCAGTAGGCGAGACCGAAGTAGCCGGTGACCGCGACTCCGCCGAAGATGTAATGGAAGTGCGCGGTGATCCACTGCGTGTTGTGGACGATGGCGTTCTGCGCGTAAGACGCGTTCACCAGACCGCCGAAGCCGCCGAAGATCAGCATGAAGAGCACGAAGATGCCCGCCAGCACGGTCGGCTCGCCCCACTTGAGCCGGGTCATCCAGCCGAACAGGCCGGTGCCGCCGCGCAGACGGCCGCTGGTCTCCAGCGAAGCCCAGACCGTGAAGCCAGTGAGCAGGGTCGGGATCGCCACCATGAAGGTGCCGAAGGCCTGCAGCAGCTTGAAGCCGGCCGAATGCGGCGGGTCCATGTAGAGGTGGTGCATGCCGATCGGCAGGCCGAAAATCAGCAGCATGATGAAGGCGATACGCGCCATCTCGTCGCTGAAAAGATAGCCGCCGGCCTCCTCGGGAACGATGCAGTAGAGAAAGACGTAACAGGGAATAAGCCAGAAATAGACGATCGGGTGGAGGGTCCAGGCGAAGAGGGCGCGCGCCAGATTGACGTCGATGCTGGGGATCAGGCCGAAGGCGAGCGGGATCAGCTGCAGAACCACTTCGATCACGACCCCGACCATGGTCCAGGCCCACACCAGCGCGCAGATGCTCATGCCGAACTGGGCGAGCGGCAACGGGCGGCCGCGGTTGGCGCCTTTCCAGCGCGCCGACATCACCAGCGTGATCAGGATCCAGCCGATCGAGCCGGCCACCAGCAGGGCCGCGCCCACGTAAAAGCTCCAGTGAGCAAGCTGCGGCGGGTAGAAGGTGTAGAGCACCGACGCCTTGCCGGCGAGCACCGAGAGCGCCGCCATGACGGTGCCGATCAGCATCACCCAGAAGCAGGCCCAGGCGAGCGGCACGCCCCATACCGGCGTCTTCAGCGCGCGCGCGCTGAGGGCGTAGCCCGCGCCGGTGATGAAGAAAATCGTCAAGGCATAGGCCATGACCACGCCGTGCAAGGTGGTTGATGCGTAATAACTGGCGGCGTGCACTCCGAGCACGGCGTCGCGCTCGAGCACCTGGTAGACCCCCAGGAGCAGGGCCACGGCAAAGAGGCCAAAACCCACCCACATGTGGGCGAGCGCAAGCCGGCGGTCACGCAGCGATTCGGTGATCGGTGTCATCGTCGTCCCCTAGCTCACCGGCTTGACGGTGATGCGCGCCCACATCGACTGGTGCCCGTAG
>JAEZVV010000108.1 GCA_023443095.1 Pseudomonadota bacterium
GACAAGGGCTTGCCGATGTTTTCCTCGACCTTGGGCAGCGCCGGATGGTCGCCGTAGGTCGAGCTGGAAGCCGCATAGACGAAGGATTTGACTTCGGCATCACGCGCGGCGACCAGCATGTTCAGGAAGCCGCCGATGTTCACCTCGTTGGTGGTGATCGGATCCTTCAGCGAACGCGGCACCGAACCCAGCGCAGCCTGGTGCAGCACGAAGTCCACGCCCTGCGCCGCACGGCGGCAGGCTTCCAGGTCGCGGATATCGCCTTCGATGAAGCTGAAGCGCGCCCACTGCTCGTGTGTGACCGAGTCACGGACTTCGTCCAGGTTGCGCTGATGGCCCGTGGCGAAGTTATCCAGGCCGGTCACGGTCTGGTTCAGCTTCAACAGGGTTTCCAGCAAGTTCGAACCGATGAAGCCGGCGCAGCCCGTCACCAGCCATTTGCGCGGGGCGGCGGACAGTTCCTTCTTGGCGGTCTCAAAGCGAGTGGTCATGGGTGCTCCTTACAGACGCAAATCAGATTCGGAAGGCGACAGCACGTACTTCAGGTCGTACAAGATGTGCTGCGGTTTGCCAAGCTTGCGGATGCCTTCCGCGCCCATCGCTTTGAACTGATTGTGCGCCACGCCCAGGATCACTGCGTCGTACTTGCCTTCCTCTGGCTTTGCCACCGGGGTGAGACCGTATTCATGTTCGGCTTCCTCCGGGTCGACCCACGGGTCATACACGTCGACTTCGACGTTGTAATCGCCAAGCTCTTTAACGATATCAACGATGCGAGTGTTGCGCAGGTCCGGGCAGTTTTCCTTGAAAGCCAGGCCCATGACCAGCACGCGGGCGCCCTGCACATGGATGCGGCGCTTGGTCATGGCCTTGACCAGCTGCGACACCACGTAGCCGCCCATCGAGTCGTTCAGACGGCGGCCAGCCAGGATGATCTCGGGGTGGTAGCCGATGGATTGAGCCTTGTGGGTGAGATAGTACGGGTCCACGCCAATGCAATGGCCACCCACCAGGCCCGGACGGAACGGCAGGAAGTTCCACTTGGTGCCGGCGGCCTGCAGCACGGCTTCCGTATCGATGCCCATCTTGTTGAAGATCAGGGCCAGTTCGTTGATCAGCGCGATGTTCACGTCACGCTGCGTGTTCTCGATTACCTTGGCGGCCTCGGCCACGCGGATGCTGGAAGCCTTGTGCGTGCCGGCGGTGATGATCTGCTTGTACAGTTGGTCAACCAATTCGGCCACTTCTGGCGTGGAACCCGAAGTGACTTTCTTGATCGTGCTGACGCGGTGGTCCTTGTCTCCCGGGTTGATACGCTCGGGGCTGTAGCCAGCATAGAAGTCCACGTTGAACTTCAGGCCCGACACGCGCTCCAGTACCGGCACGCAGTCTTCTTCCGTGGCGCCAGGATAGACGGTGGATTCGTAGATGACGATGTCGCCGCGCTTGAGCACGGCGCCGATGGTCTCGCTGGCCTTGACCAGCGGGGTCAGGTCCGGCTGCTTGTATTCGTCGATGGGGGTCGGCACGGTCACGATGTACACGTTGGCCTGGCCCAGCACGGCGCGGTCGGCCGTGTAGCTCAGCTGGGTGGCTTCCTTCAGCTCTTCGTCGCTGACTTCCAGCGTGTGATCGTGCCCCGCCTTGAGCGCGTCGATCCGGCGCGTATTGATATCAAACCCGATCACCGAGCGCTTCTTGCCGAACTCCACTGCCAGGGGCAGGCCGACATAGCCCAGGCCGACAACGGCAAGTTTCACATCCTGAATTCGCAACATAACTCTCCCTTCACCGTAGAACGATTACGGCATTTCAAATATGGTCGGGTAATTAAAAAAAGAGATTACCGAGCCCCCGGCGGCAATCGCCGGGGCGCCCAAAACTAATCGGAAGTCCGCAAAACGGAGGGCAGCAGCAGCCAGCCCGGCCGGCGCCAGGACACCAGGCGCGCGTACAGCCAGATATAAACGGCGGCGAACACCGCCAGACTGGCGCACAGCGCCCATGCGTTGTCCCACCAAATGGTGGCCGGGACCAGGCCAATCAACGCCAACACCCACATGTAGGGCGAAGCCAGCGCGTTGCACAGCGCCGGCACCGCATGCCTGCGGCCTCGGCTGAACGTGACCCGGACCAGACGGCGGAACACCAACTGATGCAGGTGCAAGGCGTCCGGCTGGTCGACCGGCACTCCCCGCTTGAAGCGGCGGCGCCAGATCGAGAAACCGGTTTCGAAGACGGGGTAGAACAGCACCGCCAACGCGTAGAACGGCGACACCGAGGGATTGCGCACCACCAGCAATACCGCCAGCTCAGCCAGCATGAAGCCCAGGAAGTACGCACCGCCATCGCCCAGGAACACGCGTCCGAATGGGAAATTCCAGACCAGGAATCCCAACGTGGCCGAAGCCAGCGCCGCCGCCACCAGGAAAATCGGCACGTCGCCCACCTGCAGCGCCACGAGGCTGATCGATACCGCCATCAGCGTGGCCACCATGCCGGCCAGGCCATTCATGCCGTCAACGATATTCAGCGCGTGTGTACAGCCGCCCACCGCGAACATGGTGAACAGCAGGGACACCGGCCAGAAGGACAGTACATAGTCC
>JAEZVV010000153.1 GCA_023443095.1 Pseudomonadota bacterium
GCTTGGCGGGGAGCTGCGAGCGCTCGCCGCGAAGCGCAGGCGCTGCCGCCGCCGCGCTCGCCTCGAGCCGGCCCGCGGGTGCGCCTGGAGCCACCAGACTGACGTCGAGCCGGCCCCAGGCCGGCTGCTCCGGAGCCGCCGGCAACACGACAGCCCCCAGCAAGCCCCAGTGAATCGCCGCCGACACCCCGAGCGCCAGCAGCAAGCCCGGCGCCCGGGCGCTGCGCGAGTGTTTCAGCCCGGGCATGACTCGCCTTTGATCTTCTGCGTGCACCCCATCGCCGAGAGGCATACGCTGCGAATCTCCGGCGCCCGGCCAAAACTCATCCGCCCCACGATCTCGCCCCCGCTGCCGCCGCGAACATAGGCGCCGGGCAGGAAAACGATCCGGTCTGCCCAGCCTGCGGAAAAATCCGCCGCCACCGGCACCGCGTCCGCCACCTGGTGCACGCCCAACTCGCGGTCGCCCGAGCCCAGCCCGTCGTCGGGATGGGCATCGGCGTCGAAGCTGCCGTCTCGATTGCCGTCCACGAAAACGCGCCAGCCGCCCGACCAGTCGGCCGCCAGCGGCGCCACCACCACGCGCAGGCCGCGCCCCAGAGATTCCGACCGTGCCTGCGCCAGCGCCAGCTGGAAAGCGGTCGATTCCGCCTCGGCCCGCGAGCGCTCGATCCATTGCGCGTACATCGGCATCCCGACCGCCAGTAGGACTGCGCCGATGGCGATCACCGCCAGCAGTTCGACCAGGCTGAAACCCGGCGCTCGTCTCACGGCTGCCGCAGCTCGCGCCAGTTGATCAGCTCGCGCCAGCCGATGCGGCGCACTGCGCTCTGGCTCTCGAGCCCGCTGCGGACCGGCACCGACTCTCCGCCCCCCAAGGCCACCCCTTTGCCGGTCGCAAATTCGACCAGCACGTAACGCGAGGTACGGGTCGAACGGCCGGTGGTGTCGGGATCGCTGTCGATGCTCTGCACCAGCAGCGTGGCGGGCGGGCTGAGGAAGCCGTCGTCGGAGGTGTCGCGCGCGGCCCCGCAGGCCACGCTGGCAAGGCCGGTGATCGGGTCGAGGCAATAACGCGCGCTGTGCCCGGGCAGGCAGGGATCGTCACCGGGGATGGTGCTGTTGAAAAAGAGCGAGTTGAAAGCGAGCAAGGCCGAGTTGATCTGCTGCTCGCCGTTGTCGACATCGGGCAGGTCCAGCACCCAGCCCCGCAAATCGCCGGCGGCGGTGCCGTAGACGAAATCCGTTCCCGTGATGTCGGTAGTCCAGCTGCCATCGGCGGCACGCCGCACGGTGCGACGCGCCAGATCGGAACGGGCCACGGCAGCGTTGCCGTCGTCGCGCACGGCATAAAAGGACTGGGTCTGGTTATAGGGTCCGGCGTTGTCGCCGACTTCGATCATCTTGCCGGTGCCGAAGAAAAGCAGGTAGCCGCCGCCGGGCGCGAAAGCAATCACCGGCGTCGCCGTGATCGGCTGCCGTGCGCCGTTGGCGTCCACCGCGGTGAATAGCGGCGCAGGCGCGCCGGACACCCGGTAGAACACCCCCCAGTCCGCCGGGTTGCCGGCGCGCAGGTCGAACTTCCAGAGCTGGCCTTGCAGGTCCCCCGCGTAAAGCTCGGTGATCGCGCCCGTCAGGTCGAACACCGCCGCGGCTTGCGCCAGGCCGGCCTTGGCCGTCGTACTTGCCAGCGGCACCGCAATTTTCCAGTAATTGCGGTTCAGCTGCCACGGCGCACCGGCAGGTTTGGCCGGATCGAGGAAGAAGACCGCGCCCTGGCCGTCGTTGCGCGCCGCGCCGTCGGGAGCCAGGTTGTTGTAGCCGCTGGTGGCGACCACGAACCACCTGAGTTCGGTGCCGACACGGATCGGCGCGAGGAGCGGGCGCCCGATCACATGCCCCATGTCGACATCGTCGGCGTCGGTGAACTGCCACAGGAGGCTGGCGGCGCCAAAGCGGTCGGGGTCGGTGATGTCGAGCGCAAACAGGCCTTGCAGACCGGCGCCGAAACCCGCCACCAACAAGCTCGTCCATTGCCCGCCCAACAGGGCGTCGCCGCTCACCAGCGGTCCGTCGAGCAAGGGGTAGTGGCGATACGCCGGGTGGGTCAGCGCCGGCAGGCGCGACAAGGCCGCCTGCGGTGCTACGGCAAACACCTCGACACCGGTAGCGGCGTCCAGCCCGTGAAGCCAACCGGCGTTGGTCGACACGTAGAGCATCGCGCGCCGGCCCGCGTTGGCCACCGCAAAATCTTCGTAGCCGGGCAGCGGGTAATTCGAGGCGGGCGCGGCGACGTAGGCCGGTTCGGAGTTGACGATGTCGCCGATCACGCTGTTGCTCGCACGCTGGCGCAGCGGCAGGCCGGCCCCTTCATCGAGCCGGGAGCCGCGCAGCCACTGCAGGCGGCGCTCGCCCAGGCCGTCGCTGACGCCATAGATCGGATCGGTGTTGAAAAGCGCCTGCTCGTTGGCGTCGAGTTCGTTCCATTTCAGTTCGCGCGCCCCGGCGCCACCCTTGCCCAACCACAGCCGGCGTGCCTCCGGCGCCGGCACGCCGGCCGCCGCACTCCAGACCCGCTGCGGCGACAGCGATACACGCCCGGTCTGCCGATCGACGATGAAGCGGTAACTCTCGACTTCGCCCGACCAGGCCGCGGTGTCGTAATACGGCACGAAGATTCCGGTCGTGCCGGGTGTCAGCGTCGCCGCCGTCAGCGCCCCGCCGCCGGCCGAGCCGGTGGTCGAGGCGATGCGAGAGAAGGCGCTGCGCAGGACTTCCACCAACCGCTCCGGGCTGGAGGCGAGCATGTAGTTGGAGATCTCCGGGCTGGGCGAACCCACCACCCCGGCAACATTGAGCTGACGCTGTTCGATCGGCGTGGCCGAGGGCTCGCCCACGTCGATCGAAATCGTGCTGAACTGCTGGGCGCCGACCGCCTTGACATCCCCCGCCCGCGCTCCGGCCGGGCGGATGTCGCCGCGGCCGTAATTCGCCAAACCGGCGATGTAGTAGCTGGCCGTGTTGCCGCTGCCGGTGGCTGCGTTTTCCAGCGGCGCCGGCAGGTTGCCCAGGCCGCGCGCCGCCGCCAGCTCGCGCGCGAGTGCGGTCTGGCGGCGCACGTCGAGTGCGTAAGCGGCGTCCATCGAGCGCGGCGCGTCTTTGGCGCAGTCGCCGTCGGCGGGAGCGCAGCGGTCGTTGCCCGGAATCTCCCAGTCGTTCCAGGTGTTGGTGTCCGAAACACTGATGATGAAGTTCGGCTGCGCCGCACATACCAGGGGATCGCTCGACCAGTCGGTGTAGACCGGAAAGCCGCCCTTCATTTCGCTCGAGAGCGAAGCGGCCGCCTTCGCCGTTGGGCCGTCGCGATGCCACTGCAGATAACGCACCGCTTCGTAGAACATTTCACTCGCCGGGTCGTAGCGCTTGTAAGCGCCTTCGGCGCCGGGCACCGAACCGAAGTTGTTGAGGTAGTTGACGAAGCCCGAGCGCCCCTCGGCCGCCTGCGCAGGGTTGGCCAGCAAGCGTCCTTCGCCATCCCATTCGCGCAGTAGGTTGGGGCCGGCATCCCGGAACCGGGCGTCGTAGCTGCGCTGCCCGACATAAGCGAGCGGATGCCGCAAGACGCCGCCATAACGGGTCTGGTTCTGGTCGAGCAGATACGCCAGGGCACCGAAACGCATGGTCTCGGCGCGCAACTGCACCTCGCCCGCGGGCTTCCACGACGGCGTACCGGACGAGCCGAAATTCTGGCAAAAGCTGCCGGCGCGGCCGTGGGCCATATCTTCGGCATCACAGACCTTGACCCGCAACTTGTAGCGGTTGACCGGTCCGCCTTCGACCCAGCTGCCATCGGCGCCGGGTGTATCGCAGCTGCTCGCGCCGGTTTCGTAGTTGCCGATCAGGACTTCGTCGCGGCAATTGACCAGGCTGGCGCGCGGCACATCGAAAGGCAGGACCGTCGCCGGCGCCACCCGCGCCACGCTGCTGCCATCCAACCCCAGACCCACCAGACGGCGCGGGAAATGCTGGTCGCTCGCGAAGAAGTCGCTCACGCCCGGGTAGAGCGGCGGCGCGGCGCTGGTGGCGCTGGCGGCCGTGGGCAGCCAGGCGCGTTCAAGCACGGTGAGGTCGATGTCGTCGAGCACGCGCCGCCCGCCCGTGAGCGTCATGCGGAACACGTCCATCGCGCTCATCGTTGCCCAGTTCATGAAGTTGCCGCTGAACTTGCCGCTGCAACGATGATCGCTGATCGCAGCGGCGCCGGCGGACTCGAACCGCTCCGCCGCCGGGTTGTAGACGTAACAAAGCTCGGCGTTGAAATATCCGATGTAGCGCCGCGCCGGGTCGTAGTGGCGCAGCGCTTCGCGATAAGCCGCACCGACGGTCGGGAACTCGATCGAGAGCGAGAGCAGGACATTGGCATGCATGGGGCGAGTGCCCAGCAGCGGATCGCTTGCCAGCTGCAGAACTGGCTGCGCTCCGAGCAAGCCCGCGAGAGTCAGCAGCAGGAGCGCGGCGGCGAACCGGATCCGCTTCATGGCTAGGGCCGGAAAGCCGATTGCACTGCAGCCACGTGTTCGCCCGACTGGCTCAGCCCCTCGGCCGTGACGCGGTACAAGGCGCTGGTGCGCTGCGGCCGCTGCGAGCCGCCGACGGCAGCGCCAGCGACGTAGTCGGGCAGGATTTCGATCAGATAACGCGGTGCCGAGCCGCTCAGATTCCAGGTCTGCCCCGTGAAGGTGCCGTAAGGCACGCCACGCGCATTCAAGCTGGCAGTCCGCCATACCGGCATCTGGCCGACCGGCGCCGACAGACACAGGCCGCGGGTGCTGGTCGCCAGATCGGCGACCTGCGGCACAGCCACGGCCGGACAACCGGCCGCAAACCCCGCGGCCGAGCCGTTGGCAAAACGTGCCGACCGGGCCCCTAGCAGTAAGTCGTCTTCGGCGTCGCGCACACCGGCTTCCGCCGCCTCGAACGCCAACAAGCGCTCGCGCGAAGCGCGTGCGCTTTTTTCGTCGGTGAGTGCAATGCGGGCGCCAGTGACCGCCAGCAGGGTCAGCAGCACCAGCATGACCAATGCCACCACAAGGGCAGCCCCGCGCGATGACATCCGCTTCATTTCAGCCCCCGTTTCGGATCGCCACCGTGGCCGTATAAAGCCGGCGCAGCCGATGGCGCTCGGCGTCCGACAAGGTGGCGGTGTCCAGCACCGCGTTGTCGCCCGCATCGGCATGGGCGGCGCCGAAAAGGCGGTAGACCGCGGTATCGAGGTCCTTGCGCGAACCGGGCCCACCAGCCATCAGCAAGCCGACCCGCACCACCCGCACGGCACGCCAGTTGGCCACCTGGCCGGCGCGCTGCCACCGATCGGGGATGCCGTCGCCATCGGTGTCGACGCCGTAAAGGAACTGGAGGCGGTCAACGCCGTCGATCAAGGGCTGGGGACTCGTCATGCCACTTGCCTGGCACAACAGCGCACCGCCGGCACTCACGCTGAGCGAATTTTCGGAACGGCTCGCGGGATTGCCGTCGCGCGGCACCGGGACTCCCAGGCAGTCGACGATGGCGCCGTCGGCCGCGCCGCCGTTCGCGCTGCCGAAGAAGCGCAGAGTCAACGCGTCGTTGCGCGCGCCGTCGCTGCCCTGCACAGCGGGCGGATCGCCCGGGTTCAGCTGCACCGGCGCACCGCCCGAGTCCCCGGCCCAATCGACGTAGCCGGCGATACGCAGGAGCCGGGTGATCGAGTCGAGGGCGAAGCGACCCGAATCGTCGAGGCGGGACACCTCGTCCTGCAGCCGCAGGCTGCCGCTGGCGCCGAGGTACAACGTGGTCGCGGCCAGCACGATCAATAGACCGATAGTCAGCGCGACCATCAGTTCGACCAGCGACAGCCCGGTCTGACGCGCGTGGGTGATCATGGCCGCAGCGGCAGCACCGCCACCGGTGCCGACAAGGTGTCGACGTCGACGCTGCGGCCACGGGCGTCGCGCGCCGTCCACCAGAACTTCATCACCACCGGATCGGTCGCGCCGCCGCTGCAGTCGGGGTTGGCGACGCTGCCATCCCCCGGGCTGCGGTCTCGACACAGGGTGGCGAACCCAGCCGGCAAGGCCGCAGCCACCAGGGCCCGCCATTCGGCGACATCGGTCGCCGCCATGACGTCGGCCGGACAGCCGCTCGCGCCGTAACAAGCCGGGTTGGCCACGGCCTCGGTGCGCGCTGCGGCGAGATAACGATCGACCTGGCCCGGCTGCGAGCGCAGCTTCTCGGCCATCTCCTGGCCCAGGCGCGCCACTGCGGCGGTCCGACTCGCGTCGGTGGTCCAGCGCAGGGCGGCGAGTTGCAGGCCGGCCAGCCCCAGCAGCCCGATCACCAGGATGGTGAGGGCTACCAGCACTTCCACCAGAGAAAAACCGGCCTGGAAACGCCTGGGCATGACTTGAACCCCTGCCGCGCTCGAGGCAAGCATGATTGATGCGCGCGCCGCCGGGCGCTGCCGGCTTTCGCCCGGCGGCGTCTCCGTGCCGACCGTCGGCCTAGCCCTGATTCAGGCCCAGTCGCTGCCCGTTTTGCAGCTTCGGATCCGGGCCGAAATCAGGCGTTTCGGCGCGGCCAGGTCTTCAGACGGATTGCGGGTCGACTTCGATCGCCCACCGCACCTTGCTGCGCTCGGCGCGCAGGCCTTCGAGCCAGGGCCGCAGGAAGGCCTGCAGCGCCGACCGAGTATCGGCTTCGACCAAAAGCTGGGCCCGTTCGACATTGGCGAGGCGCATCAGACTCATGGGTACCGGGTCGTAGAGCCGGACTTGCTCATGGCCCATGGCTTCGCCGGCAGCCCCCGCCGCCTGGAGGAAGGCGATCGCGTCGTCGAGCGCCTTGGCTTCGGCCGTGACCAAGGCCTGGTGCGAATACGGCGGCATCGCGGCGCCGCGGCGTTCAGCCAGCTGGGAGTCGGCAAACCGCGCGTAGTCCTGCTTTGCCAGCGCGACGAACATCGGGTGATCGGGAAAGCGGGTCTGCAGCAAGACCTGGCTGGCGAGCCCGGCGCGGCCCGCGCGGCCGGCCACCTGGACCAGGGTGGCAAACAGGCGTTCAGGGGCGCGGAAGTCGTGCGACACCAGTTGCGCATCGGCGTTCAACACCACCACCAGCGAGACGCGCTGGAAATCATGCCCCTTGGCGACCATCTGGGTGCCGACCAGGACGTCGACCTCGCCCGCGTGCACCGATTCGAACGCCTCCTGCGCCGAGTCCTTGCGGCGGGTGCTGTCGCGGTCGATGCGCAGCACTCGCGCGGTCGGCAGTGCTTCCCGCAGCTGTTCCTCGATCCGCTGGGTGCCTTGTCCTACCGCCTGCAGGTCGACGTTGCCGCAGGTAGGGCAGGCGCGCGGCACTTTCTGGTTCCAGCCGCAGTGATGGCAGACCAGGGTTCGATCCGCCTTGTGGAAGACTGAAAACACCGAACAGCGTGGGCAGGTCGACAACCACCCGCACGACTGGCAGGCCACCACCGGCGCGTAGCCGCGGCGGTTCAGGAAAACCAGCGACTGCTCGCCGCGCGCCAAAGTATCGGCAAGAGCCTGCCGCACCGGAGCGGCCAGACCCTGGGTGAGCGGATGGATCTTGGTATCGACCAGCGTCAGCTTGGGCAAACAAGCTTGATCGGCCGCACGGCGCTCGAGCTTGAGTAGACGGTAGCGACCCTCTTTGGCCCGCGCCCAAGTCTCGAGCGCCGGGGTGGCCGAACCCAGCACCACCGGGATGCCGCGAATGTGGGCCAGCTTGATCGCGAGGTCGCGCGCCGAATAACGCACGCCGTCGCCCGCCTTGAACGAAGGGTCGTGCTCCTCGTCGACAATCACCAGCGCCAGCTTCGGCAGCGAGGCGAACACCGCCATCCGGGTGCCGACGACGATGCGGGACCGCCCTTCATGTGCCGCCAGCCAGGCCGTGGCCCGTTCGCCGGCCGCCAGGCCCGAATGCAGGCTGACCACGCGTTCGCCCGGAAACCGGGCGACGAGACTCGCTTCGAGCTGGGGTGTGAGGTTGATTTCCGGCACCAGCAGCAGGACTTGCGCCGCCGCATCACGCGCCAGCGTCAACTCGATCGCGTTGAGGTAGACCTCGGTCTTACCGCTGCCGGTCACCCCGAACAGAAGGAAGGCCGCAAAACCGGCGGCGCCGGCGATGGCGTCGATCGCGGCGAGCTGTTCCTCGTTCGGTGTGTTGCGTGGGGCGGGTTCAGCTGCGGCGGCAGGCTTCGGCGGCTTGCGCATGCGTTGCAGGGAAGCGGCATGGCGCGGCCCGGGAACGGTGCGGAAAAAAGCTGGCAATGCCGGCAACGCCGCTTCGCCCCAGGCCTGCTGGTAGTAGTCGGCCGCAAAGCGAGTCAGGGTAAGCCAGTCCTCACCTAGCGGCGAGACCTCTTCCAACAAGGCTTGGATCGGCTTGACCCGGTCGTCGGCCAACTCGCTTGAAGCGCTCAGACCAACAATGATCCCCACCAGCTTGCGGCGTCCAAACGGCACTACGCAGCGCAAGCCCACCGCGGCCGTCCAACCGACGGGTACCCGGTAGTCCAGTGGCTGGGCGATCGGAACGTCGACGACGACTTGGGCATAGCGCGCCGCATCAGTCATATTCGACATCAATAGCTAAGCCTAAGTGTTTGATTTACCAAGCACGAACCAGGACTGCGCCCGATCTGTGGATAACTTTGTGGAAAAGGAGTTCAGAAACTCGCTAAACCCCTGCCCACTCAAGGGAGAAGCTGGATTCGATGTTATGCCACCAAATTGGGCTTCTTTATAAATCAATCACTTACATGAGCACCTCACAACGACGTCCAGCGCTCCAAGAGCAAGGCCGCGACGTTTCGACAGCGTCGCGGCCTTGTGCATAAGTGAAGAGCCAACGCCGCTCGATGCGGCTTACTGGTGCAACTTGCGGCTATACGAGTGCACTTCGTCGACCAAGACTTCCACGTTCTCGGGCGGAGTGAACTGGTTGATGCCATGCCCCAGGTTGAACACATGGCCGCCTTGTCGACCCGCGGCAGTGCGCACCGGACCGTAGGAGTCGAGCACCTTGCGGGCTTCGGCACGGACCTGAGCTTCGTCAGCAAACAGCGACATCGGATCCAGGTTGCCTTGCAGGGCCACCTTGTCCGCAATCCGCTCGCGCGCCTGCCCCAGATTCACGGTCCAGTCGAGCGCGACGGCATCGGAACCGATGTCGGCGATCTGCTCCAGCCACAGTCCGCCGCCCTTGGTGAACACGATCGAAGGAATCTTCTCGCCGTCGTGCTCGCGCTTCAGCTGCGACACCACCTGGCGCATGTAGTCCAGCGAAAACGCCTGGTAAGCGCCATCGGCCAGGGCACCGCCCCAGGTATCGAAAATCATCACGGCCTGGGCACCGGCTTCGATCTGGGCGTTCAGATAATCGGCCACGGCGCGAGCGTTGACCGTCAGGATGCGGTGCAACAGGTCCGGCCGGCGGTACATCATGGTCTTGAGCGTGCGGAAATCGCTCGAACCGCCGCCTTCGACCATGTAGCAGGCGAGAGTGAAGGGGCTGCCGGAGAAACCGATCAAGGGAATGCGGTTGTTGAGCGCCTTGCGGATCTCAGCCACTGCATCGGTCACATACCGCAGCTCGCCCGCCGGATCCGGAGCGACCAGACGCGCCACGTCTTCCTCGGTGCGGACCGGGTGGGCAAAACGCGGGCCTTCGCCCTGGGCGAACGACAGTCCCAGACCCATCGCATCGGGCACGGTCAGGATGTCGGAAAAGAGGATCGCGGCGTCGAGCGGAAAGCGGTCGACCGGCTGCAGAGTCACTTCGGTCGCGTAGGCCGGCGACTTGGCCAGACCCATGAAACTACCGGCCCGCGCACGGGTGGCGTTGTACTCGGCCATGTAGCGGCCGGCTTGGCGCATCAGCCAAACAGGGGTGTACTCGGTCGGCTGGCGCAGCAACGCCCGCAGGAAGGTATCGTTGGTCGGTTTCACGGAGCGCTGTACTGTAATGAAGGCAAAGCCCGATTCTCGCATGAGCCCCCCCCTTCCCTCTTGGCTCTCGACAACGAGTGGGCTGTTAACCGTTGCGGTCCACGCCCAACCGGGCGCTCGACGCGACGCCATCGTCGGCGAACACGGCGGCCGGCTCAAGATTGCCCTCACCACCCCACCGATCGAAGGCCGGGCCAATCAGGCCCTCATCAAGTTCCTGGCCAAGCGGCTGGGACTTCCGCGCTCGGCGATCGAACTGATCAGCGGCGAGACTTCGCGCGAGAAACGCTTGCGAATCAGTGGCTTGAGCGTGGCCGCCCTGCTCGACTCCCTGGTCGCTGACGAAAAAAAAGAGCAGGTCTAAGACCTGCTCTTTTCGCGGAGAGACTCCGAGCCAGATTACTTCTTGGCGTCGGCCTTCTTCTCTTCCTTCTTGGCGGCCGGAGCGGCTTCAGCCTTCTTCTCTTCCTTCTTGGCGGCCGGGGCGGCTTCAGCCTTCTTCTCTTCCTTCTTGGCGGCCGGGGCGGCGGCGGCCGGCTTGGCTTCGGCCTTGGCCTCAACCTTCTTCTCTTGGGCGACAGCGGCGCCAGCGAAAGCGAAGGCGGCGGTGAACAGGGCAGCGAACAGCTTGGTCATGACAATTCCTAACAGTTAGGTTGGTTCTGAGCTCGGATTGCGCATCGGCGATGTCAACCCTACGACCGCTAACGCCGGCTCGGGGCAGACGGTTGACACAGTTCGTTGCAAATTCATGGCTCAGCCCTGGTAGCGCTTTCGCCTCCAAAGGCAGCCCATTGATTTGCATGGGATTTCTTTCGATCCGAACAAGCGGCGCGACCCGATTAGAGATTTCCCTCTAGGAATAGTTCGCTCGAATCTGCAGACCCAGATCCAGCAGGAAACGCCGCTCGCGTCCTGCCCCGTTAACGAACGTTGGCTTCGTTGGCGATGACCAGCGCAGTTCGCCTAGCTCGCATACTCCGACACCCAGGGTAAACGATTGCCGTCAGCGCCCAGCAGACTCGGACGGGCGGCGTTGACCGAAGCCGGCCCGTAAAACAGCCGCCGCTCGCTGCAAGTGGCCGTGACCACCACCGGCTCCAGGGTCGGCAGGACCAGCGGGGCGCCCTCTTGCGCCTGTGCGCCAGCCGCGCATCCAGCCAGCGGCCAAAGCAGACTCAGTAGAGGCCGCCGCCATCACGGCGCGCGGTACGAAATGCGGTAGATCGCGCCGGCAAAATCGTCCGACACCAAGATCGATCCGTCGCCCAGTTCCTGGACGTCCACCGGGCGGCCCAGGTAGTCGCCGCGCGCGGTCAACCAGCCCGCGGCAAACACTTCGGGGGCGCCGGCCGTGCCGTCTGACCGCAGCGGCGTGAACATTACGCGGGCACCGATCGGTTCGGTGCGATTCCACGAGCCGTGCTGCGCAGAAAAGATGCCGCCACGGTAGCGCAACGGAAACTGCGATCCACGGTAGAACATCAAGCCGAGGTCGGCCGCGTGGGCGTCCATCTCGACTTCAGGAAACAAGGCATCGGCGGGAGGCACCGAACCGAGGTATTCGGTCGTACGCACACGGCCGCCGCCATACCAGGGGAAACCGAAGTGCTGGCCGGCCCGGGTGGCCCGGTTGAGTTCGCCCGGGGGAATGTCGTCGCCCATGCCGTCGACCTGGTTGTCGGTGAACCAGAGGCTGCCGTCCTTCGGATTGAAGGCAAGGCCCACCGAATTGCGGACACCCCGTGCGTAGACCTCGCGCTCGCTACCCTCACGCCGGAACCGGACGATGCCGCCGATGCCCCAGCGCCAGTACAGCTCGGCTTTCTGCGGCGGCGGCACGTTGTAAGGCTGGCCGATGGCGATGTAGAGCCTGCCGTCCGGACCGACCGCGCAGGCGCGGGCACTGTGGTTGCGGCTCTCCTCGCTCACCGGTATCAGCTGCCCCTGCGGCACCACCACGGAAGCGACCGGATCGGCCCGACCTAGCGCCAGCTCCGCCGCCGCAAAGTTCAGGACCCGGTTGAGCTCGACCACGAACAGGCTGCCATCGGCGGCAAAACACACGCCATTCGGAGTGTTGAGAGACAGCGCCGGTGCCAGTTCGCCCACTGGGTCGGCGACGCCGTCCCGGTTCCGGTCGCTCACGGCAAACACTTTCGAACCGCGGGTGCCGACAAAAACCGTCCCGTCCGCCGGATTGACCGCCATCAGGCGCGCGCCGGGAACGAGGGCATAGAGCTCGGCCCGAAAACCCGCCGGCAGCTTCAGCGCCCGAAGCGCAGCGAGCGCTCGCTCTCCGCCAACCTCTGATAGAACGGGAGTCACGGCCGCACCTGCGAGCGCGCAGCCCAACGCAAGCTGTACGAGCAAGGGGTTCAAACCTGCCTCCGGCGATGCGTCAGCCCGGCCGGGCGCCGGGGTCAGGCCAGTGTAGGCGGCGGCCGGATAAGGCGGCAACCGCGGCTGCAGCTCAGCGCACGACCAGAACGGGACGGTCGCAGTAGGCCAGCACCTTCTGGGTCTCGGACCCGATCAGGAGCGCGCCCAGGCCGCTGCGGCCATGTGAGGCCATCACGATCATCTGGCACGCGTTGGCCGCGGCACAGTCGATGATCGCCCGCCAGGGCGGCGCTTTGCGGCTCATCACCAGTTCATACGAAAGGCCGGCAGCCTTGGCCGCCCGCTCCACGGCCGCCAGCCTGTCGTTCGCGGCCGCGGCCTGGGCAGCGTCGAAATCGGTTTCGTCGCGCGCCTCTTCTTCGCCGTAATCGGCATAACCCGAATACGCATACGAACCGACTGCGGTCATGCCGATCAGGCTGGCCTTGAGCGCGGCGGCCAGTTCGACCGCAGTCGCAATGGCTTTGTCGGACAACTCCGAACCGTCGGTGGGGACAAGGATCTTCATGGGACTGGCCATAGGAAGAAAGCTTGTCTGCCAGTGTAAGCAGTGCGATGCGGCTCGTGCTTGCCGTCAGCCAAAAAGCAACGGGGCGCCGCAGCGCCCCGTGCCCTGAAACCCGAACCGGCGAGAATCAGCGACGGATCTTCTTGATCGCCGCGAGCTGCGCCGCCAGCGAGGCCATCTCGGCTTCGACGGTGGCAATCTCGATTTCGCTGGAAGCGTTCTTGCGCGCTTCTTCGGCCATACGCAGGGCCTCGGCCGCCTTCGCTTCGTCCAGGTCCTTGCCGCGGATCGCGGTGTCGGCCAGCACGGTGACGACGCTGGGCTGCACCTCGAGGATGCCGCCGGCAACGAACACCTGCTCTTCCTCGGCCTTGTCCGCGACCTTGATGCGCACAACGCCCGGCCGGATGCGAGTGATCAGCGGGGTGTGTCCCGGCAGAATGCCCAGGTCGCCCGCCTCGCCCGGAAGCGAAACGGACTCGGCAGCGCCGGAGAAGATCAGTTCTTCCGCGCTGACGACATCGACTTGAATGGTGTGCATGTTGAAGCTCCGTGGTCGGCAATCGGTGCCATGGGCAGCGATCCGGGAGGATCACCGCCCACGGGGCACGGATTACTGCATCTTCTTGGCCTTCTCGAAGGCCTCGTCGATCGTGCCGACCATGTAGAACGCCTGCTCGGGCAGGGCGTCGCACTCGCCGTCGACGATCATCTTGAAGCCGCGGATCGTTTCCTTGAGCGGGACGTATTTGCCGGGCGAACCGGTGAACACTTCAGCGACGTGGAACGGCTGCGACAGGAAGCGCTGGATCTTGCGGGCCCGGGTGACGGCCAGCTTGTCTTCCGGCGACAGTTCGTCCATGCCGAGAATCGCGATGATGTCGCGCAGTTCCTTGTAGCGCTGCAGCGTAGCCTGGACACGACGAGTCACGCTGTAGTGCTCTTCGCCGATGATGTTCGGGTCGATCTGGCGCGAGGTGGAGTCGAGCGGGTCGACCGCCGGGTAGATACCCAGCGAGGCGATGTCGCGCGACAGCACGATGGTGGCGTCCAAGTGGCCGAAGGTGGTTGCGGGCGACGGGTCGGTCAAGTCGTCCGCCGGCACGTACACGGCCTGGATCGAGGTGATCGAGCCGGTCTTGGTGGAGGTGATGCGCTCCTGCAGACGGCCCATTTCCTCGGCCAGGGTCGGCTGGTAGCCCACCGCCGACGGCATCCGGCCCAGCAGCGCCGACACTTCGGTACCGGCCAGGGTGTAGCGGTAGATGTTGTCGACGAACAGCAGGATGTCGCGGCCTTCGTCGCGGAACGACTCGGCCATCGTCAGACCCGACAGCGCCACGCGCAGACGGTTGCCCGGGGGTTCGTTCATCTGACCGAACACCATCGCCACCTTGTCGAGGACGTTGGAGTCCTTCATCTCGTGATAGAAGTCGTTACCTTCACGAGTGCGCTCGCCGACGCCGGCGAACACCGAGTAGCCGCCGTACTGCTTGGCGATGTTGTTGATCAGCTCCATCATGTTGACGGTCTTGCCGACCCCGGCGCCGCCGAACAGGCCGACCTTGCCGCCCTTGGCGAACGGAGCAACCAGGTCGATAACCTTGATGCCGGTCTCGAGCAGGTCAACCGAAGGCGAGAGCTCGTCGAACTTGGGCGCTTCGCGGTGGATCGGCATGCGATGCTCTTCGCCGATCGGGCCCGCGTCGTCGATCGGGCGACCGAGAACGTCCATGATGCGGCCGAGGGTCTTGGGACCCACGGGCACCATGATGCCGGCGCCGGTGTTGGCGACCTTCATCCCGCGCTGCAGGCCTTCCGACGAGCCCATGGCAATGGTACGAACCACGCCGTCGCCCAGCTGCTGCTGCACTTCGAAGGTCAGGCCGGCTTCGGCCAGGGTGTTGCTCTCGTCCTTTTCCAGCACGAGGGCGTCGTAGACCTTGGGCATGGCGTCGCGCGGGAACTCGACGTCCACCACCGCGCCAATGACCTGAACGATCTGTCCGGTACTCATGGGTTTTCCTCGACTTTGAATTCTGATTCGTTAGGACACGGCCGCGGCGCCACCAACGATCTCGGAGATCTCCTTGGTGATGCCGGCCTGGCGGGTCTTGTTATAGACGAGCTGAAGCTCTTCGATGAGGGTCTTGGCGTTGTCAGACGCCGCCTTCATCGCGACCATCCGCGCGCTCTGCTCGGAAGCCATGTTCTCGGCCACCGAGGAGTAGATCAGCGCCTCGACGTACCGCGTGAGCAGTTCGTCGATCACGCGCTGCGCGTCCGGCTCGTAGAGGTAATCCCACGAGTAGCCGCGCTTTTCCTCTTCGCTCTGCGACAGCTTGTCGGCCGTCAGCGGCAACAGCTGCTCGATCACCGGCTCCTGCTTCATCGCGTTGACGAAACGCGAATAGGCCAGGTAGACGCCGTCGATCTTGCCCGCCGCGTAAGCGTCGAGCTGCACCTTGATCGCGCCGATCAGGCGCTCGAGGTGAGGCTTGTCGCCCAGCTGAACGACGTGCGAGACCACCGGAACGTTGAGGCGCTGGAGGAAGCCATAGCCCTTGTTGCCGATGGCGGTCGCCTCGATCTTGTTACCGGCGGCGTTCCACTCCTTCACCCGCGCCAGCAGCAGGCGCTGGATGTTGGTGTTGAGCGCCCCCGCCAGCCCCTTGTCCGTCGTCACGAGGATGACGCCGACGGCGCCCGCCGGCTCATGCTTGACGAGGAAGGGGTGACGGTACTCCGGGTTGGCCGTCGCCAGGTGAGCAACGATGTTGCGGATCTTGTCGCCGTACGGACGGGTGGCACGCATGCGTTCCTGCGCCTTGCGCATCTTCGACGCAGCGACCATCTCCATCGCCTTGGTGATCTTGCGCGTGTTTTGCACGCTCTTGATCTTGACGCGTATTTCCTTGGTACTGGGCATTAGCTCCCCCTGACAGCCGCGGGGCCGATCAGTACGCGCCGTTCTTCTTGAAGTCGTCGATGGCGGCGGTCAGCGCAGCCTCGTCGTCCTTCGAGAGATCCTTGGTCGCTTCGATGCGGTCAACCAGGGCGGCGTACTTCGACTTCATGAAGTCGCGCATGGCCTTCTCGATGCGCAGCGCGTCCTTGACTTCGACGCCGTCGTAGGCGCCGATGTTCACGGCGAACAGCACCAGCGCCTCTTCCCAAACCTGGAGCGGCTGGTATTGCGGCTGCTTCATCAGTTCGGTGACGACGCGGCCGCGGTCGAGCTGCTTGCGGGTAGCTTCGTCGAGGTCCGAGGCGAACTGCGCGAACGCCGCCAGTTCACGGAACTGGGCGAGCGCCAGACGGACGCCGCCGCCGAGCTTCTTGATGACCTTGGTCTGGGCCGCACCGCCGACGCGCGACACCGAGATGCCGGGGTTGATGGCGGGACGGATACCGGCGTTGAAGAGGTCGGTTTCCAGGAAGATCTGGCCGTCGGTAATCGAAATCACGTTGGTCGGAACGAACGCGGTCACGTCGCCGGCCTGGGTTTCGATGATAGGCAGGGCGGTCAGCGAACCGGTCTTGCCCGTCACTTCGCCGTTGGTCTTTTTGGCGACGTAGTCGGGGTTGACGCGGGCCGCGCGCTCGAGCAGACGGCTGTGCAGGTAGAACACGTCGCCCGGGTAGGCTTCGCGGCCCGGCGGACGGCGCAGCAGCAGCGAGATCTGACGGTAGGCCCAGGCCTGCTTGGTCAAGTCGTCGTACACGATCAGGGCGTCTTCGCCGCGATCACGGAAGTATTCGCCCATGGTCGCGCCGGCGTACGGGGCGATGTATTGCATCGCGGCCGACTCCGAAGCGGTGGCAGCGACGACGATGGTGAACTCCATCGCGCCGTTTTCCTCGAGCTTGCGCACCACGTTGGCGATGGTCGAAGCCTTCTGGCCGATCGCGACGTAGACGCAGACGAGGTCCTTGCCCTTCTGGTTGATGATGGTGTCGAGCGCGACCGCGGTCTTGCCGGTCTGGCGGTCACCGATGATCAGCTCGCGCTGGCCGCGGCCGACCGGCACCATCGCGTCGATCGACTTCAGGCCGGTCTGCACTGGCTGCGAGACGGACTGGCGATCAATCACGCCCGGCGCAACCTTCTCGATCACGTCGGTGCGGGTGGCGTTGATCGGGCCCTTGCCGTCGATCGGCTGACCGAGCGCGTTGACCACGCGGCCGATCAGTTCGCGGCCGACCGGCACTTCCAGAATGCGGCCGGTCGACTTGACCACGTCACCTTCGGAAATGTGCTCGTAGGCGCCCAGAACCACGGCGCCGACCGAGTCGCGCTCGAGGTTGAGCGCGAGGCCGAAGGTATTGCCGGGGAACTCGAGCATTTCGCCCTGCATCACGTCGGACAGGCCGTGGACGCGGCAAATGCCGTCGGTAACGGAAACGACCGTACCCTGGGTACGCAGGTCAGCGGAGACGCCGAGGCCTTCGATCCGCTTTTTCAGGAGTTCGCTGATTTCGCTAGGATTGAGTTGCATCTTTCAACTCCGATATTTATGCGGTGAGCGCCGCGTGCATTTGCGCGAGGCGGGCCTTGACGGTGCCGTCGAGCACCTGGTCGCCGACGGTGACACGCACGCCGCCCACCAGGGACGCGTCGAGCACGACCTGGGGCTTGAGCGCGATGCCCGGGAATTTCTTGCCCAGCGCCGCCACGAGAGCGGACACGTCGGCCTCGCTCATCGGGAAAGCGCTTTCGATCACGGCGTCGGCAACGCCTTCGGATTCATTCTTGAGCAGGCGGAACTGGCGCGCGACTTCGGGCAGCGCAGCGAGACGACCGTTCTCGATAATCACGCGCAGCAGGTTCGCCGCGGCCGCCGGCATCGCCCGCGGCAAGCTGCCAGCGATGAGGTCGAACAACTGGTCCGAGGTCAGCTTGGGATCGCCCGCCAGACCGGCCACCTGCGGATCGGTGGCGATGCCGGCCAGGCTATCGACCACGTCCAGCAGATCGGCCGCGTTGGCTCCGTCCTTGCCCTCGCGCGCCACCTCAAAAAAGGCTTCGGCGTAAGGACGCGCAATCGTCGAGAGTTCAGCCATGGTCAGAGCTTCGCCTTGAGCTGGTCCAGCAACTGCGCGTGGACCTGGGCATTGACCTCGCGGGCCAGGATCTGCTGGGCGCCGGCCACGGCCAGTTGCGCGACCTGATCGCGCAGCTGTTCCTTGGCGCGCTGCATCTCTTGCGCAGCCTCGGCCTTGGCCGCCTCGACGATGCGGTTGGCTTCGACCTGAGCCTGAGCCTTGGCGTCGTCGATGATGGCCTGGCCGCGCTTCTCGCCGTCGGCCACGATACCTTGGGCGCGCGAACGGGCGTCGGCCTCGATCGATGCGCCCTGCTTCTTGGCGTCGGCCAGAGCGTGCTCGCCGCGGTCGGCCGCAGCCAGTCCGTCGGCAATCTTCTTCTGCCGCTCTTCGATCGCCTTGATCAGCGGCGGCCAGATGAACTTCATGGTGATCCATGCACCGATGAAGAACACGGCCATCTGTACGAACAGGGTGGCGTTGATGTTCATGTTGAACCCCGATACGCCGGCACGAGACTCATGGTCTGGCCGGCGGCGTCAAACGGAAAAGACGTGCTTCGGCCGGCAATTAGCCGACGAAGGGGTTCGCGAAGGCGAACATCATGGCGATACCAACACCGATCAGGAACGCGGCGTCGATCAGGCCAGCCAGCAGGAACATCTTGGTCTGCAGGGTGTTCATCAGCTCGGGCTGACGCGCAGCGGCTTCAAGATACTTGCTGCCCATGATGCCGATACCGATACAGGCACCGATAGCACCGAGGCCGATGATCAGGCCAGCGGCCAGGGCAACGAAAGCGACGTTGGTCAACATTGCGAACTCCTTGGATATGAAAGAGTGGAGCGGTAAATCGAAACGGGAAGGAAATCAGTGGCCTTCGTGAGCCTGGCCGATGTAAACCAGCGTCAGCATCATCATGATGAAGGCTTGCAGCAAAACGATCAGGATGTGGAACAGCAACCAGGCCAGGCCGGCGATCACGTGTCCGGCAACGCCGAGCAGGCTGGCGTCGAAGCCGAACGACCACATGCCGCCGAGCAGGGCGATCAGGAAGAAAAGCAGTTCGCCAGCGTACATGTTGCCGAACAACCGCATGCCGAGCGAAACAGCCTTGGCCGCGTATTCGATCAGGTTGAGCGCGAAGTTGAACGGCCACAGCACCGGGTTCGAGCCGAACGGCGCGGTGAAGAGTTCGTGGCCCCAGCCGCCGAAGCCCTTGATCTTGATGCCGTAGTAGATCATCAGGACCAGCACGCCGAGCGAGATGCCGAGGGTGCCGTTCAGATCGGCCGAGGGCAGCGGGCGCAGGTAATGGATTCCGACCATGCTCGCGATCGTCGGGAACAGGTCAACCGGGATCAGGTCGATCGCGTTCATCAGGATGACCCAGATGAAAACGGTCAGCGCGAGCGGGGCGATGAAGCTGCGGTCGCCGTGGACGATCGACTTGGATTGCTCCTCGACCATGTCGACGATCATTTCGACGAAGCACTGCCACTTGCCCGGCACGCCCGAGGTCGGCTTGCGCGCCGCAATGCGCAGGACAAACAGACCCAAGGCCATCATCGCGATCGAGAAAAAGATCGTGTCGATGTTGAACACCGAAAAGTCGATGATCGAGCTTTGCTTGCTCGTCGACAGGTGGGCCAAGTGGTGTTGGATGTACTCGGTCGCGGTAGGGGCTTGGCTGGAAGCCATGGGGTCGATCCTTACTCTTTGACGATCAGCGCCAGTACGTAGCTATTGAGCACCGCGATGATCGACACGAGCATCGCGAGCCAGTTCAAATCCTTGTAGGTCGAAGCGATCAGCGCCAGGAGCAGCACTGTTGCGACCAGCTTGACGAACTCACCCACGAAAAAAACCATGGGATTCGCTCCCCCCGGCCGCCGGCTCGCCAGCGCCAATCTGAGCGCGAAGAGGCCATTGGGAAGCAGACAAGCTGCCCCCCCCAACAACGCTGAAATCGCCGCGTGCACACCCGAAATCAGCCAGGCGGCAACCGCGACGATCAGTGTTGTGAGGAACTGGAAAAGGACGATCCGGGCCATTTCGATCCGGCCGCCCGCCTGCGGGTCAGGTCCGTGTTCGTCAAAGCCTCGAGATTCTAAGGGTCACTCCAAAGGTGCGTCAAATTGGTGCCGCGCCGCAACAATGCAAAACGCCGCTCGGTGCGGCGCTTTCATGCCAAGTCGCGCAGCCATTGCTGCGCCTGCTCCGCACTAACCCGCGTCACCCGCCAGACCACCGCCTCGCTTTCGCGGCGCAGTTCGCCGCGCACGACGAAATGCTCCCCGCTCGGCATCCGAGCCAACCGCAAATCGATCAGCCGCGGTGGCAACATGCCCAGCAGCCGCGCGCGGCGCGCCAACACCACCGCCAAGGCGCCGTCGAACTCGGCGCCGTCGTCCGCCACCAAGTGCAGAAACGCTGCGTTGAGCACCCGCGCCAGGCGCGACTTGCGCGCGCGCGCCGCCACCTCGACCAAGCCCCAGGCGATCGGCGCCACCAGCAGCACCAGCGACAGATGCCCGCTCGCCAGCCACACCAGACCGGCCAGGCCCCAGGCCGCCGTCGCCACCAGGGCCGTGACCAGACCGTCGCGCGCCGGCCGATTCACTCGCGCAAGCGCTCGACGATGCCGTCGAGCTGGTCGAGGTTGGAAAACTCGATCACCAGCTTGCCCTTGCCTCGCGCATTGGCCGCCAGTTTGACGACCGCGCCCAGCGTGTCGGCCAGCTCTTCTTCGAGCCGTACGATGTCGCGGCTGCGCTGCGCTGGCCGGCGCTGGCCGCGCTGGGTTTCTTCCCGCCCGACATGCGCGACCAGGGTCTCGGCCTCGCGCACCGACAGCCCCTTGGCGACAATGCGATGCGCCAGCTGGATCTGGGTGGCGGCGTCCACCGCCAGCAGCGCGCGCGCGTGCCCCATGTCCAGGCGCGACTCCATCAGCATGTCCTGCACCGGCTGCGCCAGGTTCAGCAAGCGCAACAGGTTCGACGTGGCCGAGCGCGAGCGACCGATAGCCCCGGCCGCCTGTTCGTGAGTGAAGTCGAACTCCCGGATCAGGCGCTGCACGCCTTGCGCTTCCTCCAGCGCATTGAGGTCCTCGCGCTGGATGTTTTCGATCAGCGCCATCGCCAGCGCCGCCTCGTCGGCCACTTGCTTGACCAGCACCGGCACTTCGGCCAAGCCCGCCAGCTGCGAAGCGCGGAAGCGCCGCTCGCCCGCGATGATCTCGTAGCGCCCTTCGCCGACCGGGCGCACGAGGATGGGCTGCATCACGCCTTGCGCCTTGATCGACTCGGCCAGTTCGGCCAGCGCCTCGGGGTCCATCTTGGTGCGCGGCTGGTACTTGCCGGCCTGCAGCTGGGAAAGCGGCAGCGTGGTCGGCGCGCCGACCGGCGCAGCAGGCGCTGGCTCCCCTCCGAGCAACGCCTCGAGGCCGCGCCCCAAGCCCTTCGATTTCTTGATCACTGGCATGTCCTCCGGGCAGGCAGGCCCGGGCCTGCCGCTCCGTGTCTGTCTTTCATCGGTCTCAGAGTTTCTTCACGCGCTCGACCATCTCGGCGCCGAAGGCGATATACGCCTGCGCCCCCTTGGACGAACGGTCGTAGGCCACGCCCGGCATCCCATAGCTGGGGGCCTCGGCCAGCCGCACGTTGCGCGGAATGATGGTGTCGAACACCTTGGCGCCGAAGTGCTGCTTCAGCTGGTCGCTGACCTGTTGCTGCAGCGTGATACGCGGATCGAACATCACCCGCAGCAGGCCGATCACGGTCAGCTGCGGATTGAGGTTGGCGTGCACCCGCTTGATCGTGTTGACCAGGTCCGACAGCCCCTCGAGCGCGAAATATTCGCACTGCATCGGGATCACCACCCCATGCGCTGCGCACAGTCCGTTAAGCGTCAGCATCGACAGCGACGGCGGGCAGTCGATCAGCACAAAGTCGTAGTCCTGCTCGACCGCTGCCAGAGCCGCCTTGAGGCGATGTTCGCGGCGCTCGAGGTCGACCAGGTCGAGCTCGGCGCCCGCCAGTTCGCGGTTGGCCGGCAACACGTCGTAGCCGCCCGCTCCCGCTGGCGTGCGGGCGGCCGCCACTTCGAGCTCGCCGATCAGCACCTGGTAGACCGAAGCGGCCAGCGTGCGCTTGTCCACCCCGCTGCCCATGGTGGCGTTGCCCTGCGGGTCAAGGTCGACCAGCAGCACCCGCTGCTGGTTGGCCGCTAGGCCCGCGGCGAGGTTGACGGCGGTCGTGGTCTTGCCGACGCCGCCCTTTTGATTGGCGATGCAGAAGATGCGAGCCATGTGCTTTCTTGGGGTCCGGACGTGAAACGCGCGGCCCGGCCGCGCGTTAGCAGAGTATAGGCGGGCTGATCCCTCGGGCCTTGCCCGAACGCAGCCCCGGCTACCGCCGCGGGCTGCGGCCGGAGCCGCGAGGCAGCCCCGCTACGGGGCTACCCCTAGCCGGGCCACCACCCGCCTATCTGGCGGGCGCACCCTCCACCTGTTCGCGCGCCTTGAGCGCCGCGGCCCGGATCTCGCTCGTGAGCTTGTAGGCGACGTAATACTTGTAGATGTTGCGCACATAGGTGGTGGTTTCGATGCCCACCTTCTCGGCCGTCACCAGCTCGACGTTGTTGAACCACTTGTCCGGGTCGAGCCCGCGCTTGGCCGCCTCCTTGCGCATCGAAGCGATCCTCCCCGGCCCCGCGTTGTAAGCAGCAAAAGCGAACAGGCTGCGGTCGGCGTCACGGAACTGGGCGTCCTTGAAATAACGCGTCATCAGCTGGTCCATGTATTTGGTGCCGGCATGAATGTTGTTTTCCGCCACCGTGATGCTGCCCACGCCCAGCTCCTTGCCCGTGGCCGGCATGACCTGCATGATCCCGATCGCTCCCACATGGCTCTTGGCGTTCTGGTCCAGGGTCGACTCCTGATAGCCCTGCGCCGCCAGCATCACCGGATCGAAGTTGTACTGGCTGCCATATTTCTTGAAGAGTTCGATCGTCGCCTCGAACCGCTTCCAGTCCGAGCTCTGGGTCGGGTCCTTGATCTGCTTGATGCGCTTGGCGTATTGCTGCTGCCTGGCCACCAACAGGTTCTGCTTTTTCACGTGAGCCTGGTAGAAGGCGTCCAGCTCCTTGATCAGCTCCGGGCTGTTCTTGCGCAACGCCCAGCCCACCTGGCCGCCGCTGCGCACGGCCGCCGCCTCGTTGACGCGGATCTTGGGCAGCACGGGCGCCCACATCTTGGCCTTCCAGTCGTCGACCACGATCGCGTTCAGAAGCCCGGCGTTGAGCATCTCCATCATGTCTTCGTCTTCGAGCGCATCGGGCACCAACACCAAGCTCGCCGGCTTTTTGCCGGCCGCGGCGAGGCGCTGGTTGAGGGCGAGCAGGCTGTCGTAATAACTCGAGGCCTTGCGCACGTGGACAGTGCGACCCGACAGCTCGTCGGCACTCGCCAGCGCTGGCGCGGCCATGCTGTTGAGAACCACTTCGCTCACCGGCTTCTGCTCGGCGGGTGCGAGGAAGTCGACGAGCTTCTGGCGCGCCGGCGTCACCGTCAGATTGCCGGCGGCGATGTCGGCGCGGCCCTCAGCCACGTCGAGCAGCAGCTCATCGCGCGTCGTGGGTATGACGTAGACGGTGATCGGCCGCTTGCCGAGCTGCTTGGCGTATTTGGTATTGAGGTAGCGCTCGAAGTCGCGCACCGTGTCGGCCGTGATGCCGCGCTCGCGCCCCTTGTCGTTGAAATAGAGCGTGCGGCTGTAGGGAACGGCGACGCGCACCGTGCGCCGCTCCAGCATGCCGTCGAAATCGCCTTTCCACACCTTGGCTTCTGTCGGCAAGGCGCGCGGCGAAGCCGACGGGGTTTGCGCCGCTGCCAGCGGCAGGACAGCCACCCACAACAGACCGGCGGCAAGAGCCTTGAGCATGACAAACTCCCACGAGGAACGGGAAACTCATGCTAGGAGCGCCCCCATCGCCGCACAAGCGGCACGGGCCAGGCCGACCCGTGCCCTGAGAGGGATCGAGGACGAAGTCCCATCGAGTGTGGCGGCGCCGCGACGCCGCCGCTCGAGCGCCTGCGTCCGGTGCCGACGCCTCAGGGGTGCTCGCGGAACGAAGGCGGCGAGTCGAAGGGGGTTTCCCGCGGCGGCCGGAAGAAACTGCCCGGCGCGCTGCGCAGGCGCTGCCACAGCCGCCGCAGCAGTTCGCGGGTTTGGGCGAACACGACCGCACGCGCCTTGAGCGCCATCCACAGCGCCAGGGCGAAACTCACCGTCAGATTCACCAAGCCGATCAGCAGGACGCCCAGCGCGCCCCAGGCAAACACGTGCCAGTCGACCGAGAAGTTGTAGCCCACCAAGGCGTAGCCGAGGTTGGCCGCGGAAAAGGCGATGTGGCGGATGTCGATCGGCAGGCCGAGGATGATGCCGATGATGCCCGCCGTCCCTAGCATCACGCCGAACAGGAAGTTGCCCATCATGCCGCCCAGATTTTCCTCGACGTAATCGCCGGCCCGCTGCGCCCGCGCCTCGCCCACCAGGGCCCGCAGCCAGCGCAGGCGCGACACTCGCAGCCCGACGCGGTCGTATACCGCCTTGTTGTCGAAATAGCCCGAGATCAATCCCGACAGGAACAGGAACACGCCGGCGATGGCGGCGTACCAGAGCGTCCAGCCGAGTGGGCTGATCTCCTTGAACAGATGTTCGCCCTTGAGTTCGTCGACCGGCGAGTGGCCGAGAATCGCCGTGAGCAGGACACCAATCACGATCGCGAGCGGGAACGCGACGATCACGTTGCCGAAAATCGCCGCCATCTGCGAGCGGGACACCGCGGCCATGAGGTCGACGATGCGATCCAGAGTTTCGCTGCGCCCCGCCTTGGCCTCGCCCAGGTAACCGGCGATGGTCTGGGCCGTCATCGCCGGCTGCTTGGTCGCGATGGTCAGGTGCAGCATGTAAACCAGCACAAAACCCAGACCGTAGTTGAGGCTGTAGACCAGGGCCTGGCCAAACAGCGGCAGCGACAACTTGCCCGCAAAAATCTTGATCATCGCCAGCACCGCGATGATTACCCCGGCGCCCATCGCCGAGCGCAGCATGCCGCGGTATTCGTCGCGGGTGGCAGTGACGTAGTGTTCGCCGGTGCGCGCGGCGTTGTCGGTCACTCGCAGGGCCAGAAGGTTGGCGGTCTGGGCCGCGAGCCGGCTCACGCTGTTGCGCTGCGCTTCGGCCCGCACCGCGGCAAACGAAAGCTGAACGCCGAGTTCGTCCGCCGGGCCCTCGGCTTCGGACCGCAGGGCGCTCCCCAGCAGGCGGGCCAGTCCCTCGAGCCGCCGCAGGCTCTGCATCGCCCGCTTCATCACGTAGGTGAGAGCCAGGCTGGTGCCGAAACTCGCCGCCGCGCGACGCGCCCGCTCGAGCGTGTCGAAACACTGGTCGATGATCACCAGCAGCTGGCGCTCGTCGTCGGCCGGACGGGCCGGGTCGCTCAGGTGCGCGCGGTACGCGTCGACGAAATGCTGGGTCTCGCGCGCCACCGCGCGAAAGCGCGGCGCCGCCGCCGCCTCGAGCTCGCGGCCGAGGCGCTCAAGATCGCGCTCGATGCCCATGCCGCTCACCCGGTAGGCCAGCACCAGCGCGGCTTCGAGCATCTGGTCGGCGAGCTCGACGTCGGCCTCTTTGGCCGACGCTTCGAACCTCAGCAGCGACCAGAAGCGGCCGACCAGTTCGTCCGGCAGCTCGGCCAGCCAGATCCAGTCGCGGCGCTGGTCGAAGATCGCATGCAGGCAACCGCGGAACTCGCTTTCATCGGGCACCTCGGGCAGGAGTCGGGCCCCGAGAATGCGGCCGATCTCTGAGAAGAATCCGGTGGCGGGGAGCACGCCGCTGTCGGCAAAAAAGCCCACCATGCCGCGGCTGCTGAGCAGCCCGCGCAAGTGCCCCGCCACCGCGGCCAGGCGGCGCGGGCTCGCTTCCAGCGCGGCGAGCAGGCGCTCGGCGTTGGCGATGGCCGCAGCCCCGTCGCGCGCCCGTCGCGGCCGCACGCACGCCACCAGGCCAGCAAACAGCGAAACGGGGTCGGCCGTCGGGTTGTCGAAAGCCTCGAGCGCCACCACCAGGCGGCCCTGATCATCCAATTTGTTGTGTCGACGCATAAACATGGTGCGCAACATACCAGTGCGGGCGGCCAAAAAAGCGCCGTTTTGGCGCATAAACTCGTCCCATGCTCGAATCCGACACCATCGGAACTCGTCGCGCCCCCATGGCCAGCACCATCACGCTGCAGTCAAGGCTGACGGCCCAGACCACCGCGGCCGCCTGGCGGGCCGCCATGGCTGCGCTGAGCGAACAGCCGTCCGCACCGATCACGGTCGACGCCGCAGGACTCGAATACGCCGACGAAACCGGCCTTGCCCTGCTGTACGCGCTCAAACACGCGCCCCGAGCCGCCGGCGCCGAGGTCCGCATCGAGTCGCTGGCGCCGCGCCTGGCGCAGCTGGTCGAGCGCTTCGACCCGAGCTTGCTCGCCCCTCCCCCGGCCCCACCGCCGCTGGGCGCAGTCGCCAGCCTTGGCCGCTCGGTCGGCCTGGAGCTCGACCAGCTCGCCGCCGGCACCGCCTTTATCGGCCGCTGCACCGCGTCTCTTGCTCGCGGCCTGCGCCAGCCGCGCAGCTTGCGGCCGCGCGAGATCCTGGCCGTTGCTACCGAGGCCGGCGCCGATGCCGTGCCCATCGTCTGCCTGATCGGTTTCCTGATGGGGGTGATCATCGCTTTCCAGAGCGCATTGGTGGCGCAGGAGTTCGGCGCCGTGATCTACGTGGTCAACGGCGTGGGCGTGGCGATGCTGCGCGAGCTCGGCCCTCTGATGACGGCCGTGGTTTTCGCCGGTCGCACCGGAGCCGCCTTTGCCGCCCGCCTCGGCACGCAGAAGGTGAACGAGGAAATCAACGCCATCACCACCTTCGGGCTGGACCCGGTCGATTTTCTGGTCCGGCCGCGCCTGATCGCCGCCGCCGTGGTGGTGCCGCTGCTCACCGTGCTGGCGGACCTGATCGGCGTGGTGGGCGGCGCCCTGGTGATGCTGGACTTCGACATCTCGTTCATCCAGTACTACAACCAGCTGCTGGGCGCGGTCGACGTCGGCGACTTCCTCATCGGCCTAGTCAAGGCCGCCGTGTTCGGCCTGGTGATTGCCACCATCGGCTGCGAACAAGGCCTGGGCACCGGTGCCGGCGCGGCCGCCGTCGGGGTCTCGGCGACGCGGGCGGTGGTCGCCGGCATCGTCTGGATCGTCGTCATCGACGGCCTGTTCGCGGTCCTGCTGTCGCGCTGGAACTTCTGACGATGGCCGCCGTTCCCGCCATCCAAGTCGACGACCTGCGCCTGGGCTGGGGCAGCAAGGTCCTGCTCGACCACGCCAGCTTTGTGGTCGCGCGCGGCGAAATCGTGGTGATCCTGGGCGGCTCTGGCAGTGGCAAATCGACCCTGATGAAGGCGCTGATCGGACTGGTGCCGCCGCAACATGGAGACGTCTTCATCGGCGGCCGCAGCATCGTGCACGCCAGCGCCCAGGAGCGGGCCGACATCCAGCGCGGGCTCGGCATCCTTTACCAGAGCAGCGCCTTGTTCGGTTCGCTGACAGTGCTGGAAAACGTCCGCTTTCCGCTCGACGAGTTCACCGACCTGCCCTGGGCCGCGCGCGACCTGACCGCGCGCCTCCTGCTCGATCTGGTCGAGATGCCCGGGGCCGGCCGCCTGATGCCGGGCGAGCTTTCCGGCGGCATGCTCAAGCGCGCCGGCATCGCCCGCGCGCTCGCGCTCGGCGCCGACATCCTGCTGCTCGACGAGCCCTCGGCCGGACTCGACCCCATCACCGCCGCCAACCTCGACCAGACCATCCTCGAGCTGCGGGCCGCGCTCGGCTGCACCTTCGTGGTGGTCACGCACGAACTGCGCAGCATCTTCCGCATTGCCGACCGCGCGATCATGCTCGACCCGCAGCGCCGCGCCATCGTCGCCGACGGCAAACCCACCGAGCTGCGCGACGCGTCGGACGATGCGCGCGTGCGGCAGTTCTTCAACGCCCTGCCCGATGTTGCGGCCGCGGGAAGCTGACCATGGATGAAAAGCAGCGCTACTACCGCCTCGGCTTGTTCGTTCTGGCTGCCATCGCGCTCGCCTTCGGCGTCCTGCTGGTGCTGGGCGGGCCCGGCCTGTTCAAGCCCAAGGTGCTGGTCGAGACCTATTTCCGCGAATCGGTGAGCGGCCTCGATGTGGGATCGCCGGTGAAGTTCCGCGGCGTGCCGGTGGGCAACGTCAAGCAGATCCTGCTCTCGACCCAGGCCTACCCCGGCAACCTCACGCCCGAGGCCGACCGCGGCGCCCTGGTGGTGGTGCGCGCCGAACTGGTGGGCGGCAGCGGCGAAGGCCTGCGGCGCGACCTCGAATCGTACGTGCGGGACGGCTTGCGCGCCCAGACCCAGCTCGCCGGCATCACCGGCAACCTGTTCCTTTCGCTCGACTTCGTCGACCCGAAGCGCTTCCCCGCCGATGCCATCGAATTCACCTGGACGCCGGCGTACTCCTACATTCCGTCGGCGCCGTCGGCGACCAACCAGATCATCCAGAACGCGCAGAACTTCCTGGCCAACCTCGACGAGGCCGACATCAAGGCCCTGGTCGCCAATGTCGCGCGCCTGGCCGCGAGCACCGAGAAACGCGTCAACGAACTCGACGTCCAGTCGGTCAACGCCACCATCGCCAGCTTCCGCAGCACCTTGGTGCGGCTCGACCAGCAGATCGCCCGCGCGCCGATCGACGACACCCTGCTCAGCCTGCGCGACGCCGCGCGACGCCTCGATCAGCTGCTGCAGGACCCGCAGCTTCCCGCCGCCATCGGCGACCTGGCCCAGACCTCGGCGCGCCTGCGCCGGATCGCCGACAGCGGCGATCTCGAACGCGTATTGCGCAACCTCGAGCAACTGAGCGCCCGCGCCGACCAGGTGGTGTCGAGCAACCAATACGACGTGCGCAGCCTGGTCGAGGATCTGCGCAGCTCGGCGATCAACCTGCGCGCCCTGACCGAGTCCGCCAAGCTTTACCCGGCCGGGCTGCTGTTCGGCGAACCGCCGCCGCCCGTCGCCCTGCCCTCACCGGAGGTGAAGTAATGCCGCGCCTGACCCTTGCCGCTCTTGCCGTGGCCGGCCTGCTTGCGGCCTGTTCGCTCGGGCGTCCGGCCCTGCCGGTGAGCTACTACGGCATCGAACCGACACCGCCGCCGCGTGCCGGCGCCGAAGCCCGGCGCCCGGAAAGCCTGCGCGTGGGTCAGGTGCGGGTGGCCGCAAGTTATGCCGGCGCCGAGCTGGTGTACCGGATCGACGAGGTGCGGTTCGTCACCGATTTCTATCACCGCCTGATCGCGCCGCCCGGCCCCATGCTCGGCAATGCCATGGCCGAATGGCTCGATACCGCCGGGCCGCTGCGGCTGGTGTCGGCGCCGGGTTCGGCCGTGCCGACTCGTTACATCCTCGACGTCACGGTCAACGACCTCTACGGCGACTTCCGCCCGGGCCGGCCGCCACAGGCGGTATTGCGCTTGCAGGCCGCCTTGCTCGATTCGACGGCCGCCGGCCTGCCGGCCGTGTTCGAACGCAGCGTCGAGCGCCGCATCGACCTGCCCGCGGCAAGCCCGGAAGCACTGGTGCTGGGCTACAGCCGCGCGCTCGAAGCCGCGCTGATCGAACTTCGCCCGCAGATCGCCCAGGCGCTGGATTGACTCAGGCCCGCGCCGGCAAGTCCATCCACAGTTCGACGAAACCAGTCCACAGGACCTGCACGCCCACGCAGATGAGGATGAAGGCGAAGACGCGCGACAAGGCGTCGGCGCCGGTTTCGCCCACCGCGCGGTTGATCCGGTCCGAATAGCGGTAGCAGACCCAGACCGCGACCGTGATCGCCGCCGCCGCCAGCAAGGCGCCGACGATGTCGGACAGGTTGCGCGGCGAACTGGTGCCGATCGCGGTCGCCACGGAAATGGCTCCCGGCCCGGTGGTCAGCGGCATGGTGAGCGGGAAAAACGCCATCTTGCGGACGTTGACCCGCGCCGCCTGCGCGGCCGCCGCGGCGCCGTTCGACTCTCTCGGCGCATTCAGCGCATGCCAGCCGGCGGCCACCAGCACCAGTCCGCCGGCGACCCTCAGCACGCCGAGCGAGATGCCGAAAAAGCTCAGCACCAGAGCCCCCGCGTACAGCGACACCACCAGCACGATGAAGGAATAGAGCGCGATCCGGCGCGCCAGATCGGCGCGGGTCGGGCTGTCGATGTCAGGCGTCATCGACAAGAACAGCATCGCTCCGCCGAGGGGATTGACGATGGGCAGCAGGGACGCGAAGACGAACAGGAAGGAGCCGAGGACGGAGGTCACGCGGGGTTTCTCGTCTGGGAAGCGATCTTGTCTCTCACTATATTGGATCGATTGCCCGCATCGCGGGTCCCTCAGGAGAACCCCCGATGCACCGGCGACGCGCCCTACTCGGGCTCGCTGCGAGCGCCCTGCTTTTGCCGATGACAAGCCAGGCGCAGGACGAAAAATCCGCCGGCCGGAGCGAGCTCGACCAGCTCGTCAGCGATACCTTGCGCGACCTCTACCGGCTCCAACCCGGAGCCCGCCGCCGCATCGCTCGCGCCGCCGGCTACGCGGTCTTCAGCAATTTCGGCATGCGCCTCTTCCTTCTCGGCGGCGGCAGCGGCGAAGGCATGGCGATCGATCGCCGCAGCGGCCGGCGCACGGCGATGAAGATGATGGAGATCCAGGCCGGTCTCGGCCTGGGCGTAAAGAAGTTCCGGCTGATCTGGGTCTTCGACAAACGCGCCGATTTCAATGCCTTCGTCGACTCAGGCTGGGAACTCGGCGGCCAGGCTTCCGCGGTTGCCAAGACCGGCGACTCCGGCGGCGCGATCGAGGGCGCGATCTCGGTCAAGCCCGGGGTCTGGCTGTACCAGCTCACCGACGACGGCCTCTCGCTCGAGTTGGCAGTCAAGGGCTCCAAGTATTACAAGGACGACTCGCTCAACTGAAACTCGAGAGAGGTGGCGATGTCGACGAGCAGCGCGGGCAAGGGACCCGTCCCCCGGCAACTGAGCCGCTTCCTCGAGCCCTACCGCATCACGCAGGGCCAGAGCTTCCGCCTCAAACATCACGACCCGCGCGACACCGCCCACCTGAGCGAAAGCGACAAGTCCGACGCCCGGGACTGGCTGGCGCAAGGCGTGTCGTGGCTCGAGACCCAGCAGCAGATGTTGTGGGCGCAGGACCGCTGGGCGTTGCTGGTGGTGCTGCAGGCAATGGACGCCGCCGGCAAGGACAGCCTCATCAAACACGTGATGAGCGGGGTCGATCCGCAAGGGGTGGTAGTCCACGCGTTCAAGCAGCCTTCGGCCGAGGAACTCGACCATGACTTCCTCTGGCGCTGCGCCAAAGCCCTGCCCGAGCGCGGCCGGATCGGCATCTTCAACCGCTCGTATTACGAAGATGTATTGGTCGCCCGCGTCCACCCCGAGGTGCTGGCCGCGCAGAAGCTGCCGCCGCGCCTGGTCGGCAAACACTTGTGGAGCGAGCGCCACGAAGACATCCGCCACTTCGAACAACACCTGGCTCGCAACGGCACGGTCGTTCTCAAGTTCTTTCTCAATGTCTCGCGCGAGGAGCAGAAGCGGCGTTTCCTCGAGCGCATCGACGAACCCGACAAGCACTGGAAGTTCTCCGCCGCCGATGTCCAGGAGCGCGGCTACTGGAAGCGCTACATGACAGCGTACGAGGACGCGATCCGCGCCACCGCGAGCGAGCAGGCGCCCTGGTTCGTGGTTCCGGCGGACAACAAATGGTTCACGCGGATGGTGGTGGTGGCCGCCATTGTCGAGGCTCTGCTCGCGCTCAAGCTCAGTTATCCACAGCCCTCTGCGGCCGAGCGCCGCGCCCTAGCACGCGCGCGGACCGGGCTTCTACGCGAGTGATGGGGGTCCGCCCAGACTAGCGCGACCGGGCGATAACAGTTTCGCTGTGAATCGTCTGTACTTCGGGGGCAACGAAGCCTATTGCGTATTGAGAATGCGACAGGCATCCTGAAGTTGACTGGGGGGGTGACAAGATTGTGCGCAGATAGTTCCGCAAACAATCGGTTGCTTGGAGCTCTTCTTATCCTAGATGGAGACGCCTGCAATGCCCGACGACCACCAACATCGTTTGCGCCGTCGGCCACGCGATCGCGCGGCCTTTCCGACCGACTTGCCCACCCCGATGCAGGTACCCCCGGGCGTGAGCGCCGAAGCCTATGCCATCAACCGCCGCCTGCTGTCGGTCTTGATGGGGCGCTTCATCACCACCCGGTTGAGGTCGATTTATCAGGCCTTCGATGGCGATCTGACGCTGGCCCTGGTGCTGGGCGAGCTTTCGATGCGCAATATCGAGAGCCTCTTCCCCCCCCACGCGCCGATCAACCGGCTCGCCGAGCAGGCGATTGCCGCACAGCGCGACGGCGGGCGCCGCCTGCGGCCGTGCAACGCCTTGTCGATCGCCGAAGTGACGGGCATCCCGCGCGAAACCGTGCGCCGCAAGCTCGGCAAGCTGCTAGATCTCGGCTGGATAGAACGCACGACCGACGACATGTACGTCATCACGGACAAGGTCGGAACGGTGTTTTCCGCCTTCGACGATTCGCAGGCGGCGGATCTGCTCGCCACCAGCGACC
>JAEZVV010000171.1 GCA_023443095.1 Pseudomonadota bacterium
CGAGTGGGTGATGCCGGCGTAGAGCGAGCTGGGATCGGCGCCCGCCGCCCCGACCACGCCGCCCGAGCTGCCGCCGCCGCCGCTGATGGTGTAGCTGGCCTTGCCGTCGTTGCTGATGGCCGTCACCCCGCCATACAGCGTGGTGCGCTTGGACAGCGGGTAGTCGTAGCGCAGGCCCCAGGCGCTCGCGTCGGCGTCGGCCACGCTGTCGTTCTTGAGCATCGCGTAGGTGCCGATCAGCCGGCCGCCCAGCAGCGGCGCCGAGGCGCCGACCTGCCACGCGTCGAGCGAAGGCGCAAGCGCGGTGTCGTTCGAGTCCTTCTTCACGTAGGTGAAAGCGGGCTTGACGAGGCCGAAGTCGTAGGCCGCGCTGATCGCGAGGTACTTGTCCTTGCCTTCGTCGCCGACGAGGTTGCGGTAGAGCGGCTGCTGCTGTAGGTAGCTGAGATTGGCCGTCAGGCCCGCGACGACATAACGCAGGCCCAGGTTGTAGGTGTTGCCGACCGAGTTCGACGGCTGGCCCGCCACGTCCTTCGACTCCCCCGCACTCGCAAACAGCGAGGCCTGCAGGCCGGCGAAGTTGGGGCTCACGTAGATCACCGAGTTGTCGCGACGGGTGGTGCCGTCGGCGCCGGGACCGCCGTTGATGCCGGCCACCGCGGGCGAAGCGAAGTAGTTGATCGAGCTCGACATGCCCAGGCCGGCAGGGTCGTTCATCGCCAGCGCCATGAAGTGCGGGGTGTACTGACGGCCGATCGACAAAGCGCCGAACCCGCCGCGCAGCCCGACCAGCGATTCGCGCTGGAACAGGTAACCGGCCGAGGTCGCGTTGTCGGGGGTCGACTTGCCGGTGTCGAGCAGGATGCCGGCCTCGAGGCTGAAGAAGGCCTCGAGCCCGCCGCCCAGCGCTTCGCTGCCGCGGAAGCCCAGGCGCGAACCCGCCCGGCCGCCGCTGCTCAAGCGGCCGGTGGTGGCGTCGCCGTTGTCGTAGGCCTCGACATAGCTGTCGAGAACACCGTAGATCTCGACCTTGCTCTGGGCCTGAGCGGCCGAAGTGAAACCAATCGCGGCGAGCGCGAGCATCATCGTTGTGTATTTCATCTTGCTTGCCTTGGTGAACACGGGGATGGAACGGGGATGGCCGAAAACTTCACGGCACCTTGAAACCGAAGCTGTGGCATTGCTCGCAGAAGTCGACCGACTTGCCGTGCGAGACGTGGCAGTTGGTGCAGTCGAGCGTCTTGCCGTAATGCGGCGAGGTGTGCGGGTTGTGTTTCATGCCCGCGGTCTTGGCGACCAGGGCGTCGAGCGCATGGCAGGTCGAGCACTTGTCGATCTCGACGATCTCGGGCTTGCCCTTGCCGTGGCAGGCGACGCAGTCGACACCGGCGAGCGCATGCGCGTGAGCCATCGGCAGCTTGCCAGTCAAGGCCTGCGGACTGCCCTTGGCGTGGCAGGTTTGGCAGTTGCTCCACTTCTGCCCCTTGAGCGCAGGATGGCCCTTAGGCAGGACCTTGGCGCTGCCGTGGCAGGCGACACAATCCGTAGCCTTGGCCGTGGCGACGTTTTTCGCCGCGGCGTCGGCACCGCCGCTGAAACCCAGGGCCAGCAGGGCGAGCAAAGACGCCGCCAGCAGCGAACGGGCGCTTGAAACCATCAACATGGAAAACCTCTTGGAAGAGAATCGGCGCGCGCCGGGCGGTGCAATGCAGTTGGGGGGACCTCGCGCCGCCCGGCGCTCTCACCAGCTCAGATCGATCAGGCCACGGGTTTGGCGTTGGCAGCGTTGCGGCCGGCAATGCGGCCGAACACCACACAGTCGGTCATCGCCACCGAACCCAGGCGCACCATGCCGTGCACCCCGCCCGTCACTTCGCCGGCGGCGTACAGGCCGGGCATGACCTTGCGCTCGAAGTTGAGCACCTGCGCCTCGGTATTGATCGCCAGCCCGCCCATGGTGTGGTGCACCCGCGGCCACAGGCGCGCGGCATAGAAGGGTGCGGTGACGTTGGGGGCCGCGTCCTTGAAGATCATGCAATCGAGGTCGGGGTCCTTCTTCTGCTCGACGAAGCCGTTCCAGCGCTTGACCTGCTCGACGAAAACCGTGACCGGCATGTTGTAGGCGCGGGCCAGGTCTTCGAGCGTGTCGTATTTCTTGAGCGAGCCGTTGTCGAGCGCGCCCTTCAGCTGGCCCGGGTGGACCATCTTCTTGGTGTTGGTCTCGTCGGCCAGGATCACCGCCGGATGGCCGAGCTGGATGATCGCGTCGGCGCGTTCCTTGCGGTTGCCGGTCTCCTTGAAGAAACGCTTGCCGGTGACGGGGTCGACCATCAGGCCGTAACCCACCACGCGTTCGACGAACTGCGGCACGAAGCCGAAGCCCTTTTCGTCCGGGCTGGTCCACGGACCGAGCTGGATCCAGTCCATCTGCACGTCCATCGCGCCGACCATGCAGGCCGCGGTCAAGGCCTCGCCCGTGGCGCCCGGGTGGTTGGTCGAAGTGAAACGCGCGTCGAGGCGCGGGTCGTGCATCAGGCGCATCTCGACCCCCTGCGAGAAACCGCCGGCAGCGATCACTACGCCGCGCCTGGCCTTGATGAAGGCCGGCTTGCCGGTCTTGTCGTCGGGGAAGCGGTAGCCCTTCAAGACTTCGGCGCCGACCACGCGGCCGTTCTTGTCTTTGAGGTAGCGGACGAGCTTGGTGCGGCCCGCGAGCTTGACACCCGTTTCCTTGCACTTGGCGAGCATCGGGGTGATCAGGCCCGAACCCGACTGGTTCGAAGTCTGGTGCGCGCGCTTGACCGAGTGGCCGCCATGGAAGTTGACGCGAGTGAACTCGGCGCCGACGTAGGTCTGGCACCACTCGAGCGCGTCGACGGCGTTTTCGGCGACCGTCTTGGCGAGCGGCGGATGGTTGATGTAGCCGCCCGCCTTCATCATGTCCTTGAGCATCAGCTCGGGCGAGTCCTCGATCCCTTCCTTCTTCTGCATCTTGGTGCCGGGCGCAGAGAAGTCGCCGCCGTTGATGATCGAGTTGCCGCCGAACACGGCCATCTTGTCGATCACCATCACGTCCGCCTTGGCCGAGCGCGCTTCGAGCGCCGCCGCCAGGCCGGCAAAGCCGCTGCCCACCACCAGGACATCGACGGTTTCGTCCCACTTCGCCGGCAGATCGTCGCCGGTCTTGGCCTGAGCCGAGCCGAACGCCAGGGCACCGGCCGCCGCGCCAGCGGCCAGGCCGGAGTTGCGCAGAAAGCCGCGACGGGAGATGTCGGCGGTCGAGTCAGAATCGTGCGTCATCGCTATTCCTCTGTTATTTCACTTGTCGTCAGCTGCGGACTTCGCCTGGAAGCAGGACTTTTTCGCAGCGTGGGTAGTGCTGGAGCACGGAAGCGAGAGTAGGAGGCAGGGCAGGACAGCCACTACACGCCTGCGACATAGCCCAACAAAGGGAAAACACGAGCCATCCCGGTGCGGCGGCGGCACGATCTCGCGGCCCGCCGGCGCCGTTTCCCCTGCGGCGGCGAGTCCGGCCGCACGGGCCTGGCGCGGGCAAACGGCGCCGGCGATCTGGGATACTCATGTCATCCGATTTGAGAAAGAACAAACATGAGCACCACCCGCACGCCGCGCATCCAGATTCGAAACTCCGCCATCCACGGCCGCGGCGTCGTCGCCGCCCGCGACATCCGCGCGGGTGAGAAGTTGATCGAATACAAGGGCGAACGTATCTCGTGGAAAGAGGCCGACCGCCGACCGCCGTCGGACCCGAAGGATCCGAACCACACCTTTTTCTTTTCGCTGTCGGACGGCAAAACCGTGATCGACGCCTCGGTCGGCGGCAACTCGGCGCGCTGGATCAACCACTCGTGCAACCCGAACTGCGAAGCCGAAGAGACCGACGACGGTCGCATCTTCGTGCGCGCCCTGCGCGACATCCCGGCTGGCGAAGAACTCAACTACGACTACGGCCTGATCGTCGACGAACCGCTCACCAAGAAACTCAAGCAGGCCTACGAATGCCGCTGCGGCAACGACAACTGCCGCGGCACCATGCTCAACACCAGCAAGAAGTCGAAGGCCAAGCCGGCGCCCGAACCCCGCAAGAAGGCCGACAGCAAGACCAGCAAAAAAACCGAGCAGAAGCTCGCTGCCGAACCCGAGGCCAAGACGGCCCCGAAGCCGAAGAAGCCCTCGGCCAGGAAGAAGTAGTCCCACCCACGCCGGCTTGCTCCGGCTTACCCGAGACCCCCATGGACACGACTCTCTACGATGTGACGGTGCCGGTGTTCGGCAAGATGCTTGGCAACCTGTCGGCGATTCTCGACAAGGCAGCCGCCCACGCCGAGGCCAAGAAAATCGATCCCTCGGTGCTGGCGTCGGCGCGGCTGTTTCCCGACATGTTCCCGCTCACGCGCCAGGTCCAGATCGCCTGCGACTTTGCGCGCAACGGCAGCACGCGCCTGGCAGGTCTCGAGCCCGAGCCATGGGAAGACAAGGAAACGACGCTGGCCGAACTCAAGCAGCGCATCGCCGCCACTCAGGCGGCGCTTGCCCGCTTGCCGCGCGAGTCTTTCGTCGGCGCGGCCGAGCGCAACGTCGAAGTCAAGCTGCGCGGCGAACCGCTGCGCATGAGCGGGCTGGCCTACCTCAATCACATGGTCCTGCCCAACTTCTATTTCCACCTCACCACCGCTTACGACATCCTTCGCCATAACGGCGTCGAACTGGGCAAGCGCGACTTCATCGGCAGCCTGCCCTGAAGCCGGACCGATGACCGGCGCAGGCCGCGCGGCGGGCGGCGCCTGGAGCCCCGCCCGCCGGCCCTAAGCTCGACGCTTTGACGATGGCAGCCAGAACGATGGTGTTCCGATTCCCCCGCTCGCTCCGGCTGGCGAGCGCCGCACTCGCCGCCGCCGCCGTGGTGGCGGGCTGCAGCTCGCTCGGCGAGTGGGAACGCAAGGCTATTTTCTCGCCCGTCAAAGGCGAGCAGCGCTGGCATCGCGAGCCGCTCGCGGGCACCGAGGTGTTCGACCTCAAGGTCGGCGAGCAGACGATCAACGCCTGGTACACCCCCGCCGCTCGCGACGGCGCACCCACCGTGCTCTACCTGCACGGCGCCCGCTGGAACCTTAATGGCAGCGTGTTCCGCATCGAGCGCTGGGTCGAGATGGGTTTCAACGTGCTGGCCGTCGACTACCGCGGCTTCGGTCGCAGCACCGAGATCCTTCCCTCCGAAGATTCGGCGCGCGAAGACGCCCGCGCCGCACTGGCCGAACTCAAGCGGCGCGAACCCGACCCCGGCCGTCGCTACCTCTTCGGCCACAGTCTCGGCGGCGCACTCGCGATCGATCTCGCGGCCGAACCCGGCGCGAGTCAGCAAGTCGCCGCGGTCGTCGTCGAATCGACCTTCACTTCGATTCCTGCCGTAGTGCAGGAAATGAAGTGGGGCTGGATCCCCGGCCTTCAGATAGCGATCAGTCAGCGCTTCGACTCGATCAGCAAGGTGGCGCAGATCCAGGCCCCGCTGCTGATCCTCCACGGCACGGCCGACAGCCTGGTTCCGCCCGCAATGGCCGACGAACTGCTGGCCGCCGCCACCACGCCGCGCAAGCGGCTGGTCAAGCTCGAGGGCGCGGGACATTCGGGAGCGAGCCGCCACCCCGCCTACGCCGACGCCGTGCTCGACTTCCTGGGCGCCCCCTTGGCCGCCAACACCCGCAGCGCCGCGACCCGGACGCCTTAGCCGGCGTCCGGCCCGGCTGCTGCAGCCCGGCATTTACCCGCGCCCCACTTGACATTGCCATCATGGGAAGCTTGAGACTGCCCGCATCCCTCTAAACACCAGGAGATGTGATGAAGACCTACACCGTTCCCGCCCTGAGCTGCGGCCGCTGCGTTGCCGCGATCACCCGTGCCGTCGAAGCCATCGACCCCACTGCCGAGCTCGAATTCGACCTCGCCCGCCGCGAAGTTCGAATCGACTCCGCCCTGCCCGCCGCCAGCCTCGAAGCGGCCCTCGCCGAGGCCGGCTACGCGCCCGCCCCGGCGCCGGTGGCGGCAACGCCGCGAGCCGGCGGCTGCTGCTGCGGCTAAAGCCCCCGCCCCGGCTTGGCCGGGGCGCTCCTTCGCCACTCCGGCTCGACTCCAACGCAGAATCCCACCATGGACACGACCACTCCCGCCCCTCGCACCGTCCTGCCTATCCACGGCATGACTTGCGCCAGCTGCGTCGCCCACGTCGAAAAGGCGCTCGCCGCCGTACCCGGGGTGACCCGGGTCAGCGTCAACCTCGCCACCGAATCGGCCAGCGTCGAAGGCAGGTCGATCACACCGGCCACACTCAAGCAGGCCGTCGAAGCCGCCGGTTACGAAGTGCCGGAGCAGACGCTGCGGTTTTCCGTCGCTGGCATGAGCTGCGCAAGCTGTGTCGCCCGCATCGAAAAGGCACTCGCTGCCGTGCCGGGAGTGATCGCCGCCACGGTCAACCTGGGCGACGAAACCGCCAGCGTGAAGCTGGTGGCCGGCGCCGCGTCGCCGCGAGAGCTGATCGCGGCCATCCAGGGCTCGGGTTACGAAGCCAGCCTGCTCGGCGACGACAACCCAGCGGCTCCGGTGCGCGACGCCGCCGCCGCTTACCGCCGCGACGCCTTGCTCGCCCTGCCGCTTGCCGCGGTGCTGCTGCTCGGCACCCACCTGGTCTGGTTCGGCCTGCCGTGGACCCTGCCGGCCTGGGCGCAATGGCTGCTCGCCACTCCGGTGCAGTTCTGGGCCGGGCGCCGCTTCATCGTCGCCGGTTTCAAGGCGGCCCGCGCCGGCACCGGCAACATGGATCTGCTGGTGGCTCTCGGCACGCTGGCGGCGTACGGGCTCTCGGTCTACCTGTGGCTCGCGCAAGGTCACGGCGAGCACCTCTACTTCGAAGCGGCGGCGGTGGTGATCGCGCTCGTGCTCACCGGCAAATGGCTGGAGGCGCGCGCCAAGGGCCAGACCTCCGAGGCAATCCGGCTGCTGGGCGGGCTGCGGCCCAGCACCGCCACCGTGATCCGCGACGGCCAGGAGCTCGAACTGCCGATCGAGGACGTGGTGCTGGGCGACGTGGTGGTGGTGCGTGCCGGCGGCCGCATTCCGGTCGACGGCCGGGTCGTCGCCGGCGCCTCGAGCGTCGACGAATCGATGATCACCGGCGAGCCGCTGCCGGTCGACAAACACCCCGGCGACCGCCTCACCGGCGGCTCGGTCAATGGCGACGGCCGGCTCGACTTCGAAGTGACCGCGGTCGGCACCGAAACCGTGCTCGCCCGCATCATCCGCCTGGTAAGCGACGCCCAGGCCGCCAAGGCGCCGATCCAGCGCCTGGTCGACCAGGTCGCCGCGGTGTTCGTGCCGGTGGTGCTGCTGATCGCGCTCGCCACCCTGGTCGGCTGGTGGCTCGCCGGCGCCGGCCTCGAAACCGCGCTGATCAATGCCGTCAGCGTGATGGTGATCGCCTGCCCGTGCGCCCTCGGTCTGGCCACGCCGGCGGCGATCATTGCCGGCACCGGCGCCGCCGCACGCCAGGGCATCCTGATCAAGGACGCCGAAGCACTCGAACTCGCCCGCAAGATCGACGTCGTCGCGTTCGACAAGACCGGCACCCTGACCGTCGGCAAACCGCGGCTGGTCGCGCTCGACGTGAACGGCCCGCGGTCACGCCAGGAACTGCTGGCGCTCGCCGCGACCGCCAATGCCGGTTCGACCCATCCGCTCGCCTCCGCCTTGCGCGAGGCCGACGAGTTCCAGGGCCTGGTCCCGCTGGCGAGTTCGGCCCACAAGAGCCTGCC
>JAEZVV010000099.1 GCA_023443095.1 Pseudomonadota bacterium
TGCAGGCCGGCTCCACGCAGTGGTTGCAGGCAATCGACGTGTAATACGCAAACACGTCCTGCTTCCACGCGCCCTTGACCTGCTTCCAGTCCCCGCCCGCGTACTCCGCCACCCGCCGGAAATTGCGACCCACCTCGAGGTTGTTCTTGTCCTTGCACGCCACGGCGCAGGTCTTGCACCCCGTGCACTTCGAGACGTCAACGTAAAAGCCCAGTTGTGTCATGTTGCTGTCTCCTTAAGCCTTGCGGACTTCAACGAGGTTGGTGTGGACCGCGTTGCCCTTGGCAAGCGGACTCGGGCGCAGGCTGGTGAGCGTGTTGAAACACGCGCCGACGTCGATGCCCTTGGCGTTGGGCGAATACCAGGCGCCCTGCGGGAAGCTGACCACGCCCGGCATGATGCGCGGGCTGACCTTGGCCGGCAGCTCGACCGTGCCGCGGTCGTTGAAGACCTGCACCTTGTCGCCGTTCTTGATGCCGCGCTTGCCCGCGTCGACCGGGTTGATCAGCAGCAGGTCGGGGTGTTGCTCACGCAGCCACGGAATGTTGTGGTAGGTCGAGTGGGTGCGGCCCGGGCCGTGGTGGCCGAAGGCCTGGAGCGGGAACTGCTTGGCCTTGGCGTCGCCCGGCATTTCCCAGGTCGAGACGAACTGCGGAATCGGCGCAATCACGTCGCCCTTGGCCAGCTCCCATTCCTGGCCGATCTTGGCCAGGCGCTCGGAGTAGATCTCGATCTTGCCCGAGGGCGTGGCGAGCTTGTTCTTGACCGGGTCGTCGCGGAAGTCCTTGAGCACGATGCCGCTGTCGTCGGGCACCTTGAACTTGACGATGCCCTGCTTCTGGAACTGCTCGTACGTGGGCAGGTCCGGATATTTCTTGCGGGTCTCGTTGTAGCACCACTCGACCCACTGCTCCTGCGTACGGCCTTCAGTGAACTTGTCCTCGATCCCGAAACGCTGGGCCAGGCCGCGGCAGATCTCGAAGGTCGAGCGCTGTTCCCACTGCGGCTTGACCGCCTGCTGCAGGGCGACGACGAAGTTGTGGTCGCCGGTGGCGTAACCGTCGCCGGCGAAGTCCACCGTCTCCATGTGCAAGGTGTCGGGCAGCAGGATGTCGGCGTAACGCGCCGAGGGCGTCATCTGGTTGTCGATCACCACGATGAACTCGCACTTGGTGTCGTCCTCGAGGATCTTGTGGATCCGGTTGGCGTCACCGTGCTGGTTGATCAGGATATTGCCCTGCTGGTTCCAGATGAACTTGATCGGAACGCTGAGCTTGTCGACACCGCGCACGCCGTCGCGCTTGGCCGTCATTTCCGGACCGCGCACGATGGCCTCGGGCCACAGGAAGCAGGGAATCGCCGCCTTGACCGGGTTCTTGCCGGCCGGCAGACCGGTCTCGAGCGCATAAGAATCACCTTCGCGCGCGCCGCTGTTGGTGCCGGGCAGGCCGATGTTGCCGGTGAGGATGGTCAGCATCGCGATCGCCAGCGAGGTGGCCTCGCCGTTGGCTTGGCGCTGCGAGCCCCAGCCCTGCGAAATGAAGACCGGCTTGGTCTTGCCGATCTCGCGCGCCAGACGAACGATGGTTTCAGCCGGAACGCCGCAGATCTTGCTCGACCACTCGGGTGTCTTGGGCGTCTTGTCGGCACCCTGGCCCAGGATGTGGCTCTTGTAATCGGAGTTCTTGGGCGCCGAAGCCGGCAGGGTCTTGGCATCGTAGCCGACGCAATACGTGTCAAGGAACTTCTGGTCGACCAGGTTCTCGGTGATCAGCACATACGCCATGCCTTCGACCAGCGCGGCGTCGGTGCCGGGACGCACCGGTACCCACTCATCTTCCTTGCCTAGCATCGAATCCGTGTAGATCGGATCGATCAGGATCATCTTGGCCTTGCCGGCCGCGCGCGCGCATTGCAGCTCGTAGGTCTGGCCGCCGCCCGAACCGCGAGTCACCGCGTTATTGTTGCCGAAGCTCACGTACAGCTTGGCGTTGGCGATCTGGCTCATGTAGGAGCCGGCGCCATTGTTCTTGCTCTTGTGCGAACCGTAGCCGAAGCCACCGTACAAGTAAGGCCAGGCCGCCTGGATCTGGGCGGCCGAATAGTCGGCGTAGTTGTTGAGGCAGCCGCCGATCAGGTTCAGGAAACGGCCCGAGGAGTTGCGGCTGGAGACCAGCGAATAGTTGCCGGTACCGTACTGGTTAAGGATGGCCTCGTTGCCGTATTTGGCGATCGTGCTCTTGAGCTTGGCCGCGACGGTGTCAAGCGCCTCGTCCCAGCTGATGCGCTCGAACTTGCCTTCGCCGCGCTTGCCGACCCGCTTCATCGGGTACTTCAGACGCTCGGCGCTGTAGAGGCGCTGGCGCATCGCGCGGCCGCGCTGGCACGCGCGCACATGCGGCTGGCCGCAGCTGTCGGTGCCGTAGTTGTCGGGTTCCATGCGGATCACGATGCCGTTCTTGCTGACCACGCGCATCGGGCAGCGGCTGCCACAGTTGACCGTGCACGAGGTCCAGGTGACGGTTTCGACGTCCTCCATGGCCTTGGCCACCGCCTGGCTCAGCGGACTCAGTGCAAAACTTGCGCCCGCCGAAGCCACCAGCGAACCGCGCAGGAAACCGCGACGAGAAACGCCAGGAATCTGAAATGTGCTCATTCGAGCTCCTTCGATCTACGAAAAACAAGGGCACGACATCGCGCCCCACGGGAGTGGCGCCATCGTCTCAACCAAAGGGGTAGGCCGCTTGACCAAAAGCAAGACCACGTCCAGAACAAGGGCAAGCCGTCTAAGCGTTTACTCTCCTGATCGAGCGTTTTCCCTGCCGACATCTGCCCAAGCCTGGGCGGGCAAGTCCGCCCAGGTTTTTGCTCAAGCTCTTCTCTGTCATGTTCAGAAGCCGGTCGCCGCCAAGCGCGGATCGCGAGTTCTGCCTATAATTGCCGGCTTCGCGGAGAGATGGCCGAGCGGTTTAAGGCGCACGCCTGGAAAGCGTGTATGGGTTAATAGCCCATCGGGGGTTCGAATCCCCCTCTCTCCGCCAAGATTCAAAAGAAACGGGCCTGCACGGCCCGTTTTTTGTTTCCGCCCGCCTCCTTACCTTCTTCAGGTCACCGGAGCTCGACCGCGTCGGCATCAGCGGCATTAGTGTCGCCGCCCAGCTCCGCTCGAAACCGATGCAAAAGCTCCGGCATCGGACCGGACTCGCCCTTGGACCCGGCAATCGACTTCGGCCCGGCCATGGACCCGTCCCTCTTAGCTCAGGGTTCGTCCATAGCGTCGAAGTAATGACAGGCGGGCAAGCACGGGTAGGCAGGCCGGTAGCTGAGACGCATCATCGTGACCTCGCTCAGGATGCGACCGGTATCACGCTCATGCTTTTTGCCTTGAATCACTTCCTTCCCGCCGGCTTGCTGCTGGTGGGCTTGACCGCCAACGCTGCCGCGGTCGTGTCTGCGGCCCCCGCGCGCCAGGCGGACGAGGAAGTGATGCAGGCCGACATCCGCGCGCTCGCCCAGCACTCCGTCGAAGACTTCGCCAAACTGCCCTGCAACGTGCTTGACCACGTGCTTGAGGCTGCGATCGTCCACCAAGAACTGTTCCAGACCTTCCATGACCGGTTCAACGAAGACGACCGCCGGCATGCGTCGCGATGGCAGGCCAAGGTGATGCGAGCCATAGATCACAAGGGCTGCTGACTGCCTCCGCTCAATCGGCCCGGCCGATCGTTCCCCTACCGCTCGCATTGCGGTCCAGTGCGGCAATAACTTCGGCATCACTGAGTTGGTGGAAGTCGCGATAAAAGCGGCCGATCGCCCCGAACTCGACCGGCGTTGCCAGGCAAACCACTTCATCGACTTCTGCTCGCAGCGACTCGAGAGTCTCGGGGGGAGCGACGGGAACCGCGAGAATTAGGCGCGCCGGCGCGCGCCGCGCCAGCGCTTTCAGGGCCGCCCTCATCGTGGTTCCGGTGGCGATGCCATCGTCGACCACGATCGCGGTCCGACCGGCCACCGGCACTTGCTCGCGGCCGGCCAGGTAGGACTGGCGACGGCGTTCGATCTCCCGCAACTCGATCCGCGCCCAAGCGTCGATCGCTTCCCGAGTAATTCCAGTGGCGGCCAGCACTTGAGGTTCGACCACGATCTGGGCCTCGCCTCCGTCGACCACGGCAGCGACAGCCAGCTCGGGCTGGTAAGGCACGCCGATCTTGCGCACCAGGATGAGTTCGAGCGGCGCGCCCAGACTGCTAGCAACCTCAAGCGCCACCGGGACGCCACCGCGTGGCAAGGCAAAAACGACCGGATCAACGGCTTGGAGCGCAGCCACCCTCTGCGCCAGAAGCCGACCGGCCTCGCTGCGGTCGAAAAACGGCAGGCGTACGGCGTCAGACACCAGCTTGCTCCACGAGGTGACGCGAGAACCAGTTGCCCGCCAGCTGAGCCACTTGCTCCAGGGCACCGGCCTCTTCGAACAGATGCGTCGCACCCGGCACCACTTTCAGCTGCCGAAGGCAGTGCAGTTGCTCGAAAGCGATGCGGTTGATCTCCAGTACCTCGGGGTCGTCCCCGCCGACGATCAGCAAGGTAGCCGCATCCACCCGCGACAACGCGGCACCGGCCAAGTCGGGGCGACCGCCGCGCGACACTACCGCCTTGACACTTTGCGGTCGGCACGCGGCGGCCAGCAAAGCGGCCGCTGCCCCCGTGCTCGCGCCAAAAAGCCCGCACGGCAACGGCGCAAGCCCGGGCTTGTGTCCCTGCCACTCGATGGCATCGACCAGTCGATCGGCCAGCAGATCAATGTCGAAGACGTTGCTGCGGTCCGCGGCCTCGGCTTCGCTCAGCAGATCGAACAGGATCGTCGCAAAGCGGGCTTGTTGCAGACATCGGGCAAGCCAGCGATTGCGCGGACTGAACCGACTGCTGCCGCTGCCATGGGCAAAAATCACCAGCCCCAGGGCGCCACCCGCCGGCAGATCGAGCACGCCGGCCAGACGGTGGGCTCCGATCAGGATCTCTTGCGAACTGGGCCTGGGGTCCATGCCAGCTCCCTTGGGCGCGGTGGCTCGCCGTCTTGCTTGGCTGCGGTATGCACCTGGCATCGGCGACTCGCAATCACCGCGCACGCTGCTTTTCAAACTAAGTGCTTACCAGAGCGCGGCCTTGATGGCCGTCAAGCATGGCCGCAGCGCCCCCGCCCGGCTCCCGGAGGCTGCTCAGCGCGCCGTGTTGCCAACCAGAGGCTTCACATTCGACTGCGGTGCGTGGCAGATCAGGCAGTCGTACATCGCCCGATTGAGCTTGAGCTCCTTTCCGCTTTTCACATAATGGTTGAGCGGAATCGCCTGCGGCTCGCCGGCATCGGCCTTCTTGCCGGCATCGGCGGGACGCTCATGGCAGGCCAGGCACATATTGCTTTCCACTGTGATCGGCACGTAACCCTCGATGGGGTGGGTGATCAAAGGCGGTGCATATCCCGAAGGATTGCGAACCAGGGCGGGGCCGCTTTCGTAGTCGAACACCTGCGGCGTGGGGGTATCGAACACGCTGCCCTTGGCCAGCCCCAGGTCCGTGTCGGGGATCGCGCGGCCGGTCTGAGCGACCGCCAGTGCCGATCCCAGCGCCAGCAAGAAAACCAGCAGTTTGCGCATAGCGCCCTCCCCGCCTCAGGCCTTGGCAACCTTGACTGCAGACTTCTTGAAATCGGGTTCGAGCGAAATCGGATCGGTGGCGTCGATCACCAGCTTGTTGACCATCACGCCTTCGTCGAAAAACGCCAGAAAGGTTGTTCCGCGCGGCATCTTGTTGCGACCCTGGGTTTCGACCGCGGCTTTGATCTTGCCGCGGCGCGATTCGACCCAGGCAATGTCGTTGCGCTTCAAGCCCCGTTTCTCGGCGTCGCCCGGGTTCATGTAAAGCACGGCTGCCGGTGCCGCCCGGTGCAGTTCGGGCACCCGGCGTGTCATCGAACCGGTGTGCCAGTGCTCGAGGATGCGCCCAGTGCACAGCCACAAGTCGTAGTTGCGATCGGGCGATTCGGCGGGTGCCGCGTAGGGACGGAAGAAGATCTTGGCGCGACCGGGGCTGGCGACGGGCTTGGGGTCGGTGACGCCGTCGAGGTTGCCACTGGGAATCGCCTTCATCGCCGGGCCGTAGAAGTCGAAGTCGCTGCCCTTCTTCACGTAGGGATCGAAGCTGGCATTGAAGCGATAGCTGGTTTCCTTGCCATCGACCACCGGCCAAGTCAGGCCGCGGACCTCCGCCTGGTAGTAGAGGTCGAAGGGGCCGAGGTCGTGGCCGTGGCCGAGCCCGAACTGGCGGTATTCGTTGAACAAGGCCTTCTCCGGGAACCACTTCTCGCCCAGCGACTTCACGGTCGAGTTGGCCGCGCCGCGCGCGACGGCATCGGGCCACGGGACCTTCCTGTTCTCGGGGGTGGCAAACAGCACTTCGTAAAGGGTCTGCTCGGGGCGGTAACCCAGCTTGCCTGCCGCGGCCAGCACGTCCGGCAGCTTGCCGTCGGGATAACCTTCGGCCTTCAGGCCGGGGATGGTCTTCTCGCTCCACACGTCCTTGAGTTTGAAGCGTTTGGCGAACTCCATCAGCATCCAGAGATCGGTGCGTGCTTCGCCGGGCGGGTCGATCCGCTGGCGCCACACCTGGGTACGGCGTTCGCCATTGCCGTAGGCCCCCCACTTCTCGAAGATGATCGCTGCCGGCAGGATCAGATCGGCCACCTTGGCCGAGATCGTGGGATACACGTCGGCCACCACCACGAAGTTGTCTTTCTCGCGCGCGGCTTTGAGCCAGTGGTTGGCATTGGGATTCGACTGGAAGGGATTGTTCACCTGCACCCAGCAGAACTTGATCGTTCCGTCTTCCATGTCGCGCAGGATCTTCATGATTGCGCTGCCGACCTGCGGATTGAGCGTGTTGGCGGGCAGCTTCCACAGCTGCTCGGTACGGGCGCGGTCGGCGGCACTGGTCACCACCATGTCGGCCGGCAGACGGTGCGAAAAAGTGCCAACTTCGCGGGCGGTGCCGCAGGCCGAGGGTTGACCTGTGAGCGAAAAAGCGCCATTGCCGGGCCGCGCGTATTTGCCGAGCAGTAGATGGATCATGTAGGTCTGCTCGTTCAACCAGGTGCCGCGAACGTTCTGGTTGAAACCCATGGTCCAGTAGGAGACCGTGTTGCGCGCGTTGTCGCAATAAAGATCGGCGAGCTGCTTGAGCTTGCGTTTGAAATCGTCGAAAGGTTCGTCGGGGTCGCCCTTGGCCAGCTCGGTCACGAAGTCGAGCGTATAGGGCTCCAGCCCGCGCCGGAACTCGTCGAAGCTGATCTGCCACATCCTCCCGGCGCCGGCGCCGCGATTCTTCTGCGCGACTTTCTCGCCGGCCTTGCGGCGCTGTCCGATCGCTTCGTATTTATCGAGTTCGACCTCGAGTTCGCGCTTGAGCACGTCTTTCTCGGCCGGGTAGGCCTGCCTGTCGTCTCCTCTCATGCCGTAACCGATGTCGGTCGGGCCGGTGGCGAAGATGCAGTGCCGGTCGACAAAAGCCAGGTTGACCAGGCCGCGCTCGACGATCTCGCGCGCGATGTAGTTCTGAATCGCGAGGTCGGCGTTGGGTTTCATGATGATCTCGAGGTCGGCCAGCCCCGAGCTCATGTTGCCGTAGGTGCTGATGTTGACGATGCGCATCGTCTTGGCGCCGAGCTTGCGGTCGGTGATGCGCGACCACAAGACCGGGTGCGCCTCGGCCATGTTCGCCCCCCACAGGACGATCAGGTCGGCCAGCTCGATGTCGCCGTAAAGGTTGGCGGGCTCGTCGATCCCGAACACCTGCATGAAAGCCGCGACCGCGCTTGCCATGCAGAGGCGTGCGTTGGGGTCGATGTTGTTCGATCGGAAACCGGCCTTCATCAGCTTGGCCGCGGCGTACCCTTCCTGGATCGTGTATTGACCGCTGCCGATGATGGCCACCCCGGTCGGGCCGAGTTCGGCGTAAGTCTTGCGGAACTGGCGCTCCATTTCGTCCATCGCCACCTTCCAGCTCACCGGGTAGAACGGCCCGTTCTTGTCGAACTTGCCGTCCTTCATGCGCATCAGCGGCTGGGTCAAGCGGTCCTGGCCGTACGGGATCTTGCCGTTGAAATATCCCTTGATGCAGTTGAGGCCGCGGTTAACCGGAGCGTCCGGATCGCCCTTGGTCGCCACGATGCGGCCACCCTGGGTACCGATCTGGATGCCGCAGCCGGTGCCGCAGAACCGGCAGACCCCCTTGTCCCAGTCGATGCCGGCATCGGCGGCCTTGGCCTGGGCGGCGGCGTCTTTCGCGACCGGCAAACCCACCGTGATGGCGGTGACGGCGGCGATCCCCTGCTTGAGAAAGATCCGGCGGGCGTGCTCGTCCATGGCGCACTCCTGAAGTGGATGCATCCACCGGTCGCAGCGGATGCAGGCGGTGTGCCAGTGTGGCGCAGCCAACCCCGGCAATGCCGATGCAGTGCGCAGGCTTTTGCTTGAACTGGGCGTACTGGGCGCTCAGCCCTGCCGCCCCCAGCGCGTAGGCACATGGGCCAGCATGTCATCGACTATGCCGTCCATCCCCCAACGCGTGGCCCAACCCCAGTCGGCGCGCGCCACGGAATCGTCGATCGAACGCGGCCATCCCTCCGCTATCGCCGCCCGGAAATCGGGAAGGTAACGGATGGAGAAACCTGGAACCCGGTCGGCGATCGCCGCCGCCAGCTGGGCCGGTGAAAAGCTCAGGCCGGCAAGGTTGTATGAAGACCGGACCGAAATCCGGGCGGAATCGGCCGCCATCAGCTCGAGCGTGGCACGCACCGCGTCGTCCATGTAGATCATAGGCAGCGAGGCATCGGGCCCGAGGAAACAGGTATAGACCTCGCCACGCTTGGCGGCGGCGAAAATCTCGATCGCGTAATCGGTAGTGCCGCCGCCAGGCGGCGCCTTCCAGCCGATCACGCCGGGGTAACGCAGGCTGCGCACGTCGACGCCGTAACGGGCGTGGTAATAGCCGCACAGCAGCTCGCCGCTGCGCTTGGACACCCCGTACAGGCTCGCCGGCTCCATCACCGTCGTCTGCGGCGTGGCCTCGCGCGGGGTGCTGGGCCCGAAAGCGGCGATCGATGAGGGCCAAAAGACTCGTTGCCCCCACTCGCGCGCCAGTTCGAGCGTGTTGACGAGGCCGTTGACGTTCAGGTTCCAGGCCCGCGCCGGCATCTGCTCGCCCGTGGCCGACAACATCGCCGCGAGCTGGTAGATCTGGGTGATGCCATGGCCGCGCACCACGGCCGCCAAGCGTTCGGCATCCAGCACGTCGAGCGCTTCGTAGGCCACCCGGCCCGAGCCGCGGGCGGCGATGTCGGTCGCCAGGACCGCACCCGTGCCATGCCGTTCGGCAAGCGCCTCGGTCAGCTCGCTGCCAATCTGGCCCTGGGCGCCTATGACCAGGATCCGCTCCATGGGTCAGCCCTGCCCGAGCACGCCGAGCTCGCGCCCCGCCTGCTCGAAGGCAGCGAGCGCACGCTCGAGTTGCTCGCGGGTATGCCCTGCCGACATCTGCGTCCTTACCCGCGCCTGTCCCATAGGCACCACCGGATAAAAGAACCCCGTCGCCAGCACGCCTAGCTCGTAGAGTCGCTGCGCGAAAGCCTGGGCCACCGGAGCGTCGAACAGCATCACTGGCACGATCGGGTGGACACCAGGCTTAATCGTGAAGCCAAGCTTTTGTACCTGCTCGCGGAAGAAAGCCGTGTTGTCAAACAAGCGGTCGCGCAGTTCGTTCGACCGGGCCAGCAAATCGAGCACCGCGACCGAGGTCGCGGCGATCACCGGTGCCAGAGCATTCGAGAACAGATACGGCCGCGAACGCTGGCGCAGCAGCTCGACCAACTCGCGCCGGCCGGCAGTGAAGCCGCCCATGGCGCCACCGAGAGCCTTGCCCAGAGTCCCGGTGATGATGTCGATCTCGCCGACCAGCCCGTAGTGTTCGTGGGTGCCGCGCCCGCTCGGGCCCATGAAGCCGCTGGCATGGCATTCGTCGATCATCGTGAGCGCGCCGTATCGACGCGCCAGCTCGACGATGCGCGGCAGGTCGGCGATCGTCCCGTCCATCGAAAACACGCCGTCGGTGACGATGATGCGATGGCGCGCGCCGGTCGCAGCCTGCAACTGCGTTTCGAGCTCGGCCATGTCGTTGTGCGCATAGCGATAACGCTGCGCCTTGCACAGGCGGATGCCGTCGATGATCGAAGCATGGTTGAGCGCGTCCGAGATGATGGCGTCGCGTTCGTCGAAGAGCGGTTCGAACAGGCCGCCGTTGGCATCGAACGCGGCGGCGTAGAGGATGCAGTCCTCGGTCCCGAGAAAAGCCGCCAGCCGCGCCTCGAGTGTCTTGTGTACGTCCTGCGTGCCGCAGATGAAGCGGACCGACGACAAACCGTAGCCGTGTTGCTCGAGCGCACGTCGGGCCGCATCGACCAGTTCCTGGCGCCCCGACAGGCCGAGGTAGTTGTTGGCGCACAGATTGATCCGCGAGCGGCCGTCGGCGCACATCACTTCGGCCCCCTGGCGCGAGGTGATCACCCGTTCGGGCTTGAAGAGCCCCTGCTCTCGTGTCTGCTGCAGTTGCTCGGCCAGGTCCGAATAAAACCGGGCACGGGGCGTGTCAGTCATTCCGCTCTCCAGGCTGCTGTCGATCGTGTATTCGTCGGCCAAGCCCGGGCGGCGCCAGCCGCTCGTCCGCCCGACGCCGGGAACTGTACGACCTGCCCATGGACCGGACGGATCCCTCTTTTACGGCTGGGCCGAACTCGCGTTGAGAGTTGCCGCCTGCTCGATCCAGCCTCCCCCCATAGCCTTGTAGAGGTTGACAACCGCGATCAGGGTCGAGGCGCGAGTGCGCGCATAGTTGAGCTCCTCCGGAAAGAGCTGCTGTTCGGCCTGAAGAACGGCGTAATACGGTGCGTAGCCAGCGCCGTATTGGAGTCGCGCCAAACGCGAGTAGTCGGCCAGAGCGGCGACCAGACGCGCCTGGGCCGCGAGCTGCTCGTCAGTGCGCAGGCGCGCCGACAACAAATTGTCGACGTCGGCAAAAGCGCTCTGCACGGTCAGCTCGTAGTTGGCGAGAGCCGCCTTCTGTCCGGCTTCAGCCTGCTGCACCTGGCCGGAGATCGAACCCGCGGTGAAGATCGGCCCGGTCACCACCCCCGCGTAGTTCCACACCCGCGCCGGCCCTTTGAATAGCTCGGACAGATCGGCGCTGGCGCCACCGAAAATGCCGGTGAGAGATATCGTCGGGAAATAAAGTGAACGGGCCACGCCGATCTGGGCGTTGGCCGCCACCAGCTGCTGCTCGGCCGCCACCACGTCAGGGCGGCGCACCAGAAGCTGCGACGGCAGATCGGCCGGCACCTCGGGCAACTTGAGCTGGGCCAGCGTCTGGGTGCGCGGGATCGGTCCCGGATTGCGACCGAGCAGGACCGCTAGGGCATTTTCGGTCTGGGTGATCTCCTGCTGGATGGGCGGTGTCGAAGCCAGCGCGCCTTCGTACTGCGAACGCGCCTGCGCGACGTTGATCTGCGATACCACGCCGTATTTGAACTGCAGCTCGAACAGCTTGAGCGAGTCCTCGTAGGTCTGGGCCGTGCGCCGCGCGATCTTGAGCTGCTCGTCAAGTGCAAGCAGTTGGATGTAGCCGCTGACCACGCTCGCGACCACCGACATCACGACGCCGCGGCGCGATTCCTCGGTCGCCAGCAATGATGCTTGCGCAGCCTCGGTCTGGCGACGGATCTTGCCCCACAGGTCGATCTCCCAACTCGCCGCCGCCACCGCCTGGTAATTGACCGAGGGATTGGGCACCGAGGACGGCAAGGGCGTGGAGCCGAGTTCGGTAGCGCGCGCCTTCTCGCCTTGAGCCGAATAGCTGAGCTGCGGAAAAAGCGCCGAGCGGGTCTGGGTCAGAGCCCCGGCGGCGCGTTCGACATTGGCGACCGCGATCTGCAGGTTGCGGTTGTTGGCGATCGCTTCGGCCACCAGCGCGTCGAGCGCCGGATCGTCGAACTGCTTCCACCATTGAGTATCGAGCGCCTCTGGCGAAGCGGCAGTCTCGGCGCTGCGGTAAGCGTCAGGCACGGTCAGCTCCGGCCGGCGGTAATCGGGCCCCATGGCGCAACCGGCGAGGGCCACGGCACAAGCGATCAGGCTCAGGCGTTTCATCACACGCCCTCCTTCGCTGGCGCTGCCGGCGGCGAGGCCGGCGGATGCGGGTCGGCCACGGCTGGTTTCTTCTTGCCCTCGGCCAGGCGTTCGAACAGGACAAAAAACAGCGGCACGAAAAGCAGCGCCAGGGTCGATACACCGATCATGCCGCCGATGATGCCGGTGCCAATCGAATGGCGAGAGTTGGCGCCAGCGCCGCTGGCGATCGCCAGCGGAATCACGCCCGCAATAAACGCGAGCGAGGTCATGATGATAGGCCGCAAGCGCAGCTCGCCGGCTTCGACCGCCGATTCGATCAAGTCCTTGCCCTCCTTCTTGTGCAGGTCGACCGCGAACTCGACAATCAGGATCGCGTTTTTCGCCGCCAGACCCACCAGTACCAACAGACCGATCTGGAAGTACACGTCGTTTTCCAAGCCGCGCGCCCAGGTCGCGAGCAAGGCGCCGATGATGCCGAAGGGCACGGCCGACACCACCGAGCCCGGCAGCGACCAGCTCTCGTATTGCGCCGCCAGGATCAGGAACACCAGCAGCAGGCCGAAGGCGAAGGCCACGGCCGAGGTGTTGCCCGACTTCTTCTCCTCGAAGGCCAGGCCCGACCACGCAAAGCTGTAGCCAGCGGGCAACGCTTCCTTGGCCACCTCTTCCATCGCTTCGATCGCCTGGCCCGAGGAATAACCGGCGGCTGCGTTGCCGGTGACCTGGGCCGCCGGGAAGCCGTTGAAATGGGGCATGAGGTCGGGCCCTGTCACATAACGCGTGGTGACCAGCGCCGACAAGGGAATCATCTGTCCCGAGGCCGACCGCGTGTAGAGGCGGGTGATGTCGTCGGGCTTGATGCGGAACTGCGGCTCCGATTGCAGCACCACGTACCAGACGCGGGAGAACTGGTTGTACTGGCTGACGATGGCCGAGCCGAACTGCGCCTGCAGGGCCCCGTAGACATCGGCGACGTTGACCCCGAGCAGGGTGGCCTTGTCGCGATCGACGTCGACCCTCAGCTGCTGCGAGGTAGCCCGGTAGGTGCTGGTCAGCCCCGACAGTTCGGAGCGCGCGCGCGCCTTGCCGACAAAAGCCTCGACCGCCTGCTGCAACTGCTGCGGCGTGCCGTTGCCAGTGTCCTGGATCCAGAACTCGAAACCACCGGTGGTCCCCAGCCCGGGAATCGAAGGCGGCGCGATCGGAATCACCAGGCCCTGCTCGATCGCGTGCGCCTGGCGGCCGATGTCGGTCAGGACGGCGCGAGCGTTTTGCTCCTTGGCCGTGGTCGCGTCCTTGTAGCGCTCTTCGAACGGCTTCAACACAAAAAAGAAAGTGCCGGCGTTCGACTTAAAGCCGTTGTCGAGCAGGGAAAAACCGGCGATCTCGGTGCGGTACTCCATCGCCGGGTTCTTCTCGGCGATCGCGTTGACCTTGTCCATCACGGTCTTGGTGCGGTCCAGGCTGGCCGCGTCGGGCATCATCACCGCCGCCAGCAGGTAGCCCTGGTCCTCGGCCGGCACAAAACTCGTCGGCAAAGCCTTGAAGAGGTAGAAGATCGCCGCGATCATCACGGCCAGGAAAGCGAAAGAAATGAACACGCGCTTGATCACCCAGTGCACGGCCCGGCCGTAGGACTTGGTGAGGTTGGCAAACCAGCGGTTGAAGCGGAAGAAAAAACCCTTCTGCGGCGGCGTCACATGTTTGAGCAGGGAACCCGACAAGGCCGGCGTGAGCGTGAGCGCAACAAAACCCGAGATCGCCACTGAAATCGCAATCGTGATCGCGAACTGCTTGTAGAGCTGCCCCGTCGTTCCGGGCAAAAAAGCGGCAGGAATAAAAACCGCGGCCAGCACCAGCACCACGGCCACCACGG
>JAEZVV010000111.1 GCA_023443095.1 Pseudomonadota bacterium
TAGTTGGCGTCTTTGTTGGTGACCCGGCTTTCGCCGTAGTTGACCCACGCCTTCCAGTCGATGCCGAAGCTATTGCCGTCGAGACCGGTCGACAGGTTGAGAAGGCTCGCCTCGCGCTTGGTCATGCGCGGCCCGCCTTGCATGAAGCGGCCCGTGATGTACATCGAGTCCGAGGTCGGATCAACGATGCCGTTGATGTCCTGGGCGTAGATCTGGTCGGCCGGGTCCTTGATCTTCACGTAGAAATAGTCAGGCACCGGGTGCGATTCGAACTTGTCTTTCGACCCGGCATACAAGGCTTCGCCGAAGGCGCGGATCGAAGGCGTGATCTGCAAGGTCCCCAGCAGCATGCCGCTGTAGCGTTCGGCTCCGTTGTAGGCCGTGAGCAGGCTGGCGTTGAAGTCGTAACGGCAGATACCGTTGGCGTCGAGATCTGCCGCCGCGCACGGCGCGTAGGTCTTGCCGGCGAAATCGCCACCCTGCCACTCGCCGTTTGCATCCTTGTACGAGGGATTGAGGATGTTGCCGGCCGGCGCATAGGCGCTGCGGCCGTCCCAGCCATTGAATTTCGAGCTCGACGAATTCGACCGGTCCTTGCGGTAGATCGGGTCGCGCTTGAACACGTCAAAGCTGGCAAAGACGTTGAACTTCTGCGTGTTCAGATCGCCGTAACCCCAGGCCAGCCCGGCCGAATATTCATTGCCGTCGCCGTAAGCGGTCTGACCGTAACCGGCGCGCGCCTCGATGCCCTGGTAGTCGTGGCGGGTGATGATGTTGAAAACACCGGCCACGGCGTCGGCGCCGTAGATCGCCGACCCGCCATCCTTGAGGATCTCGATGCGCTCGATCGCGCTGACCGGGATCATGTTGATGTCGACCGCCGCGCCCGCGCCCGACGAATCGTAGAGGGCGTTGACCGGCAGGCGGCGACCGTTGAGCAGCACCAGCAGGTTGCTCTCCGAGAGGCCGCGCAGACGGATGCTGGCAGTGCCGGAACCTGCGGGAGAGTTCGAAGTCAGCTCGCCCTGATCAAAAACGTCGACCGACGGAATGGTGCGGATGAACTCGTTGAGGTTGGTGGCACCGGTGCGCTCGATCTCTTTTTTTGTATAGACCTCGACCGGCTGAGCGGTTTCGGCTTCGACACGCTTGATGGCGGAACCGGTGATTTCGACTCGCTCGAGCTTCTGCTGGGGTGGGGTCGGCTGCTGCTGCGCCAGAGCCGGAACCGCGATCAGGCCGCCGAAAGCCAGGCCAAGCGCGTACGCGACGGGAGTTGCTTTGAACATGCTTCGTTTCCTACGGGGGTTGTCGACAGGCCGCGCATCGCCAGTCGGTCCCGGAAACGAAACATGCCGGTCAAAAGCCCATCCACTTCAAAGTGTCAAGCCCTTTGCTACCCACTACGACGCAACGACCTAGGGATTCTCTCCACAGGCAAACCCGCCATCAAGCACAAACCCTAGAACTGCGCCACGGCAAAAAATCAGCGTTGCGAATCGGCGACAAATCCCGGAAAAACAAAGGGTTAACCCTTTGTTTTTCCGGGGGCTCTTACGCTGCGCGCTGGAGCCTGGGCACCGCCGCCAGCAGGGTGCGGGTGTAATCGTGCTGCGGCGCTTCGAGCACCTGCTCGGCCGAGCCGACTTCGACCAGACGGCCGTTTTTCATCACCGCGATCTCGTGCGCCAGGTATTCGACGACGCCGAAGTTGTGGGTGATGAAGAGGTAAGCCACGCCGGTCTCTCGCTGCAGGGTCTCGAGCAGGTTGAGGATCTGCGCCTGCACCGAAACGTCGAGCGCGCTGGTGGGCTCGTCGCACACGATCAGACGCGGCTCGACCGCCAATGCGCGAGCAATCGCCAGCCGTTGGCGCTGACCGCCCGAGAACTCGTGCGGGAAACGCTCGAGCGCGTCGCGGCGCAGGCCGACACGTTCGATCATGGCTTCGATCCGCCCGCGGCGTTCGTCGCGGCCGATGTCGGGGCGCAACGACAACACGCCTTCTTCCAGGATCTCGACCACCCGCATGCGCGGGTTGAGCGAGGCAAACGGATCCTGGAAGATGATCTGCGCCTGGCGCCGCGCCGCGCGCAGCGCTTCGCCCTGCAAGTCGTCGAGCGGCTGGCCGAGCAGGCGGGCGCGGCCGCTCACCTCGGCGGTGCCGCGCAAGAGCTGCAGCAAGGCCTTGCCGACCGTGGTCTTGCCGCTGCCGGATTCGCCCACCAGGGCGAGCGTGCGGCCGGCACGCACCGAGAAGCTCACGCCGTCGACTGCTTTCACATGGCCGACGGTGCGTTTCAAGAGGCCGGCGCGGATCGGGAACCATACCTTGTAGTCGTCGATCTCGAGCACGACCTCGCCCGCCGGCGGCGCGGGCGGCAGCGTCGGGTCGGCGCTGAAGACTCGCTCGACCGGCTCGTCGCTGGGAACGCCGTCGTACAGGAAGCAGCGCACCGCATGGCCGGGCGTGAAATCGGCCAGCTGCGGCAGCGAGCTGCGGCAACGCGGCATCACGTCGCGACAGCGGTCGGCGAAGCGGCAGCCGGTGAAGATCTGGTTGAGCGCGGGCACCACCCCGGCAATCGATGCGAGCTTGCGGCCGCGCTTGTCGGCGTCGGGCAAGGCCTCGAACAGGTTGGCGGCGTAAGGGTGGAGCGGGCGGGAGAAGAAGTCGGCCGCATCGGCCACCTCGACCACCTGGCCCGCGTACATCAGCGCCACCCGCTTGGCCATCTGCGAGACCACCGCCAGGTCGTGTGTGATCAGCAGCATCGCCATCTTCTTCTCGCGCTGCAGCTCGCGCAGCAGTTCGAGGATCTGGGCCTGGATCGTCACGTCGAGCGCGGTGGTCGGCTCGTCGGCGATCACCAGGTCGGGCTCGGCCGCCAGGGCGATCGCGATCATCACCCGCTGCTTCTGCCCGCCCGACATCTGGAAGGGGTAAGTGTCGAGGCGACGCTCCGGCTCGGGAATGCCGACCCGGTCCAGCCACTCGACCGCCTTGGCGCGCGCCGCCTGCCCGCGCAACGACGTATGGCGCTCGATCACCTCGGTGATCTGGCGCCCGACCGTCATCACCGGGTTGAGGCTGGTCGACGGTTCCTGGAAGATGATGCTGATGCGGCGACCGCGGATGTCGCGCATGCGCGACTCGGGCATGGCCATGATTTCGGTGCCGTCGACCTCGACCGCGCCGCTCTCCACCCGGCCGTTGTCGGGCAGCAGCCGCAGGATCGAGAGCGCAGTCATTGACTTGCCGCAGCCCGACTCGCCGACCAGGGCAAAGGTCTCGCCGCGTTCGATGGTCAGGCTCAAGGCCTCGACCGCCCGCACCAGGCCGGAGTCGGAATCCAGCACCGTGGTCATCTGATGAATCTTGAGCATGGCTTTCCTAGCGGGCGGCGGCGGGCGCGGTGGAACTGGCCGCAAGGCCGGTTTCGGTCGCGGGTATCACGGGCTTGGCGCGGCGCACCCGGAAGGCGCGCGCTCGCGGGTCGAAAGCCTCGCGGACGGCCCCGGCGAAGAGGTTGGCGGCCAGCACCATCGAAATCATGAAAGCGAAGGCAGTGGCAAGGTTCCACCACACCACCGGGTCGCGCGACATCTCGTTGCGGCCGGCGTTGATCATGGCGCCGAAGCTGTTGGTGGTGGGATCGACCCCGACCCCGACGTAACTCAGCACCGCCTCGTAGAGCACGATGCCGGAGAAATCAAGCACCGCCACGATCAGGACGATGTGCATCACGTTCGGGAACACGTGGCGCCGCATCACGTTGGTGTGCGATACACCGAAGGCCCGCGCCGCCTGCACGTAATCGAGCTGGCTGATCTTGAGCGTCTCGGCGCGCAGCAGCCGCGCCAGCGTGGCCCAGCCGGTCACGCCGATGATGACCGCCAGCAGAAACAGGCGCACGTCGGCGCGCTCGAGCCCGGTCTCGTAGAGCTGCGGGTTCTTGTCGATGAAGACCTGGATCATCAGCACCGCGGCGGCGATCAGGAGCACGCTCGGGATCGACGACAGCGTCGTGTAGAGGTACTGGATCACATCGTCGACCCAGCCGCGGAAATAACCCGCCGTGATGCCGAAGACGATCGCAAAGGGCAGCGTCGCCAGCGTCGCGAGCGAACCGATCACGATCGCGGTGCGTACGCTTTTCAAGGCCTGATAGAGCACGTCGTTGCCGGTGCGGTCGGTGCCGAAGACGTGGTAATGCGGCCACAGCGCCACCACCCAGCCGGCAAACAGCAGCATCAGGCTCGCCGTGATCAGAACCGCTCGCCACGGTATCTCGCTCTCGCCGCGCAGCACCTGGCGCAGCGAGGCGAGCACCGTCAGGCCGTGGCGGCGCGCGCGTGCCGCCGCCACGGCGAGCCACACCAGCGCGGCCACGAACGCACCCGCGGCCAGTCCCGCCACGGAACGCGCCGACACGTCGGCCCCCCACTCGCTGGCGTCGTCCTTTAAGTGGGCGCCGCCGTAGGCAAGGCGCGGATACTCCCGCACCGGCTTGTCACCGACCAGCATCGTTTCCTTGTCGAAGGAGCGGGTCGCGAGCGGCGTCGAATACGTCTTTTCCTTGGCGTCCATCGCCCGCCCGAGGGCCGCGTCGAGCAGGGAAAAGGTGCGGGTCGAATACGCGGTGGCGGCATCGCTGGCGGCGCCGGGCGCGGCCGCCAGTTGCGGCCGGTAGTGGACCGAGTCGATCGCCGCAATCACGAGGAAGCTAGCCAGTACCGTCAGCGAGGCCATCGCCACGCCGTCTCGGAACACCGGTTTCCAGGTGGCGGCCAGCTGGGGCGTGCGGCGCACGTGCCAGATGTAGAAGGCAATCGCCGCCAGCAGCAGGACGAGGACGACGTCGGTCGCCAGGAATACGAACTTCGGCATGGTCGTGGACTCAGGAGAGGCGGATACGCGGGTCGGCGAGGGTGTAGGTGATGTCGGTCAGGATCAGGCCCAGGATGTAGAGGCAGGTCCCGACGAAAACCATGGCCCGCACCACCGCGAAGTCCTGGGCGTTGATCGCGTCGATGGTGTAGCTGCCCAGGCCCGGGATGCCGAAGAAGCTCTCCATCACCAGGCTGCCCATGAAAAGCAGAGGCAGCACCGCCACCGTGCTGGTGAGGATGGGCAGCGAAGCGTTGCGCAGGACGTGGCGGAACAGCACCACGAGTTCGGACAGGCCTTTCGAACGCGCGGTGCGAACGTAGTCCTTGCCGATTTCCTCTAGAAACATCGAGCGGTAGAGCAAGCTGTCCGAACCCAGCCGCGAGACGATGCCGATCACCACCGGCAGCGCGAGGAAGACCACCATGTCGAAGCCACCGGCGAAACCCGACACCGGCACGAGCTTGAGCGTCTTCGAGAAAAACCACTGCCCCATGATGATGTAGAAGAGGCTGGAGATCGACATCAAGACCACCGCCGTCACCACCGCACTCAGCTCGACCGCGGTGTTCCTGAAAAACACCATCAGGAGCGAGAAGGCGATCATCACGAACACCCCCAGGATGAAGGTCGGCACCGCCAGGGCGATCGAGGGCCCGATGCGCTGCCCCAGTTCGTAGCCGATGTCGCGCCCCGAATCCGAGGCCCCGAAGTTGCCGGTGAAAAGCTGGACCGAACGCTCGAAGAAGATGGTGTCGGTCGCCTTCGCCAAGCCTTCCTTGGGTGCGTTCCACAAGAGCGGCTTGTCGTAGCCGCGCTCGACCTTCCACTTCTCGATCGCTTCCTGGGTCACCCGCTTGCCGCCGATATTGAGGCGCGCCATGTCGTCGGGCGTGTTGACGGCGAAGAAAAGCACGAAGGTGAGCAGGTTCACGCCCACCAGGATCAGGATGCCGTAGAGCACACGGCGGATGATGTAGTTGAGCATCAGGCTTCCTTGCGGTCGGCGCCGCCGGTGGCCAAGGTGCGGGCGGCGGTTTCGCGCTCGCGGCGGCGGTAGGTGCGGACGGCGGGAACCAGCACGGCGGCCAGACCCAGGGCGATCAGGACGACCGGCCACCAGGTCGGCTTGTTCCATTCGGCGATTTTCTGCGCGCGCAGCGCCGGATCGATCCGCAAATACTGGATGTGGTTGCGCACGATCTGGGTCGGCTTGCCGTTGTAGACCCACTGGTGGAAGGCGGCGGCCGAGGTCGGGAAGTAGCCGAAAGCCCAGGGCGCGTCCTGCTGGACGATTTCGATCATGCGGTCGACCGTGGCCTGCTTCTCGGGACCGTCGTCGAGGAACTTCATCTTGTCGTAGAGCTTGTCGAACTCGGGATTCTTGTAGTTCGAGTTGTTCTCGCCGTTGCCCGCGGTCAGCGCCTTGGCATTGGGGCCATAGAGCAGGAAGAGGAAGTTCTCCGCGTCCGGGTAGTCGGCGAGCCAGCCCCAGAAGTAGATCTGGACGCTGCCCTTGTTCATCTTGTCCTGGAAGCGGTTGTAATCGGTGGCGCGGATCTCGAGCTGGATGCCGAGCTTGGCGAACTGCTTCTGGTACCAGTCCATCAAGGCCTTGGTCGACGGCGTCATCGCGCGCTGGTAGTCGAAGTTGAGCACCAGCGGCTTGCCGCTCTTGGCGTCGCGCCCCTCCGGGTAGCCGGCTTCGGCGAGCAGTTGCTTGGCCTCGGCGAGCGAGCGGCGTTCGACCTTGCCGTCGGCCCCTTTCTGGTAGACCACGGGGTTGAAAGCCGAGGGGCCGTCATCGCGCCAGCCGAACAGCCCCGGCGGCAAGGGGCCATGGGCCTCGATCCCCTGGCCCTTCTCGAAGATCGCGATGTGCTCGGACCAGTCGAGCGCGATCGAGATCGCCTGCCGCAGCTTGCGGTTCTTCTCGGCTTCGGCCGGGGTCTTGCCGCCGCCCACCACCGGGTCGAGCCAGTTGAAGCCGAGGTACCAGTTGTTGGCCTCGACCGAACGCGGGAACTTCAGCTTCTTCTCGCGGTATTCGCGTTCCTTTTTGGCCGAATCGGCCGCGCCGATCAGGAAATCCTGAGCCTGGTCGAGCCGTTCGATCTGCGGCGAGTCGTAATAGCCCTGCAGGAACTTGCTCTGCATCGGCACGCTTTCCTTCTCGATCTTGAACACCACGCGGTCGACGAAGGGGGTGAGCTTGCCGCAGTCGGCCAGATACCCTTTTTCCGCATCGCCCGGCTCGCCGTCGCAGGGGTAGGGCTCGCCGCGGAAGTTGGGATTGCGCTCGAGCACGTGGCGACGGTTCTCGACGAACTCGGTCAACATGAAGGGGCCGGTGCCCACCGGCCAGTAGTTGAGCGTGAGGTTGTTCTTGGCCATGCCGGGCTGCGAATAGAACTTCTCCGCTTCCCACGGGATGGGCGAGAAGAAGGTCATCGCCAGCCAGTATTTGAACTGCGGGTACTTGCCTTTGATGCGGATGCGCAGAGTGTGATCGTCGAGCGCCTGCGCGCCTTCGAAGGCGTAATCGCGGAAGTCGAGCATGGGCAGGTCGCGCTCGGTGGCGGCCAGGCCCTTGCGCAGCTCCTTGTCGGCCGCAACCATGCGTTCGCCATAGTCCTTCAGCCCGACGATGTATTCGCTCATCAGCGAAAACGACGGCGACTTGATGCGCGGCGTCGCCAGGCGCCGGATCGAATACACATAGTCGTGGGCAGTGAGCTCGCGCGTGCCGGTGGCGGCGAAGTCGCTGATCTTGCGTTTGTCGGCCGTGTCGGCCGCGCTGAGCGAGTGGTAGAGGTAGCCGCCCTTCTCGTCCCTGGCGAAAGCCGGGTGCGGCGCAAACCGGATGCCGGGCTTTATCTTGATGTCGTAAACGCTCTCGGCGATTTGCTCACCCGGCGCATCGGCCGGCAGCTCGCGGCCGTCCTTGTCCAGGAACTTCGGCTCGGCGATCGCCTCGGCAGCCCGCGGCGCCAGCTGGTAGGGGCGCTTGAGGTAGTGGTAGCCGTACAGCGGCTCGTAGATCCCGTAGGTGTAGGGGGTCTCGTCGTTGCTGTAGGAACTGGTCGGGTCGAGGTACTTGGGCGAACGCTCGGTGAACGGGGTGAAGACGGTATTGGTCTTCTCGGCGCCGCTTTCGTTCGGGCTGTTGGTCACCCGGTCGCAGGCGGGCAGCAGCACAAGCAGGGCCAGAGCAGCCAGGGCGGCCGGGCCGCGCATCACAGACATCATCTTGGCAGTTTCCTTGTAGCAGAACCCCTGGGGTCCGCCTCCTTGCGCGGACCGGGTGTACCGCGAAGCGCGGCATTGTATCCAGTGATTTCCCTCATGCCCGAATTGCGGTGGCGGACTTCGGCGCGGCCGCCCCCTCCCCCGTCGATATACTGGCCGACTTCAGCCGCCCACGGATTGCGCCAGGCCGATGCCCGAACCCCGCTTTCACTGGCAGGTCCGCGTCTATTACGAAGACACGGACACTGCCGGCGTCGTTTATTACGCTAATTACCTGAAGTTCTTCGAACGCGCCCGCACCGAATGGCTACGGGCGCTAGGCTGGGGTCAGCAGGCTCTGGCCGAACAACACGGCCGCCAGTTCGTGGTGGCCGCTGCCAACATCGAATACAAGCGGCCGGCCCGGCTCGACGACCTGATCGACCTCGAGGTCCGGGTGCTGCAGACCGGGCGCGCCTCGCTCACTTTCGAGCAGACCGCCTCGCGGGCGGGCGAGCTGCTGGCGCGGGCCGAGGTCAGGATCGGCTGCATAGCCCTCGCCACCTTTGCCCCCGCGGCGATGCCGGCGGAGATGCTGACCAAGATGAAACTACTGAAGACTGAAGCCGGGAAGCCATGACTGCCAGTGCCGACCTATCCATCCTCTCGCTGATCACCCAGGCGAGCCTTGTCGTTCAACTGGTGATGGCGCTGCTGCTGGTGCTGTCGCTGGCGAGCTGGACCGCGATCTTCCAGAAATGGATCCAGCTGCGCCGCGCCCGCGCCGAAACCGAAGACTTCGAAAAGCGTTTCTGGAGCGGCGCCGACCTGGCCAAACTCTATGAACACGCCACCGCCCAGCGCCGCCAGTCGGGCGCCGAGGAGCGCATCTTCGAAGCCGGCATGAGCGAGTTCCTCAAGCTGCGCGGCCGCGGCGACGCCGCCACCACGCTCGACGGCGCCCGCCGCGCGATGAAGGCGTCTTACCAGCGCGAGATGGATGCGCTCGAACGCCGCCTCAACATGCTGGCCTCGGTCGGTTCGGTCAGCCCTTACATCGGCCTGTTCGGCACCGTGTGGGGGATCATGCACGCCTTCACGGGCCTGGCGAACCTGCAGAACGCCTCGCTCGCCAACGTCGCCCCCGGCATCGCCGAGGCGCTGGTGGCCACCGCGATCGGCCTCTTTGCGGCGATCCCGGCGGTGGTGGCCTACAACCGCTACGCCAACGACATCGACCGCCTGGCCAACCGCTTCGAAAGCTTCATGGAGGAGTTCCTCAACATCCTCCATCGGCAGCGGCCTTAGGAGCCGGCGCAACCATGGCCATCGTCCGATCCTCCCGTGGCGGCCGGCGCCGCATGCTCGCCGAGATCAACGTCGTCCCCTACGTGGACGTGATGCTGGTGCTCGTCGTGATCCTGATGGTCGCCGCGCCTTTCGTGAACCCCAGCCTGGTCGAGCTGCCGAGCGTAGGCAAGGCGGCGCGCGCGCCCGAGCAGCCGGTCGAAGTGATCGTCCGTGCCGACGGCAAGCTGTCGGTCCGCAAGGCCGGCGGCAAGGAGCTGCCGGTCGACCTGCCGGCGCTGATCGCCACCGTCAAGGAAGGCCAGGGCAGCAATGCCGACACGCCCGTGGTGATCGCCGCCGACAAAAGCGTGCGTTACGAGCAGGTGGTCGAAGTGATGAAGCGCCTGCAGCAGGCCGACGTGAAACGGGTCGGCCTGTCGGTCCAGATCGCGAATTGAGATCGGCTCGGACGTGACAGCTGCCACCGCTCCCGGCCATCGCCAGACCCGCCCAGAACGCGACATCGGCCCTGCCTTTGTCCTCGCGCTGATGGTGCATGCCCTCCTGATCGCCGGGCTGGTGTTTGCCGTTCACTGGAAAAGCGAACCGCCCGCCGCCGTCTACGCCGAGCTGTGGGCGCCGGGCGCTGCGCCGCCGCCGACAGTCGCCCCGCCGCCGCCACCGCCGACCCCACCGAAAGCCGAGCCCGAACCCGAGCCCGAGAAGCCGGCCGACATCGTGGTCAAGACCGAACCCAAGAAGGTCGAGAAAAAGCCCGAGCCCAAAAAAGAAGAAAAGAAGCCCGAGCCCAGGAAGCCGGAACCGCCGAAGAAGATCGAGCCGCCCAAGAAACCCGAGCCCAAACCCGACCCCAAAGCGGCCGAGCGCGAGGCCAAGGCCGCCGAAGCCCGCCACAAGGCCGAGCTGGCGCGGGTGATGGGGCAGACGACGGGGCCGGTCGGCGGCTCGCCCAACGCCGTTCCGGGTGCCGGCCTGTCGGGCGGGGCCGCCGCGACTTACGCCGGCCAGGTGATCGCCTGCGTGCGGCCGCACATTGTTTTTGCGGTTCCCGATGGGGTCAAGCGGCATCAGTTCGAAGCTCACTTCACGGTCAACCTGCTGCCCACCGGCGAGCTGGTAGGAGCCCCAAAACTCGTCAAACCCAGCGGTCTGCCAGCGTATGACGCCGCGGTCGAGCGCGCGATCCGCCGCTGCGACCCCTTCCCCAGCCCGCGCGGCTCGGCGCCGCCACGGGCGATCACCCTGGTCTTCGACCCGGTCGAAACTCGTTGATCCCCCGCGGCCGCTTCGAGCGGTCGCGAGTTTTTCCAGCTTTCACTCAGCGCGGTTACTGTATATATTTACAGTAACCGCGCTGACTTCATGGCGCGCCTTGCCGCCGCCATGCCCGCTCCCACGCCTTGCCCGACCGCCGCCTCCAAACCCGCCGCTTTGCGCGGGCTGATGGCCGCGATCAGCCTGGAGACGCCCCCCACCGTGACGAGCGGCCACCCCGCTCTTGACCGGGAAATCGGTGGCGGCTGGCCCCTGGGACAAGTCGTTGAGCTGTGCTGCGCAGGGGCGGGCTGGGGCGAGGTTTCGCTCTGCCTACCCGCTCTCGCCACCCGCGGGAAAGTGGCCTGGGTCCTGCCGCCCGGGCGTCAGGCTCAAACGAACCGTCAAGCTTATGCCCCCGCCTTGGGCGCTCACCTGCGCCTGGCCGACCAGCTTTTCATCCAGACCAATCAAACCCGCGACGCCGCCTGGGCCGCCGAACAGGTTTTGCGCAGCGGCGCCGTGGGCGGATTGCTCGCCTGGTTGCCCGCCACGTCGCCCGAAGCCGATTTCCGCTTGTTGCGCCGCCTGCAATTGCAGGCGAGCCGCCATGCCTGCCTGACTTTCGTGTGGAGAGAATCAAAGCCGGCCGCGGCTTCGCCGGCGGCGCTTCGGATCGAAGTGCGCGGCCTCAACGCGGAGGGCGAAGTCGAGCTGCAATTGCTCAAGCGCCGCGGCTCGCCCCTGCCCGCGCCCGTGAGCTTGAGCCTCCACCCGCGCCGCTGGGCCGAGCGCCAAGCTTTCCCGGCACTTTTCCCTTTCGCCAGCGACCGGCGACAGGTCTTGCCGGTCTGAATCGCCATGACGCTCTGGCTCGCCCTGGTCCTGCCGGACTGGCCTTTGCAACTCGCTCGGCAAGGCCGGCCCGACAACGACGATCGTCCGCTGGTGGTGAGCGCCGGTCCGGCGCAACGCCCCTGGGTGGCGTGCGCCGATCAAGCGGCCCAAGCGCTCGGCATCCACGCCGGGCAGAAACTCGCCGCCGCCAAGGCGCTGGCCAGCCAGCTCGAAATCAGCCCACGCGATCCAGCGCGCGAAGCCACCGCCCTGCAACAGCTCGCGGCCTGGGCTTATCAGTATTCGGGACAAATCGTGCCGCGCAGCGAGCGCGAAAGCGGGCTCTTGCTCGAAATCGGCGCCAGCCTGAGGCTGTTCGATGTTGGTGGCCAGACGCTCGCCCGGCGCATCCACGGCGAACTCGCCGGCTTGGGGATCACGGCCCACTCGGCACTGGCGACCACACCCTTGGCCGCCTGGTGGCTGGCTTGCGCGCGCGCCACCGGCTTGGAGGCGGCCGACGCCCCCGCCGCGACCAACCTCGCCGCGGCGCTCGATCCCTTGCCGCTTTCGATCCTGGGCTGGGACGACAAACACATCGAAATCCTTGCCGCCCTGGGGGTGCGCCGCATCGTCGACGTCTTGCATCTGCCGCGCGCCGCCTTCATCCGCCGCTTCGGCGCGGACTCGCTCGCCGAGTTGGCGCGCGCCCGCGGCGAAGCCCCCGATCCTCAGCCGCCTTATCGAGCCCCCGAACACTTTGCCGCAGCCCTCGAACTGCCGGCCGATCTCGTCGACGCCACCTTATTGCAAGCGCCTGCGCGGCGCTTGCTCGGTCTGGCCGAAGGCTGGTTGCGCGGTCGCGCCGCCCTCGCCCGCCGCTTTCGCTTCGCGGTCAGGCACAGCCAGCGCCGGGGCATCGAGCGACCACCCACCGCGATCGATCTGGCCCTTGCCCGCCCCCAACGCGACGGCGCCCGGCTCGCTGCCTTGCTCAGCGAACGCCTGGGCCGCACCGAGCTGCCGGCGCCCGCGGTCGCCTTGTCGCTTTCGGTCGAGGACTGCGTGGCGGCCGGATCCGAGACCGTGGCCTTGCTCCCGGCCGCCCCCGAATTGCCCGGCGACTGGACGGCGCTCGCTGAAACCCTGGTCGCGCGCCTGGGGCCCGATCGGGTCTTCGGTCTCGAAGCCTGCGACGAGCATCGGCCCGAATTCGCTTCCCGCCCGCGCGACTGTTTTTCCCCGCCGCTTACAGCGGCAAACGTTCCCTCCGCCCCCCGCCCCTTGTGGCTGTACCGGACGCCGATCGCCCTCGGGCGCTCGAGTGCGGCCGAGCAGCCGCCCGCGCACGGCAGTGCCTTGCGCCTAGTGGCCGGCCCCGAACGTATCGAAACTGGGTGGTGGGACGGGACGCCGGTGGCGCGCGACTACTTCGTCGCCCGCAATCTTCGCGGCCAGACCTACTGGATTTACCGCGAACTCGCCGCCCCCCAGCGCTGGTTCGTCCACGGCGTCTTCGCCTAAAACCATGGATGCCGAGCTCGAACTCGATTACATCGAGTTGCACTGCGCCTCGAACTTCAGCTTTCTGAAGGGGGCTTCGCATCCGCACGAACTGGTCGAGCGCGCCATCGCCCTGGGCTATCGCGGCATCGCGATCACCGACGAATGTTCGTTTGCCGGCTCGGCGCGCGCCCACCTCGCCTGGCGCGAAGCGCTGGCCGACTACCCTGCGGCTACCCGCTTCCAGCTCATCCACGGCACCGAGATCGGTTTGCTCGACGGCCCACGGCTGCTGCTATACGCCACCAGCCGCACCGGCTGGGGCGACCTCTGCCAGCTCGTCACCCTGGCGCGCCGCCAAGCGCCCAAGGGCGAATACCGCCTGGGAATGAGCGATATCGAGGCCGAACTGCCCTGGCTCGACGAGGCCCTGGTGTTGTGGCTGCCGCCGGAAGAAGGGCAGGAGCCGTCCGAACGCATCGCCACCTGGGCGCGCTGGGTGGGCGAGATCGCGCCCGGGCGGGCCTGGATCGGCGCCGAACTCTTGCGCGGCCCGGACGACGCTGCGCGCCTGGCCTGGCTGTGCCAGCTGGGCCAAGCGCACCGCCTGCCGCTGGTGGCGGCAGGCGGCGTGCTCCAGCACGTGCGCAGCCGCCAGCCCCTGGCCGACGTGCTGTCCGCGGTGCGCTTGCGCACGCCGCTGTCTGCCGCAGGGCGCAGCTTGGCGCCCAATGCCGAGCGTTATCTGCGCCCGCTCTACCGCCTGACCCGCATCTACCCGCCCGAGCTGCTGGCCCAGACCCGGGCCGTGGCCGAGCGCTGCCGCTTTTCGCTCGACGAGCTGCGTTACGAATACCCCGAGGAAATCGTCCCGCCCGGCACCACACCCACGGCTCACTTGCGCGCCCTCACCTACGAGGGCGCCCGGCGGCGCTACCCCAATGGCCTGCCCGACAAGGTCCGCAAAATCGTCGAACACGAGCTCGCCACCATTGCCGAGCTGGGCTACGAGCCTTATTTCCTGACCGTGCACGACATCGTCGATTTCGCTCGCAGCCGCGACATTCTGTGCCAGGGCCGGGGCAGCGCGGCCAATTCGGCGGTGTGTTTCTGTCTGGGCATCACCGAAGTCGATCCGGCGCGCATGTCGGTGCTGTTCGAACGCTTCATCAGCCCCGAGCGCAAGGAACCGCCCGACATCGACGTGGACTTCGAACACGAGCGCCGCGAAGAGGTCATGCAATACCTCTACGCCAAATACGGCCGCCATCGCGCCGCCCTCACCGCCGCCCTCCACACCTACCGCCCCAAGGGCGCGCTGCGCGACGTGGCCAAGGCGCTCGGGCTCTCGCTCGATCAGGCCGAAAGCCTCACCCAGGCGGTGAGCCGGGGCGATGGCCGGCGCATCCTGCCCGAACGCATCCGCGAAGCGGGCTTCGACCCCGACAACCCGGTGATCGAACGCGTGCTCGAACTCGCCGCCAGTCTGGTGGGATTCCCGCGCCACCTCTCGCAACACTCGGGCGGTTTCGTGCTCGCCCGCCACCGCCTCGACCGTCTGGTACCAATCGAAAACGCGGCCATGGCCGATCGCACCGTGATCCAGTGGGACAAGGACGACCTCGACGCCCTGGGACTGCTCAAGGTCGACGTGCTCGCGCTCGGCATGCTGAGTGCCTTGCGCCGCACCTTGCAACACCTCGACGCCTTCTACCCGCGTCCGCGCCAGCGCTTCGGCCGCGATGAAACGGGGCCGGCGCGGCTGCAGGACATCCCCGGCGATTGCGACGCGACTTACGACATGCTGAGCGAGGCCGATGCGCTGGGCGTGTTCCAGGTCGAGTCGCGCGCGCAGATGTCGATGCTGCCCCGCCTGCAGCCGCGTTGCTTCTACGACCTGGTGATCCAGGTGGCAATCGTGCGCCCCGGGCCGATCCAGGGCGGCATGGTCCATCCTTATCTGCGCCGCCGCCAGGGGCTCGAGCCGGTAAGTTATCCATCCTCCGAGGTCCGCGCCGTGCTCGAGCGCACCCTGGGGGTGTCGATCTTTCAAGAGCAGGTGATGCAGATCGCCGTGGCCGCCGCTGATTTCACGCCAGGCGAGGCCGACCAGTTGCGGCGCGCCATGGCGGCCTGGAAACGCAAGGGCGGGCTCGGGCCTTTCCGGGAGAAACTCGAGCGCGGCATGCTCAAACGCGACTACGCGCCCGAATACATCGAGCAGATCTACCGTCAGATCCAGGGCTTTGGCGAATACGGTTTTCCAGAAAGCCATGCAGCGAGCTTTGCCCTGCTCGCTTATCAATCGGCCTGGCTCAAGTGCCACGAGCCCGCCGCTTTTTACGCCGCCTTGCTCGACTGCCAGCCTCTGGGCTTTTACAGCCCGGCGCAAATCGTCCAGGACGCGCGCCGCCATGGCGTGGTCTTGCTGCCGGTCGAGGTCAATCAAAGCGACTGGCTGTGCCGCCTCGTGCCCGCGCCGGACTCGGCACAGACGCCTGCGATCCGGCTGGGCTTGAAGCAGGTCGCCGGGCTGAGCGAGGAAGCGGGCGAACGCATTGCCGCGGCTCGCCGCAAGCGTGACTTTGCCGATGTCGACGACCTGGCCCGCCGCGCCGAACTCAGCGCCCACGAAGCTCGCGCCCTGGCGCGCGCCGATGCCCTGGCTTCGATCACCGGCCACCGCCGCCAGGCGCTCTGGCACACCTTGGGGCTGGACCCTGCGGCCGAGCGCGATGCCCCGCTAGCCGCCCCCAGGGGGGCCGAAGCGCAGATCGAACTCCTGCCCTTGTCCGAAGGCGAGGAGATCTTTGCCGATTATTCGCACACGGCCTTGAGCCTGCGCCGCCACCCGCTTGCCTTGCTGCGAGAGACGCTTGCCGCACGGCGCTGGCTGGATTCGACGGCGATCCACTCGGCCCGCCATCGCCAGCCGGTGAGAACCAGCGGTCTGGTGACTTGCCGCCAGCGCCCCGGCACGGCGAGCGGAGTCACTTTCGTCACGCTCGAGGACGAAAGCGGTTCGATCAACGTCGTGGTGTGGAAGCGCGTGGCCGAGCGCTATCGCAAGGAACTGCTCAACGCGCAGCTGCTTGCCGTGTTCGGCCATGTCGAGCGCCAGGAAACGGCGGGGCAGGCGGTGGTGCATGTGATCGCGCAACGCCTGGTGGACGCGAGCGCCTTGTTAGGCGAACTTCAGGCAGCCGAGCAAGAACCGCTCGCGCTGCGCTCGCACGACTTCCACTGAAGGTTTTAGGCCGGGCTGTATTGCCAATCCTTGCGCAAGGCGCCCAGGACCAGGTCGGGGTATTCGGCGCGACCGCGGCTGCCGTTGTAGCGGCCCAGTGCAAGAAACAGGTTGCCGCGCTCGATGTCGAGGTAATGGCGCAGGATCAGGCAGCCGTAGCGCAGGTTGGCACGCATGTCGAACAGCTTGCGCGCATCGCCGTCGCCGATCACCTTGGTCCAGAACGGCATCACCTGCATGTAGCCGCGCGCGCCCGCGCTCGAGACGGCGTATTTGCGGAAGTTGGATTCGACCTGCACCAGAGCCAGCACCAGCTGCCGGTCGAGGCCGGCGCGGGCCGTTTCGTAGTCGAGCGTGCGCAGGAAATCGAGGCGCACGGTCTGCTCGGGCTTGCGCCGGACCAGGCGCGCCGACATGGTGTCGAGCCAGTCGACCTGGGCCATGCGTTCGGCGTGGTCGCGGAAGCGCCGTACCGG
>JAEZVV010000134.1 GCA_023443095.1 Pseudomonadota bacterium
GATCGTCGACGCGATGTCGACCGGCACCATGTGGCGCGGCCTTGAGGTCATCCTCAAGGGGCGCGACCCGCGCGATGCCTGGGCCTTCGTCGAACGCATCTGCGGCGTCTGCACCGGCGTGCACGCCTTGGCGGGCGTGCGGGCGGTCGAAGACGCCATCGGGATCAAGATCCCGAAGAACGCCAACATCATCGGCAACCTGATGAACGCGACGCTGTATACGCAAGACCACATCGTCCACTTCTATCAGCTGCAGGGTTTCGACTGGATCGACGTCGTCAGCGCACTCAAGGCCGACCCCAAGCGCACTTCCGAGATCCAGCAGGCAATCTCCAACCACCCCCTTTCTTCGCCCGCGTATTTCCGCGACGTCCAGAACCGCCTGAAGAAATTTGTCGAAAGTGGCCAGCTCGGCATCTTCGCCAACGGCTACTGGGGCAATCCGGCCTACAAGCTGCCGCCCGAAGTCAACCTGCTGGGCGTGACGCATTACCTCGAGGCGCTCGATTTCCAGAAGGAAATCGTCAAGGTTCACACCATCTTCGGTGGCAAGAACCCGCACCCGAACTACCTGGTCGGCGGCGTGCCGGTGCCGATCAATGTTTCGGAAACGGGATCCGCGGGCATCATGGTCAATGAGGTCTACCTCAACTACATCCGCGACATCGCTGACCGCACCATCGCCTTTGTCGACCAGGTCCACGTTCCCGACCTGCTGGCGATCGCCGGCTTCTACAAGGACTGGTTCAAGCTCGGCGGCGGCCTCGCCAACCAGAACATTCTTTGTTACGGCGACTACCCCGAGATCGCCAACGACTGGTCGTCCAAGAGCCTGGCCCTGCCCAATGGCGCGATCATCGGCGGCAAACTAAACGAGATCCAGGAAGTCGACCTGCGCGCGCCCGACCAGGTCCAGGAATGGGTCGACCACTCCTGGTACAAGTACCCCGACGAAGCGGCCGGCCTGCACCCGTGGGACGGCATCACCGACCAGAATTTCCAGCTCGGCAAGGGCACCGAAGGCACCAAGACCGACATCAAGTGGCTCGGTACTGAAGGCAAATATTCCTGGATCAAAGCTCCCCGCTGGAAAGGCCATGCGGTCGAGACCGGGCCGCTGGCGCGCTTCATCCTGGCGTACGCGATGGGCATGCCCAGCCACAAGGAGCCGCTGGACCGCGCCCTCAAGCAACTCGATCTGCCGTTCGAAGCCGTTTATTCCACGCTCGGCCGGGTGCTGGCGCGCGGTCTCGAAGCCCAGTGGGCGGCGCACAAGATGCGCCAGTACGTCGACGACCTGACTGCCAACATCAAGGCGGGCGACACCGTCGCCGCCAATATCGACAAATGGGAGCCGAGCACCTGGCCCGCCCAATGCAAGGGCGTCGGCCAGGCCGAAGCGCCGCGCGGCGCGCTCGGGCACTGGTGCAAGATCCGCGACACCCGCGTCGAGAACTGGCAGGCGGTCGTTCCGACCACCTGGAACGCCAGCCCGCGCGGCAAGAGCGGCGAACTCGGCGCTTATGAGGCCGCACTCATCGGCACTCCGGTCGGCGTACCCGAGCAGCCGCTCGAGATCCTGCGCACCGTCCACAGCTACGACCCCTGCCTTGCCTGCGCGACCCATGTGATTTCGTCCACGGGCGAAGAACTCGTCAAGGTCGACGTCCGTTAAGGAGAGACCATGAAAGTCAATCCTGTCACCGGTGAAGTGCTGGGCGGTCCGCTCGAACCGGTCTACGTCTACGAAGCGCCCGTCCGCTTCTGGCACTGGACGATGATCGTTTGCATGTTCGTGCTGATCGGCACTGGCTTTTTGATCGGATCGCCACTGCCGGCCAATTACGCGGAAACGTGGAACGAGTACCTGTTCGGCTACATCCGGCTCGCCCACTTCATCGCCGGCTTCCTGTTCGCGATCCTGTTTATCGTCAGAGTGTATTGGGCAATCGTCGGCAACCACCACGCCCGGGCGATTTTCATACCGCCGGTGTGGTCGCTGGCGTGGTGGGGCGGGATGATCCGCCAGGGCATGTATTACCTGTTCCTGGCAAGGAAGTCGCCCGAGTGGGTGGGCCACAATCCCCTGGCCCAGATTGCGATGTTTGCGATGTACGTGGTCGGCACGGTGCTGATCATCATCACCGGCTTCGGCCTCTACGCCCAGCAATGGGGCTGGGGAACGGGCTGGATGAGCTGGTTCGGCTGGGTCACCGTGCTGTTCGGCGAGCCCCAGACCGTTCGCACCTGGCACCATGCGCTTATGTATTACCTCGCCATCTTCGCCATGATCCATATCTATATGGTGTTCCGCGAAGAAATCATGGGCGGGACCACCCAGATGTCGACCATGGGGAACGGGGTGCGCATGTTCAAAGACCCGGTCGACGGGTCCGGCCCCCACCACTGAGCCGAGTCGATGGTTGTCTCCCCGAAGACGGCACGGGGGCGCTTGGCGCCGCCCCCGCGCTTGCCCGGGGCGCGGCGCCCGCCGCACCCCGGGCAGTTTCTCGACACCCGCTTTCTGCAGCCGCTGGGAATCTCCCAGACCGAACTGGCCGAAGCCCTGGGCGTCTCGCGCCGGCGTATCAACGAACTCATCAACGGCCACCGCGCCATCACGCCCGACACCGCCATGCGACTGGCGGGCTACTTCGGCAACCACGCCGAGTTCTGGATGCACCTGCAGGTCGCGTGGGACATGTACGTCGCCGCGCGCCGCCTGCGCGGCGGCCCCGCCTGAGCTCCCTCCCTCCACGCTGCAGGCCTTTCGTGCTTGGGGCCCGCCGTCGTTGGGCTTCGGCGCCGTCGATCGCCCACGAAATCCCCAGCCTTTGATTTATCGCAAACCCTAAATCCAGATCTTTCCTTTGTTAGGAACCAGTTTGCATATTGGATTCTTAAAACATCGGAAAATCATTTTTTTTGTAACTGATACCGTTACAGGCTGAAGTAAGTGTTTCCGTTAGTTAACTGTAACGAGAGTCACGTTCTCCCTGATCGATTTGACCCGAATCAATCTCGCCAGGGCCTCCAGAGTCGAACATTCGGCATCGCCGAGGCACCGGGTTAGGGGTTTCTCGGCCACGAGTTGTTTTATTCCGGAGACCCTAATGTTTGAAACAACCTATGAAGTGATGCGGCGCCAGGGCGTCACACGGCGGAGCTTCATGAAGTTCTGCTCGTTGACGGCGGCCTCGCTCGGCCTGGGCGAAGCGGGGGCGAAAGACATCGCGACCGCGATGGAAACCAAGCCTCGCACTCCCGTCATCTGGCTGCACGGCCTCGAGTGCACCTGCTGCACCGAATCCTTCATCCGGTCGTACCACCCCCTGGCCAAGGACGTGATCCTGTCGATGATTTCGCTCGACTACGACGACACGATCATGGCGGCTGCCGGCCACCAGGCCGAAGAGGCGCTCGAAGAGACGATCAAGAAATACAAGGGCAACTACATCCTCTGCGTCGAAGGCAACGTGCCGCTCAACGACGACGGTACCGCCTGCATCCCCGGTGGCCAGCCCTTCCTGACCAAGCTCAAGCACGTCGCCAAGGACGCCAAGGCGATCATCAGCTGGGGTTCGTGCGCTGCCTGGGGCTGCGTCCAGGCCGCCAAGCCCAACCCCACCCATTCGGTGCCGATCCACAAGATCATCCACGACAAGCCCATCATCAAGGTGCCGGGCTGCCCGCCGATTCCCGAGGTGATGACCGGGGTCATCACCTACATGCTGACCTACGACCGCATTCCGCCGCTCGACCAGCAAGGCCGGCCCAAGATGTTCTACGGCCAGCGCATCCACGACAAGTGCTACCGCCGCCCCAACTTCGACGCCGGCCAGTTCGTCGAGAAGTTCGACGACATGGGCGCCAAGCTCGGTTATTGCTTGTACA
>JAEZVV010000149.1 GCA_023443095.1 Pseudomonadota bacterium
AAGGCGGCTAGTTCGCCTTCTTCTGGTGCAGGAAGTCCCATAGATTGGAGCCGACGTAGAAAAGGCCGACAAGACCGGGAAGGGTGCAGACGAACAGGAAGAAGATCCAGCCGAGGTTGGACAGCACCAGCAGGTCGCCAAAGTTGTTAATCATTCTCAGTACCTCTCCAGGTGAGGAAAACGGAGCTGTCCGCCGTGCACGTGCATCTTCCCGTATTCGGCGCAGCGCGCGAGGCTGGGAATGGCCTTGCCGGGGTTGAGCAGACCGGAAGGATCGAAGGCTCGCTTGATCGCGAAGAAAGCCTCGAGCGTTGCGCTGTCGAACTGCCGGCACATCTGATGGATCTTTTCCACGCCCACGCCATGCTCGCCGGTGACCGTGCCACCGACCTCGACGGACAACTCCAGGATGTCGAAACCGAACCGTTCGGCGCGCGCCACCGAGTCGGGGTCGTTGGCGTCGAACATGATCAGCGGATGCAGGTTGCCATCGCCGGCATGGAAAACATTGGCGCAACGCAAGCCGTAATGTTTCTCCATCGCCTGGATCGCCTTGAGGACCTGGCCTAGGCGCTTGCGCGGAATCGTGCCGTCCATGCAGTAATAGTCGGGCGAGATCCGGCCTACCGCGGGAAAGGCGGCCTTGCGCCCGGCCCACAGGCGCAGGCGTTCGGCTTCACTGCGAGAGACCGTGATCCGGGTCGCTCCATGCTCCGACAACACCGCTTCGATGCGGGCGATCTCGTCGGCGACTTCTTCGGGCGTGCCGTCGGATTCGACCAGCAGGATGGCTTCGGCCTTGAGGTCGTAGCCGGCCTGGACAAAAGGCTCGACCGCCGCGGTGGCGGGCTTGTCCATCATTTCCATCCCGGCCGGGACGATGCCGGCGGCGATCACCGCCGCGACCGCCGCCCCGGCTTTTTCCACGTCGTCGAACGAGGCCATCACCACCTGCGCCAGCTGCGGCTTTGGCGTCAGCTTGACCAGGATCTCGGTGGCCACGGCCAGCATACCTTCCGAGCCGACCAGCAGAGCGAGCAGGTCGAGCCCGGGGGCGTCGAGTGCGGCGCAGCCGAACTCGACCACTTCGCCCGCGCTGGTGAGACCGCGCACCCCGAGCACGTTGTGCAGCGTCAGCCCGTATTTGAGGCAATGAACCCCGCCCGCGTTTTCGGCGACATTGCCGCCGATGGTGCAGGCGATCTGGCTCGAGGGGTCGGGCGCGTAATAGAGGCCGTGCGGCGCCGCCGCCTCGGAGATGGCCAGGTTGCGCACGCCCGGCTGGACTCGCGCGCTGCGGGCAAGCGGGTCGAGCTCGACGATGCGGTTCAACTTGGCGGTCGACAGCAGCACTCCCGCCGCGTGCGGCATCGCCCCGCCCGAGAGACCGGTGCCGGCGCCGCGCGGCACCACCGGCACCTGCAGCGCATGGCAGATCCGCAGGACGGCCTGGACCTGGGCTTCGCTCTCCGGCAGCACCACCACCATCGGTAGCTGGCGATAGAGCGTGAGGCCGTCGCACTCGTAGGGGCGGGTGTCTTCGTCGCGGAACAACACGCAGTGTTCGGGCAGAGCCTGGCGCAGGCGATCGACCACGGCAAGCTGGCGCTCGCGGTCGATTCCTCCCGTGCCTTCGAGCGGGATGGCTTGAGTGATCAAGGGCGGCGTGCCGGCTGCGGTCATGATGCGCCTAGCTTAACCGGGTAAACCCGCCGCTGCGGCCCGCGCCTCAGCCTTCGGCGGCGGCGGGCGCCCGCCGCAGGCGGCGCAGCCAGGCGATGTCGTCGTCGACGTAGGTGAAGACCACCGGAATCACCAGCAGGCTGAGGAAGGTCGAGGTGATCAAGCCGCCGATCACGACGATCGCCATCGGCGCGCGAAAGCTCGGGTCGGTGCCTAGGCCGATCGCGATCGGCAACATGCCGGCGCCCATCGCCACGGTGGTCATCACGATCGGACGGGCACGCTTGCGGCAGGCGTCGAGCAGGGCGTGCCAGCGGTCGAGACCGTGGTCGCGGCGCGCCATCACGACGTAGTCGATCAGCAGGATCGAGTTCTTGGTGGCGATTCCCATCAACATGATCAGCCCGATCATCGACGGCATCGACAGCGCCGAATGGGTGAGGAAAAGCGCGAGGAAAGCGCCCGGCACCGACAACACGAGAGCGGCGAGGATGGTCACCGGCTGGACGAAATCCTTGAACAGCAGCACCAGCACGATGTAGATGCACAACACGCCAGTGGCCATCGCCAGGCTGAAGCTCTGGAACAGCTCGTTCATCGCTTCGGCGTCGCCGACCGTGGTCTGGAGCACGCCGGGCGGCAGATTCTTCAGGCTGGGCAGCGCCAGCGCCGCCGCTTCCACGTCCCCCAGCGGCTGCTGGTTGAGTTCGATCTCGAAGTTGATGTTGCGCAGGCGGTCGTAGCGGTTGATCTCGGCCGGCCCGCTCGCCAGGCTCACCTGGGCGATGCTGCCGAGCATCACCGGCCCGTGTTTGCCGGGCACGGCCATGCGTTCGATCAGGGCCAGATCCTGGCGCGCCGAAGGCGGCAGCTTGACCACGATCGGCACCTGGCGCTGCGACAGGTTGAGCTTAGCCAACCCCTGGTCGTAGTCGCCCGCGGTGGCGATCCGCAGGGTGTCGGCGATTGCGGTCGCGGTCACGCCAGCCTCGGCCGCGCGGGCGAAGTCGGGCTGGACCACCAGTTCCGGCCGCACCAGGCTGGCGCTGGACGTGATGTTGCCGATGCCGGGTATCGTCCTCAGCTCGCGTTCGACCTGGCGCGCGTGTTCGGCGAGCGTGGCGCCGTTTTCCCCGGCCAGCACCAGGACGTATTTTTCGGCCGAGCCGCCGAAGCCGACTTTGACCCGGGCGCCGGGCAAGGCTTCGAGCGCGGTTCGCAGCTCGCTTTCGACTTCCTGCTTGCGAACGCCGCCGCGCTCGCTGCGCGGGGTGAGGTTGATGGTGAGCGTGGCCTTGCGGGCTTCGGCCGCGCCGGCCGGCATGAAGGGGTCGGAGCCGGCGGCGCCGCCGCCCACGGCCGTATAAACCATCTTCACGTGCCGGTTGGCCTGCACGATCGAACGCGCCGCTTCGGCGGTGGCGAGCGTCTGCTCGAAGCTGCTGCCGGGCGGCAGGCTCAGGTAGACCTGGGTCTGCGACAAGTCGTCGGGCGGGACGAAGCCGGTGGGCAGCAAGGGCACCAGGGCGAAGGAGCCGAAGAAAAACGCGGCCGCCGCCGCGACAGTGGCGATGCGGTGCTTGAGGCACCACGCCGCCCAGCGCAGGTAGATCTGCATCCAGCGCGGCTCGGAGTGGGCCTTCTGCGGCGGCTTGAGAAGGTAGGCCGCCATCATGGGGGTGAGCAGGCGCGCCACCACCAGCGAGAAAAACACCGCGATTGCGGCAGTCCAGCCGAACTGGACGAAGAACTTGCCCGGCACGCCGCCCATGAAGGCGGTGGGCAGGAACACCGCGATCAGGGTGAAGGTGGTGGCGATCACGGCCAGGCCGATTTCGTCGGCCGCTTCCATCGCTGCCTGGTAGGGCGTCTTGCCCATGCGGAGGTGGCGCATGATGTTTTCGATCTCGACGATGGCGTCGTCGACCAGGATGCCGACCACCAGCGAGAGCGACAGCAGGGTCACGACGTTGAGCGTGAATCCCATCAGGTACATCGCGGCGAAAGTCGGGATGATCGACAGCGGCAGCGCCGTCGCCGCCACCAGCGTGGCGCGCCAGTCGCGCAGGAAGAGCCAGACCACGATAACGGCCAGCACCGCGCCTTCGAGCAGCAGCGCCATCGAGCCGTCGAAGTTCTCCTGCACCGGGTCGACGAAGTTGAAGGCCTCGTTCACTTCGATGTGCGGGTAGTCGGCCTTGAGCCGGTCGAGCTGCGCGCGCACGGCGGCGGCGAGATCGACTTCGCTGGCGCCGCGGCTGCGGGTGATCTCGAAGCCCACCACCGGAGCGCCGTTGAGCAGCGCTGCCGAGCGTTGTTCGCCGACGGTGTCGCTGACGGTGGCGACCTGGTCGAGGCGCACCCGGCGGCCGTCGGCGAGCGCGATGTCCAGCGCCGCGAGTTCGGCCGCCGATTGCACGGTGGCGATGGTCCGCACCGACTGCTCGGTGCCGCCGATGTCGGCGCGGCCGCCGCTGGCGTCCTGCTGGGTCTGGCGCAGCTGGCGCGAGATGTCGGCCGCCGTGGCGCCGAGGGCGAGCAGACGGGCCGGGTCCAGCTCGACCCGCACTTCGCGGGTGACGCCGCCGACCCGCGCCACCGCGCCGACGCCGCGCACCGCGAGCAGGGCTTTGCTGACGGTGTTGTCGACGAACCACGAGAGCGCCTCGTCGTCCATCCGACTCGACGCGAGGGTATAGGTGAGGATGGGCGAGCCCGCCAGGTTCATCTTCGAGACCAGCGGATCGCGCAGATCGCCCGGCAGGTCGGCCCGGATGCGGTTGACCGCGTCGCGCACGTCGTCGACCGCTTCCTGGGTCGGCTTCTCGAGCCGGAACTCGACCGTGACGGTGGTCGTGCCGTCCTGCACCAGGGTGTAGATGTGTTTGACGCCCTGGAGGGTGGCGACCGAGTTCTCGATCTTGCGCGCCACCTCGGTCTCGAGCTGGGCGGGAGCGGCGCCGGGCAGGGTGGCGGTGACGATGACGGTGGGCAGGTCGATGTCGGGGAACTGCTGGATCTTCATCGCCCGAAAACTCACCAGGCCCACCAGCGTCAACAACACGAACAGCAGGATCGCGGGGATGGGATTGCGGATCGACCAGGCCGAGACGTTCATGGTGCCGTCCCGGTCTTGGGAGCAGTGTCGACCACCCGCACCAGGTCACCGTCGGCGAGGAAGGCGCCACCCGCGGCCACGACCCGGGCCTCGGGCGAGAGACCGCCGGTCACTTCGACCTGCTGACCCGAGCGCCGGCCGAGGGCGACCTTGGTTTGTGCCACCCGGCTGTCGGCGCCGACCAGAAACACGTAAGCGAAACCGTCGCGCAGCAGGACCGCGTTCTGCGGCAGGGCGAGCGCGCTGGCGCGGCCGAGCTCGAACTCGCCGCGGGCAAACGAGCCTGCGCGGGCGCCGCTGCCGGCGGGCAGGTCGACGTAGACGATGCCGTTGCGGGTGGCCGGGTCGACCGTCGGCGCGACGGTGCGAACCTTGCCCTCGACCCGGGCGCCGGAGGCCAGGGTGAGGCCGGCGCTCATGCCGGGCTTGATGCGGACGAGTTCGCCGGCGGTGACTTCGGCGCGCCACTCCAGGCGGCCGCCGCGGATCAGACGAAACAGTTCCTGCCCGGGCTGGGTGAGCGAGCCGACAGTGGCGGCGCGGGAGGTGATCACACCGTCGTCGGGCGCGAGCACCCGGGTGTGGGCGAGCCGGACTTGTTCGGCCTGAACCCGGGCGCGGGCGGCAGCCAGCCGGGCGTGGCCGGTCTGTTCGCCGGTGGTGGCGGAAATCGTCGCCTGCGGGCTGATGAAGCCTTGCGCGAGCAGCTTGCGGCTGCGCTCGGCATGGGCTTGCGACTCGGCCAGAGCCGCTTCGGCTTCGGCGACGGTCGCCTGCGCCTGAGCCAGGTCGGCGGCGACGGCGTCGGACGCAATGCGGGCGAGCAGTTGGCCGCGCTTGACGGTGTCGCCGATGTTGACGAGCACCTCGGTGATCCTCAGCCCGCTCAGTTCGGAGCCGATCACCGCCTCCTGCCAGGCGGCGATATTGCCGTTGGCCGCCAGCGTCTGCGGCCAGTCGGCCCGCGTCGGCGTGACGACGGCGACCGTCAGTGCCGGCCTGGCGGCGGCCGCGGCAGGCTTGGGATCGCTCTGGGCCAGGGCGGCGAAGCCGAGGCCGGCGAGCAGGACGGTGCCGATCACGGCCGCGATCAGGGCAGGGGGCGGAGTCATGAACACGGGTCTGGGGTGGGGAGTTGGGTGACGCCCTTTTCGACCGGGGCGAAGCGGGGCCGGGCTGGCGGCCGGGTGGTGCTGGCAACGACGCGGAGGTGGGCGTTGGCTGGCATGTAGGAAAACTAGCATCGACGCGCTGGGGCCGCATGAAATGCCGGGCATCCGTGGGGCGATTGCGACGCTGGGAGGAACCCGTGCGCGAGCGCCGGAATGGCGGCGCGCCGGTATGCTGCCCGCCTTCGTTTCGTGCGCCACCGCTTCTGCACGCGGCGCCACGATCAACCCCGTGACTCATCCTCCAGCATGAACATCATCGATTTCGAAATCCGCGGCGAATTCATCACGCTCGATCGCTTGCTCAAGGCAGTCGGCCTGGCCGACAGCGGCGGCCGAGCCAAAACGATGGTGGCCGAAGGCTATGTCCAGGTCGACGGCCGCGACGAACTACGCAAGACCGCCAAGATCCGCCCCGGCCAGGTGGTGGCGCTCACGGGGACGCGGATCCGGGTGCTGGCCTCGGCTGCGACGCCCGAAAACGACGACGCCGAGCAATAAGCCCGGCGTCGTGTCAGTGGCGGCCGATCCCGATCAGGATTGCGGCGGTTCGCGCAGTTCGCGCCGCAGGATCTTGCCGACCGGGCTCTTGGGCAGGACCTCGGCGAACTCGACCTGGCGCGGCAGCTTGTAGCCGGTGAGCTGGGTCTTGCAGTGGGCGATCACCTCTTCCTTGGTCAGGGCAGGGTCCTTCTTGACGATCACCACCCGCACCGCTTCGCCCGAGCGGGAGTCCGGGACGCCGACCGCGCCGCATTCGAGCACGCCGGGCAGTTCGGAGATCACGCCTTCGATTTCGGTCGGATAGACGTTGAAACCCGAGACCAGGATCATGTCCTTCTTGCGGTCGGTGATGGTGACGTAGCCGCGGGCGTCCATGTGGCCGACGTCGCCGGTCTTGAGCCAGCCGTCCTGCATCACGCGGGCGGTTTCGTCCGGGTGGTTCCAGTAACCCATCATCACCTGCGGTCCGCGCACGCAGATCTCGCCGGTGTTGTGTTCGATGTCGCTCGCCGAGGTCCAGGGCGGCAGCTCCTTGAAGTTGTCGTCGCGGATCGAGACCTCGGTCGAAGGAACGGGGATGCCGACCGTGCCGTTCCAGGGCGTGTCGAGCGGGTTCGAGCAGACCCCGGGCGAGGCTTCGGTCAGGCCGTAGGCTTCCATGATCGGGTGGCCGGTGGTCTTCTGCCAGCGGTCGGCCACGGACTTCTGCACCGAAGTGCCGCCGCCGACTACTACCTTGAGCGAAGAGAAGTCGAGTTTGTCGAAGCCGGGGGTGTTGAGCAGACCGTTGAACAAGGTGTTCACGCCGGTCATCACGCTGAATTTCCAGCGCTGCAGTTCCTTGATGAAACCCGGCATGTCGCGCGGGTTGGTGATCAGCACGTTGAGGCTGCCCCATTTCATGAAGGACAGCGTCGCCGTCAGACAGAACACGTGGTAGAGCGGCAGCGGTGCGATCACGACCTCGGTCGCCTGCTTGAAGCGTGCCGAGATCCACACTCCGGACTGCTCGAGGTTGGCGAGGATGTTGCGGTGGCTCAGCATCGCGCCCTTGGAGACGCCGGTGGTGCCGCCGGTGTACTGCAGGAAGGCGATGTCCTGGCGGTCGATCTCGACCGGCTTGAAAGGAGCGCCTGCGCCGCGTGCCAGAGCCTGGCGGAAGCTGGTGGCGCCGGCGATGCTCCATGCCGGCACCATCTTTTTGACGCGCTTGATCACGGTGTTGACCAACCAGCGCTTGGGGGCGGCGAGCATGTCGCCGACCTGGGTGGTGACGACGTGCTGAACCGGGGTGGTGCGGATCACCTGCTCGAGGGTGCGGGCGAAGTTCTCGATGATGACGATCGCCTTCGCGCCCGAGTCGCGCAGCTGATGTTCCAGCTCGCGTGGGGTGTAGAGCGGGTTGACGTTCACCACCGTCATGCCGGCGCGCAGGATGCCGAACAGCGCCACCGGGTACTGCAGCAGGTTGGGCGACATGATGGCTACGCGTTCGCCCTTGGCCATGCCTGGCAGGCTTTGCAGGTAGGCGGCAAAGTCGCGCGAGAGGCGGTCCAGCTCGGCGTAGCTGATGGTGCGTCCGAGATTGTTGAAGGCCGGCTTGTCGGCGAACTTGCGGACGGTCTGGTCGAGCAGGTCGGCGATCGAGCGGAACTGGTCGGGGTCGATCGTCGCCGGCATCCCGGCCGGGTAATTCTGGATCCAGGGCATGGCGCTCATGGTCGCATCCGGTAGTGGCGAGCGGCGCGGGCGCCGGCTCGGAAAACAGGTGACTCGCCTGAGTCGGCGAATCGGTTGGCAAAACGAAGTATGAAACGCTGCGCGCCGGCGCGGGGGGCGGCGGGGACAGGGTTTAGGCGAGTGTCAGCAGGTGACGGCCATAGGCCTTGACATCATCCCAGTCGGTGTAATCGATCACGGCCTTGGGGTCGGTCGGGCCGTCGGTCATCTTCATGATCAGCTGGATCATCAGGCGGTCGTACCAGGGCCAGGCCGGATAGTCGACCTTGCCGGCAATGACTTTCAGGTCGCGCGGCTTCCACGGCGACATCGCGAGGAACTTCTGCATGTAGCGGTTGCCTTCGACCGTGGCCTTGGCCGGCGTTCGCGCCACGACCGACAGGTTGAAGAAGCTGCTGGGCTTGGCCGCCAGAAGGGACTGGTTGGCGGCAATGAAATTCAGCACGGACTTGTCGTAGCTGCCGTAAAGCACGGGAGCGCCGATGGCGACGACGTCGTAGCGGTCCCAGACCATGCCCTGGCGCGAGGCCGTCTTGATGTCCAGCATCTCGGCCCGGCCGCCGGCCGCCTCGATGCTATCGCAGAGGCAGCGGGCAACGCGGGCGGTGTGGCCGCCTCGGCTCATGTAAAGCACTAATACGGATTTCATGGTGGTTTTCTGCAGGGCCGGCCGGCTGCGGTGCAGCGTCCGAGGCGGTCTTTGTTTCAGCGGGTGGGCGGAGGTTACGGGCTGGAGGGACTGGCCCGTTTGACGGGGCTCAGGTTTGCCGGGAGCTTGCCGCGCAACGGATTGTGGCACCGAGCATGCGGACCGGGTTGGTCGCGCGGAAACCGACGACGGCGAAGGGCGAAAAAAAACCGCAGCAGAAGCTGCGGTCTGGCGTTACGCCGGCGCGGTCTTTAGACGGCGCGGATGCTCGTCGCCTGCGGGCCCTTTTCGCCCTGCTTGACTTCGAACTCAACGCGCTGGCCTTCGGCCAGGGTCTTGAAGCCGGTGCCTTGGATTTCGCTGAAGTGAGCGAACAGATCCTTGCCGCCGTTGTCTTGAGCAATGAAGCCGAAGCCCTTGCCTTCGTTAAACCATTTCACGGTGCCGGTTTGGGTAGTCATTGAATTTTCCTTACAAGTGATGCGCGGCACATGCCGACGCAGTGCAGAGACACAAGAAAATCACCTGGGGGGAAATTCAACCGGGCCTGTCATGGATAACGACAAGTTTCAGAAGAGACCTCAAAAACGACGGTCTTGTGCATATCTACGAGGCGAATGATACACCCCTTTGGTCGTTCGGACATAAGACCGCTATCCCGAGGCGATGGGCGTGCGTTACACTACGATGTTCGGCGTCCGGCTTCGGCATTGCAGTCGAGCCTTCCCTAGTCTGTCCTGATTCCTGGGGCAGGCGGACGCAGAGCCCGGCGGACCACCGCCTGTCCCCCCGATCCAGTGTGCGCCGCGCCGCAGATGGTGCGAGCGCTTCCCGTTGCCGACCGCCCTTGATCCGCGAAAGCGCTGGCGTGGTTCCCGCAAGGCGAGCTGGCTCGTGAGAGCGGCCGGTGGGCTGCCGCTCCGCATCATCCCTAGACCGAAGACGCCGAGCGCCTGCGCCGGGTTGTAGTTCAAGACTTACCTATTGGAGATCCATCGATGGCCAAAGAAGACCTCATCGAAATGAGTGGAGTGGTGTCCGAAGTGCTGCCCGACTCGCGCTTCCGTGTCACGCTGGAAAACGGCCATGAACTGGTGGCCTACACCAACGGCAAGATGCGCAAGCACCACATCCGCATCCTCGCCGGCGACAAGGTCTCGCTCGAGCTCTCGCCCTATGACCTGAGCAAGGGCCGCATCACCTTCCGCCATATCGAAGGCCGTGGTCCCGGCCCCAGCGCCGCACCGCGCCGCCGCTGATCCCGAATTCACAGGATCGCTCTTGCCCGGTTGCCGCGCGCAGTGCCGCGGCGCGCCTGTCAGCGGCGTAGTACCTTGCCCGGGTTGAGGATGTCGCTGGGGTCGAGCGCGCGTTTGATACGCGCCATCAGTTCGATCCCATCGGCGCCGTGTTCATCCAGCAGAAAATCCATCTTGTGTAACCCGACGCCGTGTTCGCCGGTGCAGGTGCCGTCGACGCGCAACGCACGCGCCACGATGCGCTGATTGAGCCGTTCGGCTTCGGCCACTTCGGACGGGTCGTCGGCGTAGGCGAGGATGGTGCAGTGGAAGTTGCCGTCGCCCACGTGGCCCAGGATCGGCGCTGGCAGGAAGCTCGCCTCGGTGTCGGCGATCGTTTCGCCGATACATTCGGCCAGACGCGAGATCGGCACGCACACGTCGGTGGTGAAGCTGCGACAGCCGGGCTTCAGTTGCAGGCAGGCGAAGTAGGCGTTGTGCCGCGCGCTCCATAAACGGGTGCGCTCCTCGGGGGTGGCCGCCCATTCGAAGCCCAGTGCGCCATTGTCTTTGGCGATTTCCTCGACCGTTGCGATCTGTTCTTGCACCGCCGATGCGCTGCCGTGGAACTCGAACAGCAGCATCGGCATCTCGGGCAGGCCGAGCTTGTCGCGGGCGTTCACCGCCTTGACCGTCAGCGCATCGAGCAGTTCGCAGCGGGCAATCGGCACGCCCATCTGGATCGTGGTGATGGTGGTGTCGACCGCCGCCTTTACGCTGGGAAACGAACACACGGCAGCGCTGATCGCCTCGGGCTGCGGGTAGAGCCTGACCGTGACTTCGGTGATCACGCCCAGCGTGCCTTCGCTGCCGACGAACAGACGCGTCAGGTCGTAACCCGCGCTCGACTTGCGGGCGCGGCCGGCGGTGCGCACGATCTTGCCTTCGGCGGTCACGATGGTCAGCGCCACCACGTTTTCTCGCATCGTGCCGTAACGCACCGCATTCGTGCCCGAGGCCCGCGTCGCGGCCATGCCGCCGAGGGTGGCGTCGGCGCCGGGGTCGATCGGGAAAAACAGCCCGGTGTGTTTGACCGCTTCGTTCAACTGCTTGCGGGTTGTGCCGGCCTGGACGGTCACCGTCAGGTCCTCGGCATTGATCGCCAGCACCCGGTCCATGCGCGACAGGTCGACCGTGACCCCGCCGCGGATCGCCAGCAGATGGCCTTCGAGCGAGGATCCGGCGCCATAGGGAATCACCGGCACCCGGTGCGCGGCACACAGGGCAAGCAGGCTTGCGACTTCGGCGCTGCTATCGGCAAACACCACCAAGTCGGGTGGCCGCGGCGCATACGGCGATTCGTCGCGGCCGTGGTGTTCGCGCACGGCCTGCGCGGTCGAGCAGCGCTCACCAAATATCGATTCGACCTGCTCGAGGAAAACGGCGGGCAAGGCGCGGGAGGCGGCTTGGTTCATGGCGGTGCAGCGATGAGGAGGGTTTCCCGATTATGCGCGGCCGCGATTGCCGCAAGATGGGCTTGTTGCAAGCAGGGGATTAGACCGGCGTGGCCGCGGGTCACTACCTATAATCCGCGGCCACTGCCATCACACAGCTTCACGGGCCACCATGGGCAAGCGCCTCACTCAGATCGCAACTCGCACCGGCGATGACGGCACCACCGGGCTGGGCGACGGCACGCGCGTGAACAAGGACCATCTGCGCGTGGCAGCGATGGGCGATGTCGACGAACTCAACTCGCAGCTTGGCCTTCTGCTCACCGAGTTGTTGCCCTTCGATGTGCGCGCCGACCTGGTCGACATCCAGCACGACTTGTTCGATCTCGGCGGCGAGCTCTGCATCCCCGGCTACACCATGCTGAAGGAAGAACAGGTGCTCCGGCTCGACCAGCGGCTGGCGTTTTACAACGCTCAGTTGCCGCGGCTGGAAGAGTTCATCCTTCCGGGTGGCGCCCGCGCGGCGGCACAGGCCCATGTCTGCCGCGCCGTGGCGCGGCGCGCCGAGCGCTCGATCGTCGCTCTGGGGCTGGCCGAGGCGCTCAAGCCAACCCCGCGCCAATACGTCAACCGCCTGTCCGACCTTTTGTTCGTGTTGGCGCGCGTGCTCAACCGCGCCGTCGGGCAGGGCGACGTGTTGTGGCAGCCGCGCAAGAACCAGTGAGGCCGGCAACGGCCCGGGTTCGGTCACTCCAATCCGGGTTTCGTCGCATGGCCACTCGAAGTTTGGCGCTGCGGCTCCATTTTCCTGCTTGTTTGGACTTTTTCGGGTGAACGAACCATGAAGTTCTCATCGAGTCTCGCGGCCTTGACCTGCGCTCTCTTGATCCCGACCCTGAGTTCCGCCGCCTCCGGGCCGGCGCGCAAACTCGTGCCGGTGCTCGACGCGGCGGTGATCAACGCGCGTTGCCCGGCCGAACTGGCGGCCGCCCGGAACACGATGGCAGCGATGGAAGGCCGGCAGGGACCAGGGGTGCTGCGCGAGTGGAACGACTTGTCGCTCGCCACCGCCAACTTCCTGTACCCGGTCTACCTGCTTGCCAACGTCGCCACCGACAAGGCCACGCGCGACGCGGCGCAGGCCTGCGTCGAGCTTTTTTCTCCGCTTGAGACCGAGCTGTTCCAGAGCGAAAAGCTGCTCGCCCGGGTCGAAGGGCTCAAGCCCGCCGACAGCATCGATGCGAGCTATCGCCGCGACCTGCTCGAAGCATTCGAAGACAGCGGTGCCACCCTGCCGGTCGAGCAGCGCGAACGGGTGAAGGCCATCCGCGAGGAGCTCGACAAGATCGGCCTGGCTTTCCAGAAGCGGGTCAACGAAGACGACACCACCGTGGCCATGAGCGAGGCCGAGCTCAAAGGCCTGCCCGAAGCCTGGCTCAAGGACCGCAAGCGCGACGCCCAGGGCCGGGTCCTGGTCGGGCTCGACTACCCGAGCTACATCCCCTTCATGCAGAACGCGGAAAGCGAAGACGCTCGCCGCCGCCTGTGGCTGGCGGCGCAGAACCAGGGTGGCGCCGACAACCTCAAGCTGCTCGACCGCGCGGTGGCGCTGCGGCGCGAGCTGGCGCAGATCTACGGCGTGCCGGACTTCGCCAGCTTCACCCTCAAGCGCCGCATGGCGGGCACACCGGCCAAGGTGCAGGAGTTCCTGGCGCGAGTGCGCAGCGCGGTCGACGCCGGCGAACGGCGCGAACTGGCCGAACTGCGCGCCGACAAGGCGGCGCTGCTCGGCAAACCGGTCGATCAGGTGAAGATCGAACGCTGGGACGTGGCTTTTCATCAGGAGCGGATCAAACGCGCGCGCTACCAGATCGACCAGGAAGGCCTGCGCGCCTATTTCCCGACCGAAGCGAGCGTGGCCTACGCGCTGCGAGTGGCGGAAAAGCTCTACGGCATCGAGTTCGTTCTGGCCAAGGTCCCAACCTGGCACGCCGACGTCCGCTACTACGACGTGTTCGACGCCAAGGGGGGGCAGCGCGGCGCCTTCCTCGGCGGGGTCTACCTCGACCTCTTCCCGCGTGATGGCAAATACAACCACGCCGCCGCTTTCGGCGTCGCGCCGGCGTCCAGGCTGGGCGGCCAGCGGCCGACCTCGGTGCTGGTCACTAACTTCAACCGGCAAGGGCTCAACCACGACGAACTCGAGACCTTGATGCACGAGTTCGGGCATGTCCTGCACGGCGTCCTGTCGCAGACCCGCTACGCCGACCAGGCCGGTACCTCGGTCAAGCGCGACTTCGTCGAAGCGCCGTCGCAGATGTTCGAGGAATGGGCGCGCCGCCCCGAGCCGCTTGCGCTTCTGGCCGAGCTTGCGCCGGACGCGCCGCGGCTGACCCGCGAGCAGATCGAACGCATCGACTCCGCCCGCAAATACGGCCGCGGCCTGCGTTACGGTGCGCAGTGGCTGTACGCGGAATACGACATGCGCCTACACACCGCCGGCAACTCCAAGGACGCCTTGTCGACCTGGGCCGAGCTGCAGAAAACCACTCCGCTCGGCTACGTCGAAGGCACGATGTTTCCGGCGAGCTTCGGCCACGTCATGGGCGGCTACGCCGCTGGTTATTACGGCTATATGTGGAGCGAAGTGATGGCGCTCGACATGCTGGCCGCCTACCAGGGCGACCTGCTCGACGGCTCGGTGGGTCGCAAGTACCGCGAGCTCATCCTCGAGCGCGGCGGCGAGCGCCCGCCGGCCGAGATGGTCGAGTCCTTCCTCGGCCGCAAGCCGGGGCCGGCCGCGTTCGAAGCCGAGATCGCGGGTCGCCGCTAAGTCCAGCGCAGGGCCGCGGCCGGCGCGGACCTCGGAGGCCGGATCTTTCCTGTTGCCATCCGGCAACAGCAACCAAGATTCGGCAGTTCAGTGCGCCCTTCCTTAGCCTGGCGACCGAGGTCCTGCGCACAATCTCCCCACGCGGCAGCCCGGGCGTGGTCATCGCCGGTCCGGCGCGCCTCCGCGAGCGGTGATCGCGAGCCGCTCTTTGAGGGTGCTGCGCGGCAGTCTGCAGCTCAGGTTGGAGGTCCACTTGGGGAGTTTCAGTCATGAAACGACGCAGTGTCATGTACCGATCGCTGACTCCGGCCCTGGCCGGCCTGTGTGCCGCCGGCGCTGCCGCCCAGACCGCGCTCGACCGGACCGTGTTGCCGATCCCCGACCCGAAGCGGCCCAACTTCACCGAGATCGACGCCCGCAAGGCAAGCATGCCGCGCCGGGTCGACGTCAAGCCGCCGGCGGGGGCGCCCAACGTCGTGATCGTGTTGATCGACGATCTCGGTTTCGGCGCCACCAGCGCCTTCGGCGGGCCGATCCGCACCGAGGTGCTCGACCGTCTCGCAAACAACGGTCTGCGCTACAACAACTTCCATACCACCGCGCTGTCGTCGCCGACGCGGGCGGCACTCAAGTCCGGCCGCAACCATCACACGGTGAACATGGGTTTCATCACCGAGATGGCGACTGGGTTTCCCGGCGCTACCGGCCAGATCCCCAACTCGACGGCGCCGCTGGCCGAGATGCTGCGCCTCAACGGTTACGCCACGGGCGCCTTCGGCAAATGGCACGAGACCGCGGTCTGGGAAGCGAGCGTAGCCGGGCCTTTCGACCGCTGGCCGACACGCCAGGGTTTCGACAAGTTCTACGGCTTCATCGGTGGTGAAAGCAACCAGTGGGCGCCCTTCCTCTACGACGGCGTGACCGAGGTCGAGTTGCCGAAAGACCCGAACTACCACTTCATGACCGACATGACGGACAAGGCGCGGTCCTGGATCAAGTACCAGAAGGCGCTTTCGCCCGACAAGCCGGCCTTCGTGTATTTCGCCCCCGGCGCGACCCACGCTCCGCATCATGTGCCCAAGGAATGGATCGCCCGCTGGAAGGGCAAGTTCGACCAGGGCTGGGACCGCTTGCGAGAGGAAACCTTGGCGCGCCAGATGCAGCTCGGTGTGGTGCCGCCCGGCACCCAGCTCGCTCCCAAGCCATCCGCGATCAAGGACTGGAACAAGCTGTCGCCCGACGAGAAGCGTTTGTTCGCCCGCCAGGCCGAAGTGTTCGCCGCCTATCTCGAATACACCGACCACGAAATCGGTCGCATGCTGAAGGCCTTCGATGACGTCGGCGAAGCGGACAACACCCTGGTCTTTTATATCGCCGGCGACAACGGCACCAGCGGCGAAGGCGGTGAAAACGGCATGTTCAACGAGTACACCTACTTCAACGGGGTGCACGAGAAAGTCGAGGACATGTTGAAGCGGATCGACCAGTGGGGCGGGCCGGAAACTTATCCGCACATGGCGGCCGGCTGGGCCGTTGCCTTCGACACGCCGTTCGGCTGGATGAAACAAGTGCCCGCGGACTTCGGCGGCACTCGAAACGGCATGGTGGTTCATTGGCCGCAGGGCATCAAGGCGAAGAACCAGGTGCGATCGCAGTTCGGCCACGTGATCGACATCGCGCCGACCATTCTTCAGGTCGTCGGCCTGCCCGAACCCAAGTTCGTCAACGGGATCGCTCAGATCCCGATGGAAGGCAGCAGCCTCGTGTATTCCTTCGAGGACGGCTCGGCCAAGGAACGGCATACCACCCAGTATTTCGAGATCACGGGCAACCGGGCGATCTATCACGACGGCTGGTATGCGCGCACCATCCATCGAGCGCCGTGGGAGGCCAAGCCGCGCCGCCCGCTTGAGGACAACTCGGCGTGGGAGCTCTACGACGTGCGTTCGGACTTCAGCCTGGTCAACAACCTGGCGACGAGTAATCCGACAAAGCTGGCCGAGCTGCAGGGCCTCTTCCTGACCGAAGCCGCCCGCTACCATGTACTGCCGATGGACGACCGCGTCTTCGAGCGTCTCGATGCGGTGGCCGTGGGTAGGCCCGACTTGATGGGCGGACGCACGTCGATCACTCTCGCCGAAGGCATGACGGGAATGATGGAAGGTGTGTTCATCAACGTGAAGAACCGCTCGCTGACCATCACGGCCGAGCTCGAGGTTCCGGCAGACGGCGGCAACGGCACGGTGATCGCGCAAGGCGGGCGCTTCGGCGGTTGGTCGTTGTACGTCAAGGATGGCGTTCCGGCTTACGGCTACAACTTCCTCGGGCTCGAGCGCAGCACGATTGCTGGGTCGAACAAGCTCGCTCCCGGCAAATCGACCGTGGTCTTCCGTTTCGACTACGACGGTGGCGGCACGGCCAAAGGGGGCCGCGGCACGCTGCTTGTCAACGGCGAGAAGGTGGGCGAGGGGCGGATCGACCGCACCCAGGCGGGTATTTTCTCGGCCGACGAGACCGCCGACGTCGGCATCGACCTCGGCACGCCGGTGATCGAGGCGATCGGGGCCGAGGCCGACTCGAGGTTCACCGGCCGGATCCCGAAGCTGACGGTCGAGGTTCGGTGACTTCGGTGCCGCAGCCCGGGCCGCGGCCCGGCATTCACGTGCTTGCCAAGCCGATCGGCCCGGTGTGCGACATTGCCTGCGACTACTGCTTCTACCTCGAGAAGCGCGAACTGTTCCGCCGCGGCGAGCATTTCAAGATGAGCGACGAGGTGCTCGCCCGCTACATCGAGCAGTACATCGAGTCGCAGCCGACGCCCGTGGTTGAGTTCGTGTGGCATGGCGGCGAGCCCACCCTGCTGGGAGTCGACTTCTTTCGCCGCGCGGTCGAACTGCAGCGGCCTTTCCGTGGGCGCAAGGAGATCCGCAACTCACTCCAGACCAATGCGCTGCGGCTCGACGACGAGTGGTGTCGCTTCTTTAAGGAGAACGATTTCCTGGTCGGGGTCAGTCTCGACGGCCCGCGCGAAATCCACGACCGCTATCGGCGCGACCGCCACGGCGCTGGCACCTTCGACCGTGTGATGGCGGGGGTGCGGCGGCTGCAGGCGCACGGGGTCGAGTTCAATGTGCTGGCCTGCGTCGGTCGCGAAACCGCGGGGCGGCCGCTCGAGGTCTATCGCTTCTTCAAGGAGATCGGCGCGAGTTTCATCCAGTTCACACCGGTCATCGAACGCGAACCCGATGCCGAGACCCAGGCTATCGGTTTATGGCTGGCACGGCCGGCCGAACTTGGCCGCCCCGAGCCCAATACTCGCGTGACGCCGTGGACGGTGGTGCCGGAAGCCTATGGCGACTTCTTGATTGCGATCTACGAGGAATGGGTGCGCAAGGACGTGGGCAAGGTGTTCGTGATGAACTTCGAATGGGCGCTGTCGGCCTGGCTCGGCGCGCAATCGCCAGTCTGCATCTTTGCGCGGCAGTGTGGACGGGCGGTCGCCATGGAGCACGACGGCAGCGTCTTTGCGTGCGACCACTACGTCTACCCCGAGTACCGGCTTGGCAACGTGCTCGCCGACGACCTTGGGGCGATGGTCGAACGTTCGGTGGCAAGCGGCTTCGGGCCGCACAAGGAACTGAGCCTGCCGCGATGCTGCCGTGAGTGCGAGGTCAAGGAGGCCTGCTGGGGCGGCTGCCCCAAACATCGATTCGCGCTCGCGCCCGACGGCGAGCCGGGCTTGCATTACCTGTGCGTGGGTTACAAGAAGTTCTTCCGCCACATCCGCAAGTACCTGCGGGCGATGACGACCCTGATCGAAAACGACTTGCCGGCGGCGATGGTGATGCAAGCGATCGATACTCCGCTGATCATTGCCCGCCCGCCGCGGGCAGGCGGGCAACGATAGACGGCCGCCGGGCTCATTTGCCGATGCAGTTCACCGTTTTCTGGCGGCGCACTCGCACCGCTTCGGCCAGGATGTCGAGCGCGGCCACGCTGTCGTCCCAGCCGAGGCAGGCGTCGGTGAGCGACTGGCCGTAAGTCAGCGGCTTGCCGGGAACGAGGTCCTGGCGGCCTTCGACCAGATGGCTTTCGATCATCGCGCCGACGATGCGGCTCTCGCCCGCGGCGATCTGCTCGGCGATGTTGCGCGCCACTTTCAGCTGGTTGCTGTGTTTTTTCTCGCTGTTGGCGTGGCTGGCGTCGATCATCAGCCGCGGCGCCAGGCCGGCCTTGGCGAGGTCGGCGCAGGCGGCGTCGACGCTGGCGGCGTCGTAGTTGGGGGCCTTGCCGCCGCGCAGGATGACATGGCAGTCCTCGTTGCCGCGGGTGCTGACGATGGCCGAATGGCCGCCCTTGGTGACGGAGAGGAAATGGTGCGGCTGCTGCGCCGCCTTGATCGCGTCGGTGGCGATCTTGACGTTGCCGTCGGTGCCGTTCTTGAAGCCGACCGGGCACGACAGGCCGCTCGCCAGTTCGCGGTGCACTTGCGACTCGGTGGTGCGGGCGCCAATCGCCCCCCAGCTCACGAAGTCGGCGATGTATTGCGGCGTGATCATGTCGAGGTACTCGCAGCCTGCCGGCACGCCCAGTTCGTTGATCTGCATCAGCAGCTCGCGCGCCACCCGCAGGCCGTGGTTGATGCGGTAGCTGCCGTCGAGGTCGGGGTCGTTGATCAGGCCCTTCCAGCCGACGGTGGTGCGCGGCTTTTCGAAATAAACCCGCATCACGATTTCGAGTTCGCCCTGCAGGCGGTCGCGTTCGGCGCGCAGGCGGCGCGCATAGTCGAGCGCGGCGCCGGTGTCGTGGATCGAGCAGGGGCCAATCACCACCAGCAGCCGGTCGTCCATGCCGTGCAGGATGCGGTGGGCGGCGGTACGGGCGTCGTGCACGGTGGCCGATGCCACGTCGTCGCAGGGGAACTCACGCAGCAGGTGCGCCGGCGGCGTGAGCTCCTTGATCTCGCGGATACGCAAGTCATCGGTCATGTAACGCATGGGTTGGGCCTCGTCCATTGGGTCTCTCCTGTCGCCCCTGCCCGACAAAAAAAAACCGCCGAGGCTTGGGGCCTGGCGGTGGGTATCGGGTTGGTTCGTCTACGCGCGACTAACAACTCTTTCCGCCAGGGGGCGAAAAAAGCCGTAAAAAAAGAAAAAAGCGAAGCGGGCGAACAGGTTCACGATTTTTCGGCGTCGCATGGGGCGGCGCTCTTTTTCAATGTAACCGACTTTGCCGCGCCGCCGCAAGCGTCGTTTGGAACTTCTTACATGAAGAAAAGCACGGTCAGGTGATAGAAGGCGGGCGCGGCGAAGATCAGGGAGTCCATGCGGTCGAGCGCGCCGCGGGTGAGCACGATTTCGGTGTCCCAGCGCCGCGCCCCGAGCGAACGTTTGACGGCGGTGATCACCATGCCGCCCATGAAGCCGGCCAGCACGATCGCGAGCGACATCAGGATCGCCTGCCAGAAGCGGAACGGCGTCATCCACCACAGCGAGGCGCCGACCAGCACCGCGCCGACGCCGCCGACCAGCACTCCCTTGCGAGTCTTGTTCTGGTTCGAGCGCAGCGGCGTGCCGCCCAGCAGCGCGCTTGCCATCACCTCGAGCAGGTCCGAGATGTAGACCACGAGCAGGAAGAAGAGCAGCAGCAGCGGCCCGGTCGCGTTGTAGCGGGCCAGGTTGAGCGAGGCGATCGCTGGCGCGTGGCTGATGCAGAACACGCTGATCATCAGGCCCCATTGCACCTTGGCGACGCGCTCCAGATAGCGCTCGGTGTCCTGCTTGAGCGCCATGATGATGGGCAGGATCAGGAACAGGTAGACCGGGATGAACAGCGTGAAGATCTCGTACTGGTCGAGCGAGATCATCGCGTACTGGAGCGGGATCGCGACGTAGAAAGCGACCACCAGCGCCCAGTGATCCGAGGCCTTGGTGGGGGTGAGGGCGATGAACTCGCGCAGCGCGAGGAAGGACGCAAACGCGAATACCACCAGCAGCGCGGTTTGCCCCAGGGCAAAAGCGACGGTGAAGACGAAGATCAGCGACCACGACGCCCGCACGCGCGAGTTGACGATGCGGATCCGCATCGCCCTTGCCGGGTCGGTGGCGCGGCGTGCCAGCCACTGGCCGTAAGCGGTGCTGCCGGCCGAAAGAAGCACCAGCCCGGCCAGGATGGCGAGGTAGGCCTCGTTGGGAGTGAATCCGAGTCTCATTCCTGGGCCAATCCGATCACGGCAGCGCGGGCGCGTTCAAGGAAGGAGTCCTTGTCTTCGTCTTCAATGCGGGTCAGCGGCGCGCCGAAACGCACTGAGCAAATGGTAGGCACGGGCAGCAGTTCGCCCTTGGGCATGGAGCGGTGCAGGTTCTCGAGGTAGACCGGAATCAGCTCCACCGCCGGGAAGTCGCGGGCGAGGTGGAATAGGCCGCTCTTGAACGGACCGGGCAGCGCCTGCGGCGTGCGCGTGCCTTCCGGAAAGAAGATCAGCGAAAAGCCGTGGTCGAGTGCATCGCGCAAAGGGGCAAGCGGATCGACGCCCTCGGCCCGGTTGCGCTCGATCAGGACGACATTGAGTTCGTCGATCGCGATCCGGCGCTTCAATGCGCCCTTGTCCCAATAGTCTTTCGCCGCCACCGGCCGGGTGTTGGCTCGCAGCGTACGCGGCAGCGCCGCCCACAACACGACCGTGTCCATGTGGCTGCTGTGATTGGCAAAGTAGATCCGTTGCGCTGCCGTCGGCGCGCAGCCCTTCCACTGTGGATACGCACCGACCAGGAGGCGGGTGAGCCACACGATGGGCGTGAGCAGCTTGAAGGAGTCCAGCAAGAGGAGTTCCCCCGGTCAGGGGGCGAGGAGGACGATCACCGAATTATGCCGCGCGCGAGCGGGGCGCCCATTCGGGAGCCCCCGCAGGAAAAAGCGGCGACTGCACGGGAAAACCCGCTCGAAGCATGGCAGCCGGCCGCAGCCGCCGGTGCCGCCGACGGTGAGGCCTTCGATCAGCAGGGTCGGCTGGCCGACCCCGACCGGAACGCTCTGGCCGTCCTTGCCGCAGGTGCCGATGCCGCCGTCGAGCGCCATGTCGTTGCCTATCATCTGCACCCGGGTCAGGGCGTCGGGGCCGTTGCCGATCAGGGTCGCGCCCTTGATCGGCGCGGTGATCTTGCCGTCTTCGATCAGGAAGGCTTCGGCCATGCTGAAGACGAACTTGCCATTGGTAATATCGACCTGGCCGCCGCCGAAGTTGCTGGCATAGATGCCCTTCTTCACCGAGCGGACGATCTCCTGCGGGTCGTGCTGGCCGGCCAGCATGTAGGTGTTGGTCATGCGCGGCAGCGGCAGGTGGGCGAAGCTCTCGCGCCGGCCGTTGCCGGTCACCGGCACCTTCATCAGGCGCGCATTGAGGCTGTCCTGGATGTAGCCGCGCAGGATGCCGTCTTCGATTAGCACCGTGTTTTCGGTCGGGTTGCCTTCGTCGTCGACGTTGAGCGAGCCGCGCCGGTGGGCGAGCGTGCCGTCGTCGACCACGGTCACGCCCGGGCTGGCGACGCGTTCGCCGATGCGGCCGGCAAAAGCGCTCGAGCCCTTGCGGTTGAAGTCGCCTTCGAGCCCGTGGCCGATCGCCTCGTGCAGCAGGATGCCGGGCCAGCCGGGGCCGAGCACCACCGGCATGATGCCGGCCGGGGCCGGTCGCGCATCGAGGTTGACCAGGGCCTGGTCAACCGCCTGGCGGGCGTAGTCGGCGAGTTTTTCCTCGGTGAAAAACGACAGGTCATGGCGGCCGCCGCCGCCGGCAAACCCCTGTTCGCGCTTGCCGTCCTGCTCGACGATCACGGTGAGCGAGACCCGCACCAGCGGGCGCACATCGGCGGCAAGCAGGCCGTCGCTGCGGGCGATCAGGATCACGTCGTGTTCGGCGCCGATATTGGCCATCACCTGCTTGACCCGCGGGTCGCGCGCACGCGCCATTTTTTCCAGGCGTTCGAGCAGCTGGACCTTGGCCGCGGCATCGAGCGAACCGAGCGGATCCTCGTGGGTGTAGAGGGCCGGCTGCTGGCGGTGGGCGATCCGGGAGGCGACCTTGACCTTGCCGCCGCCGGCGCGAGCGATCGAACGCACCGAACGCGAGGCCTCCATCAGGGCGTCGAGCGAAATGTCGTCCGAGTAGGAAAACGCGGTCTTGTCGCCGATCACCGCGCGCACTCCCACGCCTTGTTCGATCCCGAAACTGCCGCTCTTGACGATGCCTTCTTCGAGCGCGAAGGACTCGCTCTTGGTGTACTGGAAATACAGGTCGGCGTAATCGGCTCGGTGTTCGAAGATGGTGCCCAGCGCGCGCGCGAGCTTGCCTTCGTCAAGGCCATAGGGCTCAAGCAGAAGGGAGCGCGCGGTCGCGATGCGGTCTAGGGTCGGATCGGCAATTTTCATGCTTGGCATTCTAGTGCCTGGGGGCGCTCCGCCTCCGCCAAGCCGTGGCGGGGTGCAGGGACTTGTCCGGCCTGCCGAAAACCCGCGGCGCGTCCCTGGAGCGCCGCGGGGGAAGAGATGGCCAGTGGCGGGCCGCTCGACGGCTGGCGCTAACCCCGGGTCAGCGCGCGCGGCTGGCGCGCGCAGTCTGGATCGGTGAGGCAACGATCTGGCCGTTGCAGTCGTTGCCGGTCGGGTCGGCGCCGCCTGACGAGGTGGCGCAGGCGGTCTGGCCTTCTGGCCAGTTCACCTGCCGTTGATCAACTGCGATGGCGGCAGGGGCCGGTGCCGCAGCGGGCGAGCGGGCCAGGGGCTGAGCCAGCAGGTGCTGGCGCGGCGCAAGCACGGGGTGAAAGCGTGAGTAGTCCTCGGTGCGGGGCACCGAGCCGCAGTCGTTGCCGGTGGCGTCGGCACCGCCACTGCCCATGGCGCAGGCCGATTCGGCAGCGGGGGTTTCATCGGCGAGAGCGGCGCCTGCCAAGCCGCCCAGCGAAAGGAACAGTGCCAGTTTGAATACGGATGAATGAGCCATGGTGGACCTCGCTTTCCGAATGGACGGGAGGAAAGCCTCGCGCGGGGCGCGAAGCCTGGCTCGATCCGGTGGCCTGTGGCCGGACGAGTCGCCGGGTGCCGCAGGTGTCGACGGGAGAGAATGGACCGTCGGCGGGAAGGGGAGGCCGATGGATGGCGGCGCTCGGGAAGCCAGTCTGCGCCGGGTGTTCACCCGTTCGCGAGTGAGCAGTACGAAAGGCGGCTGCGGCAGATTCGCGCCGCCCGCCGGCTGTCAGAGCACCCGGTGGTCGAGCGCTGGCAGGCTGGCCCGCAGATCGGCGATTAGCCGGGGATCGACCTCGCCCAGCACCAGACCTTCGCCTTCGGTCCGGGTCTGCAGGATCCGGCCCCAGGGGTCGATCAGCATGCTGTGGCCGTGGGTGGTGCGGCCGTTTTCGTGTACGCCGCCTTGCGCGGGAGCGAGTACGTAGCAGAGGTTTTCGACCGCGCGCGCACGCAGCAGGGTTTCCCAATGTGCGCGGCCGGTGGTGGCCGTAAAAGCGGCCGGCACCAGGATCAGGTCAGGCCTCCCCATCGCACGGTAGAGCTCGGGGAAACGCAGGTCGTAGCAGACCGACAGGCCGACCTTGAGGCGGGGGCCGCCGGCGGGCGCGAGTTCGAAGGTCGAAACCCGGCCGCCGGGGGCGATGGTGCGGGCCTCGTCGTAGCTCTCGGTGCCGCGCGCGAAAGCGAACAGATGGACCTTGTCGTAGCGCGCGACGCGCTGCCCGCTCGGGTCGAAGACGAGGGTGGTGTTGAGCACGCGGCCGGGCTCGGGCGCGGCCAGCGGGATGGTCCCGCCCACCAGCCACAGGCCGTGGCGCGCGGCCTGCTCGGCCAGGAAGTCCTGCAGCGGTCCGGTGCCTTCGGTTTCAGCAAGCGCGAGCTTGTCGTTTTCTTTGAGCCCCATCAGGCAGAAATATTCGGGCAAGGCGACCAGCTGAGCGCCGGCGGCGGCGGCCTCGGCGATCAAGCGGCGGGCCGTGGCGAGGTTGGCGCCGACATCGGCGCTCGAGATCATCTGGCAGGCAGCGACGCGCAAGGTAGGTGAGCTCATGGGGCGGTGGGCGAGGGGCGGGGAGTGGCCAAGGAGCGTTCGACTTTACGCACCTGCGGGGCGGACCAGGTGCCGGTCACTTCGTACTCGAGCGAAAACAGCTTGGCCAGAGGATCCTTCAGGACCATCTGCGCCAGATAACTGCCCAGCCCCAGGGCCGGGTTGGCGAAAGCCAGCGCAATCGAGGCCGAGGCCGAATTGATGTCGGGCAGCACCAGCAGGTGCAGGTTCTGGGTCTCGTTGCGGAGGTTGGCCGAGCCCTCGATCAACACCGTGGCGAGCGCGCTGCTCATGCGGAAGTTGCGGGTGCTCAACACGCC
>JAEZVV010000165.1 GCA_023443095.1 Pseudomonadota bacterium
GATCGTCGACGCGATGTCGACCGGCACCATGTGGCGCGGCCTTGAGGTCATCCTCAAGGGGCGCGACCCGCGCGATGCCTGGGCCTTCGTCGAACGCATCTGCGGCGTCTGCACCGGCGTGCACGCCCTGGCGGCGGTGCGCTCGGTCGAAGACGCGATCGGGATCCAGATCCCGAAGAACGCCAACATCATCCGCAACCTGATGAGCGCGACGCTCTACGCGCAGGACCACCTGGTCCACTTCTATCAGTTGCACGGGCTCGACTGGATCGACGTCGTCAGCGCGCTCAAGGCCGACCCGAAGAAGACCGCCGAGATCCAGCAGGCGATCTCGAGCCACCCGATGGCCTCGCCGGCGTATTTCCGCGACGTCCAGAACCGCCTGAAGAAGTTCGTCGCCAGCGGCCAGCTCGGCATCTTCGCCAACGGCTACTGGGGCAACCCGGGCTACAAGCTGCCGCCCGAAGTCAACCTGCTGGGCGTGACCCACTATCTGGAAACGCTCGACTTCCAGAAGGAAATCGTCAAGGTTCACACCATCTTCGGCGGCAAGAACCCGCACCCGAACTACCTGGTCGGCGGCGTGCCCTGCCCGATCAACGTGTCCGACACCGGCGCGGCGGGCGTCATGGTCAACGAAGTCACGCTCAACTACGTGCGCGACATCGCCGACCGCACCATCGCCTTCATCGACCAGGTCTACATCCCCGACCTGGTGGCGATCGCCGGCTTCTACAAGGACTGGTTCAAGATCGGCAACGGCATCGCCAGCAAGAACCTGCTCTGCTACGGCGACTACCCCGAGATCGCCAACGACTGGTCCGACAAGAGCCTGGCCCTGCCCTCGGGCGCCATCATCAACGGCAACCTCAAGGAAGTTCTGCCGGTCGACCTGCGCGACCCCGAACAGATCCAGGAATGGGTCACCCACAGCTGGTACAAGTATTCGGACGAAAACATCGGCCTGCACCCGTGGGACGGCGTCACCGACCAGAACTTCCAGCTCGGCAAGGGCACCGAAGGCACCAAGACCGACATCAAGTGGCTCGGTGCTGACAGCAAGTATTCGTGGGTCAAGTCCCCGCGCTGGAAGGGCCACCCGATGGAAACCGGCCCGCTCGCCCGCGCCATCGTCGGCTACGCCAAGGGCATGCCCGCGATCAAGGAGCCGATCGACCAGGCCCTGAAGACCCTCGGCCTGCCCTTCGACGCCATGTATTCGACCATGGGCCGCACCCTGGCCCGCGGCCTCGAAGCCCAGTGGGCGGCGCGCAAGATGCGTCAATACGTCGACGAGCTGACCGCCAACATCAAGGCCGGCGACACCGCCACCGCCAACATCGACAAGTGGGAGCCGAGCACCTGGCCCACGCAATGCAAGGGCGTCGGCTTTGCCGAAGCGCCGCGCGGCGCGCTGGGTCACTGGAGCAAGATCCGCGACACCCGCATCGAGAACTGGCAAGCAGTCGTGCCGACCACCTGGAACGCCAGCCCGCGCGACCACAAGGGTCAGATCGGCGCCTACGAGGCCGCGCTCATCGGCACCCCGATGGCCGTGCCCGAGCAGCCGCTCGAGATCCTGCGCACCTTGCACAGCTTCGACCCCTGCATGGCCTGCGCCACGCACGTCATGTCGCCCGAGGGTGAAGAGCTGATCAAGGTCGACGTCCGCTAAGGAGAGACCATGAAAGTCAATCCAGTCTCGCACGAAGTCCTGGGGGGCCCTCTCGTACCGGTCTACGTGTACGAAGCGCCGATCCGCTTCTGGCACTGGGCCATGGTGGTGACGATGTTTGTTCTCATCGGCACCGGCTACCTGATCGGGGACCCGCTCTCGGCCAACTACGCCGATACCTGGAACCAGTATCAGTTCGGCTACATCCGGATGGCCCACTTCATTGCCGGCTTCCTGTTCAGCATCCTGTTCATCGTGCGCAGCTACTGGGCGCTGGTGGGCAACAAGTACGCGCGCTCGATCTACGTGCCGCCGGTCTGGAACCTGAGCTGGTGGGACGGCATGTTCCGCCAGGCCCAGTACTACCTGTTCCTGCGGCCGAAGTCGCCCGAGTTCGTCGGCCACAATCCGCTCGCCCAGATCGCGATGTTTGCGATGTACGTGGTCGGCACGGTGCTGATCATCATCACCGGCTTCGGCCTCTACGCCCAGCAATGGGGGTGGGATTCGGGCTGGATGAGCTGGTTCGGCTGGGTCACCGTCTGGTTCGGTGAGCCGCAGACCGTGCGTACCTGGCACCACGTGCTGATGTACTACCTTGGCCTGTTCGCGATCATCCACATGTACATGGCCATGCGCGAGGACATCATGGGTGGCGCCACCCAGCTCTCGACCATGACCAATGGCGTGCGCATGTTCAAGGAGCCGGTCGACGGTTCCGGCCATCACTAAGCTTCAAGTCGACAACGTGAGCCTCCCGGCCACGGCAGCGCGGAAGCGGGTTCGCCCGCTTCCGCGCCTTGCCTCTTCCCGACGCGCCCTCCATCCGGGGCAGTTTCTCGAAACGCGTTACCTGCAACCGCTGGGCATTTCGCAGACCGACCTCGCCCAGGCGCTCGGCGTCTCGCGCCGACGGATCAACGAACGGATCAACGGGCGCCGCGCCATCACCCCCGACACCGCGGTCCGGCTCGGCCTGTTTTTCGACAACGACCCCGAGTTCTGGATGCATCTGCAGGTAGCCTGGGAAATGCACGAAGCGATGCGACGCTTCCGCAGTCCGCCCTCGGCTTCGTAAGCCCGCTCACCCAGCAATACCCCTGCACCTGACGCAGGACAAACCCTGTTGCCACTAACCCCGTTACTTTCTAAGCTGTAACGGCTTATGTAACGGAGATTCCTGTGGCTAAGCAACGCGCCGTCCTGGTTCTGGGCATCGGCAATCTTTTGTGGGCGGACGAGGGTTTCGGCGTACGAGCGATCGAAGCGCTCAACGCCGCCTACGAGTTCCCGCCCGAAGTCGAACTCGCCGACGGCGGCACCCTCGGCATGTACCTGCTCGAGCTGGTCTGCACCTCGCCCCGCATTCTCATCTTCGACTGCGCCGATCTAAAGTCGCCCCCCGGCACGCTCAAGGTCCTGCGCGACGACCAGATCAAGGCCTGGAGCGCGACCAAGATCTCTCCGCACCAGACCGGCTTCAACGACGTCCTCGTCGCCGCCGCCATGAAGGGCCTCTACCCCGAGCGCCTGACCGTGATCGGCGTCCAGCCCGAAGTCCTCGACGACTTCGGCGGCACCTTGTCGGCCGGCATCCGCGCCCGCCTTCCCGAAGCGCTCGATCTGGCCGTGGCCGAACTTGCGGCCTGGGGTTTTGCCGCCACGCCGCGCCCGGCCGGCAGCTCCGTCCCCACGCTCAGCACCCAGGCGCTCGCCATCGGCGTCTACGAGTCCGAACGCCCTTCGGCCGAAGCCGCCTGCCGCATCGGCGACGAGCGCTTCCTGATCCATCGCGCCGGCCGCGAGGGAGTCTGAGATGTGTATCGGCATCCCCATGCAAGTGACCGGCGTTCTGCTCGGCACGGCCCAGTGTGAAGGCCGCGGCAAGAGCGAGCGCATCAACACCATGCTGGTGGGCGAGCAGCCCGTCGGCACCTGGCTCCTGTGTTTCAACGGCAACGCCCTGCGCGTGCTCGAACCCGACGAGGCCCGCAAGATCGACATCGCCCTCGACGCGCTCGAACAAGTCATGGCCGGTGGCGGCGCCGGCGCCAACCTCGACGCCGCTTTTGCCGACATCGTCGAACGCAGCCCGCAACTTCCCCCCCATCTCCGGAGGCCGCAATGAGCCTGATCGCCGAAACCCCGATCGACCCGCAGACCCACCCCATCTTCCGCCGCCTGTTCGACCAGCTCGGCTATCCCGAGCTGACCGAGGCCAATTTCGACGCCTTCATCCAGCAGCCCGGCCACAGTCTTCTGCTGTTCACCGAAGACCCGGTGCGCTTCAAGGAAACGCTGGACATCGCGGTGATCGCACCCGAGATCGCCAGCGCCTTCCAGAACGTCTTCCGCGTCGGCGTTCTGCTGCCGGCGGCCGCGCGCGCCTTGCACGCCCGTTACGGCTTCATGCGCTGGCCGGCGATCGTCCTGCTGCGCGACGGCAAATACCTCGGCGCCATTGATGGCCTGCGCAACTGGGACGAATACATCGCCGAAGTGGCCCGCCTGCTCCAGTCCGAGCCGAGCCGCCCGCCGTCGATCGGCATCCCCGTGGCCGGCGGCTCCGCTGGCGATTCCCACTGCCATTCCTGAGCCGAGGCCACCGATGAAGCCCTTTCCTATTCCCGTCGCCGCCTTCGGCCCCGGTTCGCAACCGACCGAAGACGACGAAATCACCGGCCTCGGCATGCCGCGCGAAGTCGAGGTTTTTTCGATGCCGCTGGTGCCCGATGTCACCGACCGCGCCGCCGCAACCGAATGCCGCGATGTCCTGATGCGGCTGCTCACCGAACTCTCGGCCTGGGATCCGGCGAGCGACCAGCCCGGCCCCGTCACCAGCCTGGCCGGGGTGAGCCCGGGCGGGCTCGAGCTCGTCAACCAGATGATGGGCGAAGGCGAGGTCGGCATCCGCATCGTCGCTGGCCGCGACATTCGGATCCAGGAGTCGATCTTCACCGGCTTGTGGCGGGTGCGCGAGTTCGACCCCGAAGGCCGGTTGATCGCCGACCACGTCGAAGCTGCCTGCATTCCGGCGGCGGTGGTCGAGACCGCCCGCACGGCCACACTCACCGAGATGCCCGAGCTGGCCCTGCCGCCGGAGGCGATGAACTCGCCCGCCATCCTCACCGAGCTGCGCTCGCAGATGGCTGAATGGAAACCCGGCAAGCCGCCGCACGTGATCAACCTGACCCTGCTGCCGATGTCGCCGGCCGACCTCAAGCTGATCGACCAGGCACTGGGTTCGGGTCCGCTCGCCATGATCTCGCGCGGCTTTGGCAACTGCCACGTCAGCGCCACCACCTTGCGCCACGTCTGGCGGGTGCAGTATTTCAACAGCATGAAGACGATGATCCTCAACACCGTGGTCGTCACCGACATGCCCGAGGAGGCGATCGCCGCCCCCGAAGACCTGCGCGACACCACCACCCGCCTGGCCGAACTGATCGACTGGATCGAGCAGGCCTGGGAAGTCTGAGCCAGCGGCCATGAGCGAACTCCCGCACAAGACCTTCGAGGGTTCCTACCTCGGCGACGCGAGCAAGATCGGCCCCACGACCAAGCTCGAATGCAAGGTCTGCTGGCACGTCTACGACCCCGCGCTCGGCGACGACTACTGGCAGATCCCGGCCGGCACGCCTTTCACCGCCCTGCCCGCGCACTGGGCCTGCCCCGAGTGCGGCTGCACCAAGGAGCAGTTCATGGTGGTGCACGATGAGTCCTGAGTCCGAACGGCCGTCCCCCGGCACGGTCGAGCTCCTGCCCGACCCGACCGAGCGGCTCGCGACCGGGTTCCGCAGCATCGCAACCACCCGCATGGCGGGGCTGCCTTTCCTCAACCCCGCGATCGAGGTCGAGGCGGTCGGCTTTGCCCCGTGGCAAGGCCGCTGGCTGGGGGTGATGGTCACGCCCTGGTTCATCAACCTGATCCTCGCCCCCTGCGATCCGGCCCGCTGGACGCCGGTCGCCCCCGGCGCCAAGACCAGCTACGAGTTCCCGGCCGGCCGCTACGAGTTCATCGGAGCCACCGACGAACTGCTGGGCCACTACCAGATGTGTTCGCTCTTTTCGCCGGTCAAGGACATCGCCGACCACGCCACCGCGGTCCTGATCGCCCAGCTGGCACGGGAAGCCCTGTTCAATCCCGAACACGCGGTCGAGGAAGCGGGCACGCCGCTCACGCCCGAGCCCGAGGTCGACGCCAATGCTCCCGGCCTGCAGGAAAAACTCGAAGCCAAACTCGAGCAACCCATGAGCAAGCGCGGCTTCCTGCGCGGCGACTTTCTGAGCAAGCCCGATGAGCCTCGAGGGTGAAATCGCCGTGAGCCTGGCCTGGGACGGTCGCCACATCACCGGGGTCGGGGTCGAGTCGACCCGGCCGCTGCTGGCGCCGCGCCTGCTGACGGGCAAGACCCCGGCGCAGGTCCAGGCCCTGGTGCCGGCGCTGTTTTCACTCTGCGGCCAGGCCCAGGCCGCCGCCGCCGAACTCGCGCTGGCTGCAGCTCAAGGCGCGAGTCCTGAAGCCGGGCGCCGCGTGGAGCTCGAACAGCGCGTCGTCGCCGAAAACCTGGCCGAGCTGTTCTGGCGCCTGCTGCTGGACTGGCCGCAGCTGATGGGGCAAGCCTTTGACCCGGCGCCCGTGGCCCAGGCCCGCAAGCTCGTCCTGGCCGCCCTGGCCACCGAAGGCGGCTCGCGGCTTGCCGGTCCGCTGCGCGAGCAACTGGTCGCCATCGCGGCCCGGCACGTGTTCGGCGAGCCGGTAGCGAGCTGGCTCGAACGGACTCAAACGGCCGTCGAGTTTGATGCCTGGCTGGGCCACGCCGCCACTCCGGTCGCGCTGGCGCTGGCGCAGCTGCGGCGGGAGTTCCCTGCGCTCGGCCGCACGTCCGTTGCCTGCCTGCCGGTATTCGCCCCCGCTCGCCTTGAAACCGAGCTGCTGCCCGGCCTGGCCGAACCCGGTTTCGGGTCGCACCCACGCTGGTCCGGCCGGCTTGCCGAAACCGGCGCCCTCGCCCGCCAGCTCGAACAACCGCTGATCTCGGCCCTGATCGCGGCCGAGGGCAATACCGCCGCAGTCCGCATCGCCGCCCGCCTGGTCGAACTGGCGCGCCTGCTCGCCGCCGCCGATGTCGCGGCTCCGTGGACTCTGGGTTTCTCACCCGCCGCGTCGATCGGGGTCGGCGTGGTCCAGACCGCCCGCGGCCTGCTCCTGCACCACGTCGGTGTACACGACGGCCGCGTCACTCGCTACGACATCGTTGCCCCGACCGAATGGAACTTCGAACCCGAGGGCGTCCTTTCACAAGGCCTGGTGGGCCAGGCGACGGCCAGCGCCGACGCCGCCCGTCGGGCCGCCCGCATCCTGGTGCAAGCGCTCGACCCCTGCGTCGCCTGCCGGGTGGAGTTGAGCCATGCATGAAATGTCGCTCGCCGAGAGCATCATCCAAATCGTCGAAGAAACGGCGCAGGCCAACGGCGGCGGCTTAGTCCGGCGCGTCCGGCTCGAGATCGGCGCGCTCTCGCACGTCGAAATCGACGCCCTGCGCTTCTGCTTCGACGCCGTCACCCGCGATTCGCTGGCCGCCGGCGCCGAACTCGTCATCGATTCCCCGCCCGGGCGCGCCTGGTGCCTGGGCTGCTCGAGCAGCGTCGAACTTCGTCGCCTGGGGGACGCCTGCCCGCTGTGCGGCAGCCACCAGCTCGCCGTGACGCAAGGCGAAGAGATGCGCGTCAAGGACATTGAACTCGTCTGAGCCCCAGGCTCGACCCGAAGGAGAAAACCATGTGCACCACCTGCGGCTGCGCGGCCGGCAACGTCAAGATCGAAGGCGAGGAACATCGACACGAGCACCGTCACGACGACGGCACCGTGCACAGCCACGGCCACGCCCATGAAGGTCAACACGCCCACGAGCATGGCCACGAGCACTGGCACCAGCACGATGACGGCAGCTGGCACAGCCATGGCCATGAACACGTGGCGACACACGCCCACGAACACGGTCATGCCCACCCGCACAGCCACGCTGACGGTTCGGTCCACGTCCACGACCACGAGCACCACGGCGAACACGCCCACGGCCACGACGAGCACCTGCACCAGCACGCCGACGGCTCCTGGCACAGCCATTCGCACGAACACGGTGCCGAGGTCGACCACGTTCATGACGGCGAAGGCCTGCTTCATTACGGCCTGGGAGCGGCCCATGCTCACGCGCCGGGCCTGAGCCAGGCGCGCATGGTCAAGATCGAGCAGGACATCCTGGGCAAAAACGACCAACTCGCCGCGCTCAACCGCCAGCGCCTGGCCGACCTCGGCGTGTTCGCGGTCAACCTCGTTTCCAGCCCGGGATCGGGCAAGACCACCCTGCTCGCCGCCACGGTCGGTGCACTGCTGCCGGCGCAGAAGGTCGCGGTAATCGAAGGCGACCAGCAGACCGCCAACGACGCCGACCGCATCCGCGCCGCCGGCGCCCCCGCGATCCAGGTCAACACCGGCAAGGGCTGCCACCTCGACGCCGCCATGGTCGGCCGCGCGCTCGACAAACTTCCGCTGGAGTCCGGCGCGGTGCTTTTCATCGAAAACGTCGGCAACCTGGTCTGTCCGGCCGCCTTCGACCTGGGTGAGGCGCACAAGGTCGCCGTGCTGTCGGTCACCGAAGGCGAGGACAAGCCGCTCAAATATCCCGACATGTTCCGCGCCGCCGATCTCATGCTGTTGAACAAGGTCGACCTGCTGCCCTATCTGAACTTCGACGTCGAGCAGTGCATCGCCTACGCGCGCCAGGTCAACCCCGAGATCCGCGTGATCCAGGTCTCGGCCACCAAAGGAGAAGGCATGGCCGAATGGCTGGACTGGGTGCGGGCCGGAGTGGCGGAGGCGCGCGACGCCCAACTCGGCACGGTCGAAGGCCTGCGCGCCCGCGTCGCCGAACTCGAGCGTCAGCTCGAAGAAGCCATCGCCACTCGCCACTGAGATTCGCCCCCATGAATGCACCCCTGGCCCCCTCCTGCCCCGCGACGGCCCGCCGCCGCGTGCGGGTGCGCGGCCTAGTGCAAGGCGTGGGTTTCCGCCCCTTCGTTTACCGGCTGGCGAGTCAGCTGGCGCTGGCCGGCTCGGTGCACAACGACGGCGAAGGGGTCGAGATTTGCCTGCAGGGTAGCGAAGCCGCGCTGACGACCTTCCTGCGCCGCCTGCCCGCCGAGGCGCCGCGGCTCGCCCGCATCGAGTCCGTCGAGTCCCGTCCTGAAGCCCCGATCGACGAGGTCGGCTTTCGCATCGTCGAGAGTCGCCACGGCGCGGTCAGCACCGGCATCACCCCCGATGCCGCGATCTGCCCCGATTGCCTGACCGAGCTGCTCGACCCGAACGACCGCCGCCACCGTTACGCCTTTCTCAACTGCACCCACTGCGGCCCGCGCTACACGATCACCGCCCACCTGCCTTACGACCGGCCGCAGACCAGCATGGCGGGTTTCACGCAGTGCCCGGCCTGTCAGAGCGAATACGACGATCCGGCCAACCGGCGCTTTCACGCCCAGCCCAATGCCTGCCCGGCATGCGGCCCGCAGCTGGCCTTGTGGAGCCAGACCGGAGCGCCGATCGAATGCGCCGACGTCGTCGCCGCCGCGGTCGAGCGCATCCGCGCCGGCCAGATCCTTGCGATCAAGGGCCTGGGGGGCTTCCACCTGGTGTGCGACGCGCGCCGGGCCGAGGCCGTGGCCGCGCTGCGCGCGCGCAAGCAGCGCGACCAGAAACCTTTCGCGGTGATGGTGGCCAACCTCGCCAGCGCCGCCGAACTGGCCGATCTGTCCCCCACGGCGGCGCGGCAGCTCGAGTCGACGGCGCGCCCGATCGTGCTCTGCCCCAAACGCGAGGGCGCTGATTCGGCCCTGCCCGGCGTGGCGAGCGGCATGAGCGAGCTCGGCTTGATGCTGCCCTACACCCCGCTCCACTACCTGCTCTTCCACCAGGCAGCGGGCTGTCCCGCGGGCACCGACTGGCTCGCCCGGCCGCAGCCGCTGATGCTGGTGATGACCAGCGCCAACCCCGGCGGCGAGCCGCTGGTGACGGGCAACCTCGAGGCGGTCGAACGCCTGGGCGCCATCGCCGACGCCTTGGTGGTGCACGACCGCGAGATCCTGATCCGCTGCGACGATTCGGTGATCCGCGCCGATCCGGAAGGGCCGCGTTTCCTGCGCCGCGCCCGCGGCTCCACCCCGGCGCCGATCGCCCTGGCCCGCAGCGGCCCAGCCGTGCTGGCCCTGGGCGCCTACCTGAAAAACACCACCTGCCTCACCCGCGGCAGCCAGGCCTATCTCTCGCAGCACATCGGCGACCTCGAAAACGCCGCCAGCTGTTTCGCCCTCGAGGCCGCGGTCGATCACCTGCAATCGGTGCTCGAGATCCGCCCCGACCTGATCGCACACGACCTCCACCCCGATTTCTACAGCACCCGGCTGGCGGTCCGTCTGGCCCGGGAGCTCGGCGTTCCCGCAGTCGGCGTGCAGCACCACCACGCTCACGTCGCTGCGGTGATGGCCGAACACCGCGTGAGCGAACCGGTGCTCGGCCTGGCGCTCGATGGCGTGGGGCTGGGAACGGACGGCAGCGCCTGGGGCGGCGAACTCCTGCAGGTCGACGCTCGCGGTTTTGTCCGGCTAGCCCATCTGGCTGATGTCCGCCTGCCCGGCGGCGACCGTGCCGCGCGCGAACCCTGGCGGGTCGCGGCGAGTGTCCTCCACCGCCTCGGCCGGAGCGACGAGATCGCCCGCCGCTTTGCTTTTCCTGCTGCGGCGACGGTGGCGACCATGCTCGAACGCGGCCTCAACTGCCCGGCGACCAGCAGCCTGGGCCGCTGGTTCGACGCCGCCGCCGGCCTGCTGGGCGTGGCTCAGCACCAGGGCTTCGAAGGCCAGGCGCCGATGCAACTCGAGGCTCTGGCCCAGGCTTACGGCCGTCTCGCCCCGCTCGAAGACGGCTGGACGATCGAAGACCGGCAGCTCGACCTGCTGCCGCTGATGGCCCGGCTCGCGGCCGAGACCGACTCCGGCCGCGGCGCGGCGCTGTTCCACGCCACGCTGATCGCCGCCCTCGCCGACTGGACCGTGGCCGCAGCTCGCGCGAGCGGAATCCGGACCGTAGTCTTCGGCGGCGGCTGCTTCATGAACCGGATTCTTTCCACCGGCCTGCGCGATGAACTTGCCGCCGCCGGCCTGAACGTCCTCGAAGCCGAGCAGGCTCCCGCCAACGACGGCGGAATCGCGCTTGGCCAGGCCTGGGCGGCAGCCCTCGCCCACCACTGAACCCAAGGAGGCAGCATGTGCCTTGCCATTCCCGCCCAGGTCGTCGAGCTCCATGAGAGCGACGAGGCAACCATCCATCTCTCGGGCGTCAAGAAGCGGATCTCGCTTGCCCTGGTCGACGACGTGGCCGTCGGCGACTACGTGATCGTGCACGTGGGCTACGCGCTGCAGAAGATCGACGCCGTGGAAGCCGAAAAGACGCTCGCCCTGTTTACTGAGGCCGCGGCCGAACTGGAGCGCGCCCAGTGAGCTCCATGAAATACATCGCCGAATACCGCGACGGAGAACTCGCCCGCGGCATGGCGGCGCGGATCGCCGCCGAAGTTAAGCCCGGCCGCAACTACAACCTGATGGAGTTCTGCGGCGGCCATACCCACGCGATCTCGCGTTACGGCATCAAGGACCTGCTGCCCGCGGCCGTGAACATGGTGCATGGCCCCGGCTGCCCGGTGTGCGTATTGCCGATCGGGCGGATCGACAACGCGATAGCGCTGGCTCTGGATCACGGCGCGATCGTCTGCACCTACGCCGACACGATGCGGGTGCCGGCCTCCAAGGGCCTGTCGATGATGAAGGCCAAGGCGCGCGGCGCCGACATCCGCATGGTGTATTCGGCCGCCGACGCGCTACGCATCGCGCAGGAGAACCCGGCCAGACAGGTGGTGTTCTTCGCCATCGGCTTCGAGACCACCACTCCGCCCACGGCCCTGGTCATCAAACAGGCAGCGGCGCTGGGCCTGACCAACTTCAGCGTCTTCTGCAACCACGTGCTCACGCCTTCGGCGATCACGCACATCCTGGAATCGCCCGAAGTGCGCGAGCTGGGCCTGGTGCCGCTCGACGGCTTCATCGGCCCGGCGCACGTCAGCACCATCATCGGCAGCCAGCCCTATGAATATTTCGCCGAGGAATACGCCAAACCGGTGGTGATCGCCGGCTTCGAGCCGCTCGACGTGATGCAGGCGATCCTGATGCTGGTGCGGCAGCTGAACGAAGGCCGCGCCGAAGTGGAAAACGAGTTCACCCGAGCCGTCACTCGCGACGGCAACGCCAAGGCCAAGGCCCTGGTGGCCGAAGTGTTCGAGCTGCGCAAGACCTTCGAGTGGCGCGGCCTGGGCGAAGTGCCCTACTCCGCGCTCAGGATCAAGCCGGCTTTCGAAGCCTTCGACGCCGAATCGCGCTTCAGCATCACCTACCAGTCGGTGCCCGACAACAAGGCCTGCGAGTGCGGAGCGATCCTGCGCGGCGTGAAGAAGCCGACCGACTGCAAGGTCTTTGGCACCGTGTGCACGCCCGAGAACCCGCTGGGCTCGTGCATGGTCAGCAGCGAAGGCGCCTGCGCCGCCCACTACACCTACGGCCGCTTCAAGGACGTCGTCGTCCGCGCGGCCTGAACCTTATCCGGAGGCGCCGGCACCACCGGCGCAGCTTCCCCACACCGTCATCCCATGTCCAACATCAAACGCGATTACGTCCGCCCGGTCGACTTCAAACACGGCCGCGTCGACATGACCCACGGCTCGGGCGGCCGCGCCATGGCGCAGCTGATCGACGAGTTATTTGCCCGCGCCTTCGACAATGAGTTCCTCGCACAGGGCAACGACGGCGCCCTGCTGCCGCCCCCGGGCGGCCGGCTGGTGGTGGCGACCGACAGCCATGTGATCACCCCGCTCTTTTTCCCCGGCGGCGACATCGGTTCGCTGTCGGTCCACGGCACGATCAACGACGTCGCGGTCAGCGGCGCCAAACCGCTCTATCTCTCGGCCGGCTTCATCCTCGAGGAAGGTTTCCCGCTCGCTGACCTGAAGCGCATCGTCGAGTCGATGGCCGCCGCCGCGCGCGCGGCGGGCGTTCCCATCGTCACCGGCGACACCAAGGTGGTCGAGCAAGGCAAGGGCGACGGCGTCTTCATCACCACCACCGGCGTCGGCGTGGTAGCCAACGGCATCGAGCTCTCCGGCGCCAACGCCCGGCCGGGTGACGCCATCCTGGTGAGCGGAACGCTGGGCGACCACGGCGTGGCGATCATGAGCCAACGCGAGAACCTGAGCTTCGAGACCACCATCGAAAGCGACAGCGCAGCCCTGCACACGCTCACTGCCGCCATGCTCGAAGCCGTTCCCACGATCCGCTGTCTGCGCGACCCCACCCGCGGCGGGCTGGCAACGACCTTGAACGAGATCGCCCGCCAATCGGGCGTGGGCATGATGATCCAGGAAGCGGCACTGCCCATCCGCCCCGAAGTCGACGCCGCCTGCGAGTTCCTGGGGTTGGATCCGCTGTACGTGGCCAACGAAGGCAAGCTGATCGCGATCTGTCCGCAGGCCGATGCGCCAGCGCTGCTCGAGGTCATGCGCGCCCACCCGCTGGGCGCGAACGCTGCCATCGTCGGAACGGTCCACGCCGACGAGCACCACTTCGTGCAGATGGAAACCGCGTTTGGCGGGCGACGGGTGGTGGATTGGTTGACCGGCGAGCAACTGCCGCGAATCTGCTGAGGCCCGCTCGCATCAGGTTGTGATCCCGGGCGATGCCCGGGAAAACCGCAGCCGGATTCGAGCGCGGCAGGGGGCGACTCAAACAGGCAGGCTGCGCTGCGACCAGAGTCTGCCCCGCCTTCGATCGCCGAACACGAGTCAAACTCGAGCGCAATAGACCCTCCCGCCCGGAAACAGCCTCGGCCAGGCCGTACCATGGCGCCACTCCTTTTCTTTGCGCAAACATGACCGAAGCCCAACGCCTATCCAAGCGCCTGATCGAGCAGCTGCAGTGCTCACGCCGGGAAGCCGAGCTTCTGATCGAGGGCGGCTGGGTCATGGTCGACGGCGTGGTCGTCGAAGAGCCGCAGTTCAAGGTGCTCGATCAGACGATCACGGTTCATCCCGACGCCCAAGCCAGTCCGATCGAACCGGTCACGATCCTGCTGAACAAGCCGGCCGGATTAAGCACCGCAGCGGCTCAAGCCCTGATCACCGCGCCATCGCGGGCGGCTGACGATCGTTCGCAGACCCGCATGCTCAAGCGGCACTTCTTTGGGTTGCAGGCGATCATGCCGCTCGAGACGGCAGCCTGCGGACTGTGCGTATTCAGCCAGGATTTTCGCGTCATTCGAAAGCTGACCGAGGATGCCTACAAGATCGAACACGAGTTTGTGGTAGAGGTCAGCGGCAGCATCGCGCCCGACGGTCTCGCCTTGCTCAATCATGGCCTGAGCTTTAACGGTAGGGCGCTGCCACCAATCAAGGTCAGCTGGCAGAACGAAACCCGTTTGCGTTTTGCCCTCAAGGCGGTGCAGGCCGGGCAGATTGCCCATATGTGCAAGACCGTTGGCCTGCAGGTGCTCAACATGAAGCGGATTCGCATCGGCCGCCAGCCGATGGCAAGCCTTCAACCCGGTCAGTGGCGCTACTTGCCTGCGCACGAGAAGTTCTAGCCGCGGCCACGACCGCGCGCCATCAATCGATAGCGCAAGCGATCAAGGTTGCAGTCACAGGTTTGTTGATATGAAAAATGATGGCGGCGAATCCGCGTCCGGGGCTCGCATGAACAGGATGACATCGATGGTGAACACACCGATGCCGGTGGAGAAGACTCAACCGACCCCGCCAGGGTCGCATGTTCTGAATCGGCGCTCGCTGGTTCTGGGTGGTCTTGGCTTGTGCCTTAGCCTTGGCAGCATGGCTCAAGTCCAGCCCGGGCCGAACCGCGACGCAGTGAGCCTGGAAACGGCGCGTGCGGAACACGCAGCCGGGCGGGTATTGATGATCGACATCCGCGAACCGAATGAACACGCCACCGGCGTGGCCCATGGCGCCAAGCTGCTGCCGATGAGCCAGATGGGCCAGCGCTTGGCCGAGATCCCCAAGGATGGCAAACAGCCGGTGCTGCTGATCTGCAACTCGCAGAACCGCTCCCAGGCCGCCCTGAAAGCCCTGCGCCAACTGGGGGGCTACGAGCATGTGCGCTACGTCGAAGGCGGCATGTCGGGCTGGGCACGGCGCGGCTGGCCGATGGTCGCTCCGCAGCGCTGATCGCCGTGCGGGCGCCAGGGCCACGGCTGGCGCGGCGCGCGTTTCCGAACCGCTGGCCGTGCCGCAACGTCTAACTAAGTTCGTCGTTGATCCGGAACCGGACGACATCGACCGCGATCCCGCATCGCTCCCTGACGACGACTGAGACCAAGCATGGGGACGGCTTCGAACCGAGCAAGGTCCAAAAGCACAAGGCACGGCTCTCCGCCGGCGCCACAGTCTGTCGCCGCTATACTTCGGACCGCCTGCCGGTAGCGCCGAGAAAGGTCTGGAGGCGACGCGCAAGACGTTTATCGAAGCGAAGGCAACGACCTTCCCCCACTGGGAATCACTTCCGGGACGGCCCGGCTCTCTAGAAAGGAGCCGGTCATGGCTTGGATTTCCCTCTTTGTTGCCGGTCTGCTCGAAGTCGTCTGGGCTTTCTACATGAAGGAATCGCAGGGCTTCACACGCCCGCTTCCGAGTGTCATCACCCTCGTCACCATGCTCGGCAGCTTCGCCCTGCTTTCGTTTTCGATGCGGACCCTGCCCTTGGGCACGGCCTACGTCATCTGGACCGGAATCGGCGCGGTCGGGGCCTTCGTGGTCGGCGTGGCCGTGCTGGGAGAAGAGTTCAGCGCTCTCCGCGTCCTCGCCGCCGTCTTGATCGTGGCCGGACTGGTCTTGATGAAGCTCTCCAGTCCCCACTGAGAGACATCCCCAAAAAAAACAGGGCGGCCCGAGGCCGCCCTGTTGAAGTGGCAGGCAGCGCCTGTCTGATCAAGCCGTGAGCTTGCGCACCATCGCGGCCAGGATCTTCACGCCGTCGGCCATCGCGGCACGGTCAAAGCTCATCTTCGGGTCGTGCAGGCCGGGGCTGAGGTTGCAGCCCAGGCCGACGAAGCCGGCCTTGAGGCTGGGCTTGGCGATTTTGTAGCGGTGGAAGTCGTCGGCACCGGGGGTGACGATGGGGTCGAGCAGACCCTCCTGGCCCAGCACTTCGGTGATCGCCGCGCGTGCGACTTCGGTGATTTCGTCGCTGTAGTCCGCGCCCGGCACGTTGCCCAGCATCTCGAACTCGACCGTGGCGCCGACGGTGCCGGCGCCGCAGGTAATGGCGTTTTCGACCTGCTTCAGGATCGAGGCCATGGTTTCGTTGCGGGCGGCGCGGATGTCGAGCGCCATCTCGGCAGTCTCGGGGATCATGTTGATCACTTCACCGCCGGCGCGCAGCTGGGTGACCTTGCAGCTCCAGGGCTCGGACGGGTTGGCGACCACGGCGTTGACCGCCTGCACGGCGGCGGCGGCGGCGTTGATTGCGTTGATACCCAGGTGCGGACGGGCGCCGTGGGCGACCTTGCCGGTGATCTTGGCCTTGAGCATGGCGCTGCCGCCGTGGCAGAGCGCGGGCGTGGCCTGGCCGCGTTTGGCTTCCTGCACCGGGCGCAGGTGGATGCCGAGCATGACGTCGACATCATCGATCACGCCCGCTTCGATCATCTTCATCGAACCGAACAGGGTCTCCTCGGCCGGCTGGAAAACCACCTTCAGCGTGCCGCGGGCCAGCCCGGTTTTGGCGATCTCTTCGGCCATGGTCAGGACCATGGTGCAGTTGGCGTCGTGGCCGCAGGAATGGACCTTGACCTTTTCGCCGTCGACCGTATGCGGCAAGGCGTCCATGTCGGCGCGCACAGCGACCACCGGGCCGGGCTCGGCGCCCTTCAAGGTGGCGACGATGCCCGTGCCAGCGATACCAGTCGTCACCTCGAAACCCGCGGCCTTGATCTGATCGGCGAGCCAGGCCGAGGTCTTGAACTCGGCAAAGCCGAGTTCGGGCATGGCGTGCAAGGTCTCGAAGGTGGATTGAATTCTGCTTTCCATGGTCATGGTTTCCTGAAGTTCAAGCTGAAGTCGAGGGTCGGCTGCCGCACGGATTGGCTGCCGCGGCAAACCCGCGCTCAGAGACGGGGCGAATACTTCGCATCATCGCAGCGCGGCCCCGGTCGTGTATTGGGCAAGGCCCGCCCGAACGCCCGACACGCCCCATCGCTTTCCCCAGGATCCAGGGCAATCACCGACCCGGGGCAGGCATCGCGCTTTCGCCTACCATCGAGCCTTGCCCCCGGAAACCCCGCCCAGCGAGATGGCGACAAAACTCACCGCAACCCTGGTCGCCCTGGCGAGCGCCCTCGCCGCCACCAGCGCTCGCGCCGACTGTGTCGCGGGCGAAGCGACCGTGTTTGCCTGCCAAACGGCGCAGGGCAAGCGAATCGAGGTCTGCGACGCGGGCAAGACCCTCACGTATTCCTTCGGCCGGCCGCAAGCCCAACCCGAAATCATGCTCCGGGTGGCGCGCGAACGGGCCTCGACCAGCCAGTGGAACGGCCTTGGCCGCTTCATCGCGTATTCGGTCGACATTCCCAACGGCGACACGGTCTACAGCGTTTTCTGGGGCGCCGACCGCTTGAGCGACGACCATCCGATCGAGGCCGGAGTCGAGGTGCTCGTCAAGGGGCGGCTCGCCGCCACTGTCCGCTGCGCTGACGGCGAGATCGTGCAAGCGATCGAAGGCCTGGACTTGAAACCCACCGACTGAACCGGCGTCCTGCCGAATCCGAAGTCCGCCATGCGCGTCCTTTTGCTCGCCCATTCCTTCAACAGCCTGACGCAACGCCTGTGGGTCGAGCTCGAAGCGCGCGGCCACGAGGTCTCGCTCGAACTCGACATCAACGACGCCACCACGACTCAGGCCGTGGCGCTGTTTGCACCCGAGCTGCTGATCGCCCCGTTTCTTAAGCGCGCGATTCCCGCCTCCGTGTGGCAGGCCCTGCCCTGCTGGGTCGTGCACCCGGGCGTGGTCGGTGACCGCGGCCCTTCGGCACTCGACTGGGCGGTGCTCGAGGGCGAGGCGCGCTGGGGCGTGACCGTGCTGCAGGCCAACGCCGAGTTCGACGCGGGCGACGTCATCGCCACCCGCGAGTTCACGCTGCGGCCCGCGGCCAAGGGCAGTCTTTACCGGCTCGAGCTGACCCAGGCCGCGGTGGCAGCGGTGTTCGAAGGCATTGAAAAACTCGAACGGGGCCTGCCCCCCACCCCGCTTTCGGCCTGGCCCGGTCCGCTGCCCGGCCGAGCCCGTCCCCTGCTGCGTCAGGCCGAACGGGCAATCGACTGGTCGCGCGACAGCACCGCCACTGTGCTTGGCAAGATCCGTTCGGCCGACGGCACGCCGGGCCTGGCCGACGCCATCGACAGCGGCGCGGGCCGGCTCGCGGTCCACCTATACGACGCCCATGCCGAAGGCCATCTGCAGGGCGAACCGGGAGCCCTGATCGCCCGCCGCGACGAGGCGGTGTGCCGCGCCACGGTCGACGGCGCGGTTTGGATAGGCAGCATCAAGCTGAGCGACCAGGCCGACCAGCCCTTCAAGGTCCCCGCCACCCTGGCCCTGGGCGCGATCGCCGCAGCGCTGCCGGAAGCGCCGATCGCGCTCGAGGCCCGGCCGACCCGGCCGACCTGGCGCGAGCTGAGCTACGAGGAGGAAGGCGAGGTCGGCATCCTGCACTTTGCCTTCTACAACGGGGCGATGAGCACGGTCCAATGCCAGCGTCTGGCGCAGGCGCTGCGCGAGGTCAAGCGCCGTCCGACCCGGGTGCTGCTGCTCGCCGGCGGCCCGGATTTCTGGAGCAACGGCCTGCACCTGAACGTGATCGAGGCCGCAGCCGACCCGGCCGAGGAGTCGATGCGCAACATCGAGGCGATGGACGACGTGGTGCTGGAACTGCTCACCGCCACCGACAAGATCACGATCGCCGCCCTGCAGGGCAATGCCGGCGCCGGCGGGGTGTTCCTCGCCCTGGCCGCCGACTTCGTCTGGGCGCGTCGGGGCGTGGTGCTCAATCCGCATTACAAAGGCATGGGCAACCTCTACGGCTCCGAATACTGGACTTATGTTCTGCCGCGCCGGGTGGGCGAGCAGCAGGCGCGCCGCATCACCGAACTGCGCCTGCCGATGGAAACGGCGCAGGCCCAATCCCTCGGCCTGCTCGACGAGGCTTTCGGCGCCACCCCCGCGGCCTTCCTCGGCGAGGCCCGCCGCCGCGCGCAGGACATGGCCGCCGCCCCCGATCTGGCCGAACGCCTCGCGGCCAAGGCCGATACGCGCCGCCGCGACGAAGCGGCCAAGCCGCTGGCCGCCTACCGTGCCGAAGAGCTGGAGCAGATGCGGCTCAACTTCTTCGGCTTCGACCCCAGCTACCACGTCGCCCGCAGCCACTTCGTGCGCAAGGCCGGCAAGGCGCGCACCCCGGCCTACCTCGCGCGCCACCGCCAGCGCCGCTAGCCGCTGGCGGCCGAGCAACACTGCCGGCTGCCCTTGTCCTGGCGCAAACCCGAGGGTTTACTCGCGCCTATAAACGCAACAGGGGCGGCCCGACGACGCTGGCTGTGGCCGTCGCCTTGAGGAGGGCAAGGCGTGGCGCATCCCATTCCCAGCAACTCACCGCAGGTCGACGCGGCGATTTCCCGCGTCCTGGCGGCAGAACAAGCGGCTCAAGCGGCGATCGGCGCCGCCCGGGCGGAGGCGTCTGCCACGCTGGAAGCGGCGCGCAACACCGCGCGCCGCATCGGCGACCGCGCCGAGGCCTGCGTCGCCGCCTGCCGCGCCAGCACCGAAAAAGCCGCCGCCGAACGCGCCGCCGAAGTCGACGCGAGCATCGCCGCCCTGCGCGAGATCCATAGCCACCAGCCGGCCGAGCTGCTCCGCTTGCAGCAGGCGATAGAAGCGCTCGCGCGCGAACTCACGGGTGGTCGCGAATGATCCCGGTCGGCAGCCTCGATTACGCGCAAGCACGTATGCAGTCCCGCATCGGCCGCCGGCCGGGCGATTCCACCTGGAGCGCGATCGAACACGCGCGCGAGGCCGACACCCTGATCGATCTGGCGCGCGACACCACCTTGCAGGCACCGCTTGCCCAGCTCGGCCAGCGGCGGGAGATCCACGCGGTCGAGCTTGGGCTGCGGCTGCACTGGCGCGGCGCAGTCGAAGAACTCGCCTTGTGGATGCCCGAATGCTGGCGCCCCGCCCTGCGCTGGTGCAAGAGCCTGCCCTACCTGCCGCTGCTGTCGCACTGGGCGGCGGGGCGGCACATCAGCGACTGGATGAGGGCCGACCCGGTCTGCCACGAGCTGCTGAATTCGGCCGCCCCCAGCATTCCGAGCCAACACGAGTTCGCGCCGCTGGCGGCCGCGCTCGAGCGCCCCGCCACGCTGGCTGCGGCCTGGGGACACGAGTTCGTGTTGCGCCTGCCGCCCGCCGCCCGCCAGGCGGCCGAGCTGCAAGCGGTGTCGCAGCTGGTCACCGACTATTACTCTCGCGCCGTACTGGTGGCGGGGACCGAAGGCCTGCGCCTGCGCCGCCGCTTCGACGCCCGCCTGCTGGCCAGTTTCCGCCGCCACGCGATTGAACCGATGGCGGCCTTCGCCTACCTCGGCCTGAGCGCACTCGACCTCGAACGCCTGCGCGGCGAACTGGTCCTGCGCCTGGCGCTGCCAACGCGGAGTTTCGCCTCATGATGCGACCGCGACCGGCCCGCTGGTTCGAAGTGCTGGTGGCGCGCGACGACTGCGCGCAGTTGCTCGAGGCACTCGCCGCCACCGGCCGGGTCGAGCTCGAGGCGCGTGCCCAGGCCGGCCTGCCCAGCTCGTTCACCGAACTGCAGCCGCTGTTGGCGCGCGGCGCCGAACTGGCGCTGCGTTATTCGGCGTATTGGCCGCGCGACCGCCTGCTGGCCTCGGCCGTTCCGGAATCGCCTGCAACCACCCTGGCGCGGGCGATCGAACGCCTGCAACATTGGGCCGAGTTGGCCGAGCCGCTGATTCAGGCGAGCCAGCAGGCAGAAGTCGAAAGTGAAGAACTCGAACGCTGGAGCCGGGTGCTCGCGGCGCTGGGCGATTCGCCGCTCGATCTGGCGCATCTGGGCGCGGCCGGCCCGCTCGCGCGCGTGCTTCTGGTCGAATACCCCCCCGAACTCGCACCGGAAACGCCGGGCGGTGCCGCCCAGGTCATCGTGCGCCGGGTTCCGACCTCGCACGCGACCTTCGCTTTTGCGGTCGGCACCACGGCCGAGCTTGAAACCCTGGCGCGGGAAGCGACCGCACTCAAGGGCCGGGTCCACCCGATTCCGTCCTGGCTCAGCCCGGTCGCCGCCACCAACCAGACCACCATCGAGCGTCGGCGCCGCGAACTGGAGCACGAAGCCGAAAGCCGCGCCACTGCCTTCGAGGCGCTCAACCGGCAATTTGGTCTGCGCGCCGCACTCGGCGGTCTCTATCGCCTGCAATGGCTGATGCGCAATGTGCACGGGCTCGAGTCCGGCGAGCACTTCAACTGGGTGACAGGCTGGACCAGCGATTTCAACGGTGGCGTGCTCCAGCACGCGGTCGAAGCCAGCGGCGCCCGCGCCCTGCTCCATTTTCCGCGCGCACCGCGCGGGCTGCGGGCCCCGCTTCTGCTCGCCAACCCGGCCTGGGCCCGGCCTTTCGAGATCTTCCCGCGCGCGCTGGGCATGCCGACCGCCAACGAGGCCGACCCCAGCGTCTTGCTCGCGATCGTGGTGCCGCTGATCTTCGGCTTCATGTTCGGCGACACCGGCCAGGGCCTTGTCATCGCCGCGCTCGCCTTCGCCTGGCGCCGGCGTTTTGCGATCGCTCCGCTGCTGATCGCGGGCGGTCTCAGCGCAGCGTTTTTCGGCCTGCTTTTCGGCTCGTTTTTCTGCCGCGAGGACGTGCTCCCGGCGCTGTGGATGCACCCGCTGTCGCACCCGCTCGAGCTGCTCACCGTGCCGGTGATGGGCGGTGCGCTGCTGCTCGCCACCGGCCTGCTGCTGAGTTCGCTCGCCTCGTACTGGCGCGGCGAATGGGCGCGGCTGGCGGGCGAAGACCTGGGGCTGCTCGCCGTCTACGCCGGCAGCGTCGGGCTCTGGATCGACCTGCGCCTAGCCTGGCTGGCAGCCGCCGGCGCGATCGCCTTTGTTGCCGGTCACGCCGTCCATGCCGGGCGTGCGTCCGCGGCCGGGGCCGCAGCGGGCGAGCTGATCGAAAAAACGCTGCAGCTGCTGATCAACACGCTGTCGTTTGCCCGCGTCGGCGCTTTTGCCTTGGCGCACGCGGGGCTGTCGTCGGCGATCGTCGCTCTCGCCGACTCGACTCCGAACCTCTTTGCCTGGGCGCTGGTGATGCTGGTTGGCAATGTCGCGGTGATCGCGATCGAAGCCATGGTGGTGAGCATCCAGACCACCCGCCTGGTGTTGTTCGAATTTTTCACCCGCTTCCTGCAGGGTGGCGGCCGCGTCTTCCATCCGCTGCCTGCGCCTCCGCTGCCCTCCCAACCGACGACCTAGGAGAACTCGATGAAGACCCCTGCCCCGCGCCCGGTTTCGCGCGCGCTGCTCGCCCTGCTGGTCCTGACCGCCGTTTTTGCCGCCGGTGCCACGGCCTTGCTGTTGGTGATGCCACCCGCTCTGGCGGCAACGCCGGCGGCGGCCCTGCCCGAGGGGGCGGGTTGGGCGTTTGCCGCGGCGGCGGCGGCCACCGCGATGTCATCGCTGGCGGCCGGTTACGCCGTCGCCAAGGTCGGCACCGCGGCGATCGGAGCACTGGCCGAGAAACCCGAGCTCTTTGGCCGGCTGCTGATTTTTGTCGGTCTTGCCGAAGGCATCGCGATCTACGGCCTGATCGTGTCCATCCTGATCCTCAATCGACTCGGCGGCTAAAGCCTCATGAACGCACCCGTCTACATCGGCGACGACATCGCCGCCGCGGGTTTCCGCCTGGTCGGGCTCGAGGTCCTCGTGCCGGCGCCCGGCGAGGAAGCCGCCGCCCTGGTGCGGGCACGTTCGCATTCGCCGCTGGTGTTGCTGTCGGCAGCGACGGCGGCGCAGATTCCGGCAGTCCTGCTCGAACCCGCGCTCCTGGCCGCGACGCCGATCACGGTCCTCGTGCCCGACATCCATGGCGCGGTCGAACTGCCCGATCCCTCGGCCCGGCTGCGGCGCCAACTGGGAGTCGAGGCATGAACATCGAGCGGCAGATGGCGGCCCTGATCGAACTGGTCGAAAACGACCGAGCGGCCCAGATCGCGGCGATTGCCGCTGAAGCCGCGAGCAAGGCGACCCAGACCGTAAGCCAGGCACGCCGCAGCGCACGCGAGCGGACCCGCGCCGCGCTCGCCGACGAGCGCCGCCGCCGCGCCCAGCTGCTTGCCGCCGCGACCGCCCGCCTGGCCAACGAAGAGCGCCAGCACCAGCAGCAGAGCCACGCCGCCCTGCTCGCCCTGGCCTGGCAGGCGCTGCCGGCCAAGCTCGAGGCGCGCTGGGCCAGCCCGTCGGCACGTGCAGACTGGCTGCGCCATGTGTTTGAAGCCGCCCGCACCGCGCTCGCGCCCGGCCTCTGGACCGTGGTCCACGGCCGCGACCTGGCCGGCGCCGACCGCGAGCTTCTGCTCGGGCTCGGACACGCCGCGGGAGTGACACTCGAGTTCGCCGAAGACCCGATGATCCGCAGCGGGATCAAGCTGCGCGCCGGCGGCAACGTGGTCGACGGCAGCACGGCCGGGCTTCTGGCCGACCGCGCCGCGCTCGGCAGTCGCTTGCTCGACCTCTTGCAGGAAAACCCATGAAAACCGCCACCGTGAGACGAATCAGCGGACCGGTCCTGCGGGCCCACACCAGCGACGCCTTCTCGATGCGGGAAGCGGTGCGGGTCGGCCCACGCGAACTGCTGGGCGAAGTGGTCCGCCTCGACGGCGCCGAGATCCTGGTCCAGGTCTATGAAGACACCACCGGCCTGCGCCCGGGCACCCTGGTGCTGGGCGACGGCCTTCCGCTCGCGATCCCGCTCGGCCCCGGCCTTCTGGGCGGGATTTTCGACGGCCTGCTGCGGCCGCTGCAGGCGACCGGCAGCAATACCATCCAGCCCGGCCTGCGGCCGCTGGCCAGACGCGAGTTCGAGTTCGTTCCCGCCCTTGCAGCAGGCGCCCCTGTGAATGCCGGCGCTGTCTTCGGCGAGGCGCGCGACCCGGTGCTGCGGCCACAGGCCTGCCTGGTTCCGCCCGGACTCGACGGCACGGTGGTCTCAATTGCTCCGGCCGGGCCGCAGCGCGACGACGCCATCGTCTGCACCCTGAGAGATGCCGACGGCGTCGAACATGGCTTGGCGATGAGCTCCCGCTGGTCGGTGCGCGACCCGCGCCCGGTGCGGCGGCGGATCGCCAGCAACACGCCGCTGGTGACCGGTCAGCGCATCCTCGATTCGCTGTTTCCGGTCGCTCTCGGCGGCAAGGCGGCGATCCCGGGCGGTTTCGGCACCGGCAAGACGGTGCTGCTCGAGACGCTGGCCAAGGGCTGCAACGCCGACGTGATCGTCTACCTGGGCTGCGGCGAGCGCGGCAACGAGATGGCAGGGCTGCTCTCCGAGTTCCCCGAGCTTGAAGACCCGCGCACCGGACGCTCGTTGATGGAGCGCACGGTAATCATCGCCAACACCTCGAACATGCCGGTGGCCGCGCGCGAGGCCAGCATCTACAGCGCCATCACGGTGGCCGAATATTTCCGCGACCAGGGCCTGCACGTGGCGCTGATGGCCGACTCGACCAGCCGCTGGGCCGAGGCGCTGCGCGAGGTCTCGGGCCGCTTTGGCGAGCTGCCGGGCGAAGGCGGCTACCCCGCCTACCTGTCGAGCCGGCTCGCCGACTTCTACGAACGCGCGGCGGTGGTCGAGACCCTGGGCGGGGCCATCGGCAGCGTCACGGTGATGGGAGCGATCAGCCCGCCCTCGGGCGATTTCTCCGAACCCGTAACCAGCCACACCAAGCGTTTCGTGCGCAGCTTCTGGGCGCTCGACGTCAAACGCGCACAGGCGCGCTTCTACCCGGCGATCCACCCGCTGTCTTCGTATTCGGAAGACGCCCGGCTTTTTTCGGCCTGGTGGAGCGAGCAGGGCAATGCCCACTGGGCCGAGCTGAGAACCCGCTTCCTGGCGCTGCTCGACGAGCAGGCGCGGCTCGAACGGATGGCCCGCATCATCGGCCGCGACGCCTTGCCGCCACGCCAGCAGCTGACCCTGCTGGTGGCCGAGATCTTCAACGACGCCTTCCTGCGGCAATCGGCCTTCTCGGAAAAGGACCGAGTCGCGGCGCCGGCCAAGCAGGCGGCGATGATGAAGCTGCTCGCCCGCTTCTCCGACCTAGCGTTTGCTGCGCTCGAACTCGAGGCCAAGCCCGAGTCAATCGCGCTCCTGCCCTGCGTGCGCGCCCTGCGCCGCATGGGCGACGAGATCGCCAACGACGAACTCGAGGCCTTTGCCGCGCTCGAGGCCCGCATCGACGGCGAACTGCACACTCTCATCCATCCCGAGGACTCTCATGCAACCGCGGCTGCTGGTTGAAGGGGCGGCCAACCGCCTCGACGGCCCCCTGTTATTCCTGCGCCGCACGCTCGAGGTCGGCCTGGGCGACTCGGTCGAAGTGCGCGGCGCCGACGGCCGCGCACGCCTCGGGCGGGTGGCGGCGATCGACGAAGACACACTCACGATCGAAGTGCTGGAGTCGACCTCGGGCCTGGCGCTGCCCGATACCGTGGTGCGCTTTCGCGGCGAACCGCTCTCGTTTGGCATTGGCCCCGGCGTGCTGGGGCGGGTGTTTAACGGCGTCGGCCAGGTCGTCGACGGCGGACCGCCGGTGCCGACCCGCGCCCAGTACCCGATCGACGGCCTGCCGGTCAATCCGGTGGCGCGCGCCATGCCGCGCGATTTCATCGAGACCGGCGTCACGGCGATCGACCTAATGAACAGCCTGGTGCGCGGACAGAAGCTCCCGATCTTCTCGGGCGGCGGTCTGCCGCACGACCGCATCGCGGCGGAGATCGCCCGCAACGCCCGCCTGCTGTCCGACACCGCGGGCGAGTTCGCGCTTGTCTTCGCCGGGATCGGCCTGCCGCACGATTCGGCCGAGTTCTTCCGGCAGGCGCTCGAGTCGGGCGGAGCTCTCGCTCGCACCGCGCTTTTCCTCAACCTGGCGAGCGATTCCTCGACCCAGCGGCTCCTGACCCCGCGCTACGCGCTCACCGCCGCCGAATACCTGGCTTTCGTCGAAGGCAAACATGTGCTGGTGATCCTCACCGACATGACCAACTACTGCGAGGCGCTGCGCGAAGTCTCGGCAGCCAAGGGCGAGATCCCAAGCCGCAAGGGTTACCCGGGCTACATGTATTCGGACCTCGCCACGCTGTTCGAACGCGCCGGCTGCATCCGCGGGCAGGCGGGAACGCTGACCCAGCTCTCCATCCTGTCGATGCCCTCGGACGACATCACCCACCCCATCCCCGATCTCACCGGCTACATCACCGAAGGCCAGATCGTGCTCGGGCGCGACCTCGACCGCCGCGGCATCTACCCGCCGGTCAACGTGCTGCCCAGCCTCTCGCGCCTGATGAAGGACGGTACCGGCGGCCACTACACCCACCCCGACCATCCCGCGCTCGCGAGCCAGCTCTACGCCGCCTACGCGCGTTCGGTCCAGACCCGGGTGCTGGCGAGCGTGGTGGGCGAAGACGGCCTGTCCGAGACCGACCGGCTGTACCTCGGCTTCGGCCAGAGTTTCGAATCGGACCTGGTGGCGCAAGCGGCGCCGCGTTCGCTCGCCGACAGCATGGCCTGCGGCTGGAAGCTGCTGGCGCCGCTGCCGCGCGGCGAGCTGACGCGCTTGTCGGACGCACAGATCGCCCAGCACCTGGGAGGTCTGGCATGAGCGAGGCCGCCCCGAGCCGCAGCCTGATCCTCGAGTTCCGCGAGGAACGCCGGGCCATGGCCGACGGGTACTCCTTCCTCGACGAAAAGTGCCTGCTGCTCGCGGGCGAGATCCTGCGCGAACTGGAACGCTTCGAGGCACTGCGAGAGCGTTTGCTGCTGGAGTCCGAAGCGGCAACCGCAGCGCTGGCAGCGGCAATCACTCAGCACGGCCTGGAAGAGCTCGAGTGTCACCCGCCGGCCGACCTGTCCGAGGTGAAGCTCGTCGCCAATGTCCGTATGCTCATGGGTGTGAAACTTTTGACCGCCACCTACTCCGCCGCCGCTCCGCTGCCAGCCGGGCTGATCCGCTCGCGCCAGGTCGAGCTCTGCGCGACCGCCTTCCAGGCCGTGCTGGCGACCGCCGCCACCTTGGGCGCGGTTGCAGCCAACCTTGAACGACTGGCTGCCGAATATCGCCGCGCGATCCGCCGCGCCCGTGCCCTGCACGACGTCTTGCTGCCCGAACTCGACGGCAAGCTGGTCGAACTCGAGACCCGTCTCGAAGACCTCGAACGCGAAGACGCGATCGCGATGCGGCTTGGAGCGCGCGCGGCATGAGCCGGCAGGTCCACCGCAGCGCCTTGGTCGGAGTGCCGATCGACACCATGTTCGAGACCATAGACCGGGTCGAGGACTATCCGCAGTTCCTGCCCTGGTGCGTGGCGACTTCGAACTTCGACCGTGGCGCCGACTTCGTTGCCGCCACGGTCGAGGTGGGCTGGAAACACCTGCACTTCAAGGTTCGCACCCGCAATCCCAAGACCGCGCCGACCCGCATGGAGATCCACCTCGAAGATGGCAGTTTCCGCCACTTCCGCGGCCTGTGGGAACTCAAGCCCCTGGGCGAGCGCGGCTGCCGGGTCGACTTCTCGCTCGACTACGAACTCGCGCTGCCCGGCGCTGAGCGAGTAGCGGGAAGCATCATCGACCACGCGGCCGACCGCATGGTCGACGCTTTTCTCGAGCGCGCCGAATCGGCCCCCGCCCCGGTTCCTTCCGCCCCCCCGCCGTGCCATGATGCGGCTCCTCTGCCGCCTATCGGCGTAAACCCTGGCGCAGCAGAGGCCACGTCAACCCCGTCGACAAACGAGCGTTTTTAGTTGCAGGCCCGTCCTGCACACGCTTGCCAATGACGGGCCCCAACACGCGGGCGACTGCCCGTCCCCACACACAGGGAACTCAAAATGCAAAAGATCGCCGCCATCGCCATTGCCATCGCCGCCCTTGGCTCGGCCTCCATCGCCAGCGCCCAGGAAGCGACCCAGAAGCCGGGTTGCAACACCTGCCACGCGCTCGACAAGAAGAAGATGGGCCCGTCCTACCAGGACATCGCCAAGAAGTTCAAGGGCCAGGCCGGTGCCGAAAAGGAGCTGATGACCAAGCTCACCACCGGCAAGGGCCACCCTGCCGTCAAGGCGCCCGCTCCCGAAGTGGAAGCCGCGCTCAAGTTCGTTCTGGCGCAATAAGTGTTTTTCGAGGGCTCGGACTGTCACCTCCGGTTGCAGTTCGAGCTCAGTGTTTGATCCAGGTCCGATCTTGGATGAGTTTTTACCCCGAGCCGCATTCGCGGACGGTCCCAGCCGGGAAGGCTGACGATAGACTCGCGACTCTTCCCGGCCGTGCCGGTCGTGAAGTCAGCACACTGTTACTCCAACGGGAGACGAGATGAAGAAGATCATTTTTGCGGCGGTTGCCACCGCCATGCTTGGTGCCACCGGCGCCGCTTTCGCTCAAGACGCCACCGCCAAGCTCGGCTGCAACACCTGCCACGCTCTGGACGCCAAGAAGATGGGCCCGTCGTACAAGACGATCGCCCAGAAGTTCAAGGGCAACGCTAACGCCGAGAAGGAACTCGTCGCCAAGCTGATGGCCGGCAAGGGCCACCCCGCCGCCAAGGGCGCGGAAGCCGACGTCGCCGCCGCGGTCAAGTGGGTCCTGGCGCAGTAATTCTCGCCTCGTCCACCCAAGCCGGCCTTGTGCCGGCTTTTTCATTTGAGCTGCACCTCTGCCAAGGAAAATCATGCCTTCGCCTCTCTCCCGCCCGCTGCTGGGCACGCCCCTCTCCCCGGCCGCTGTCCGCGTACTTCTGCTCGGTTCCGGCGAACTTGGTAAGGAAGTGGCGATTGCGCTGCAACGCCTGGGCTGCGAGGTGATCGCCGCCGACCGCTACGCCAACGCGCCGGCGCACCAGGTGGCGCACCGCTCGCATGTTCTGGCCATGACCGACGGCGCCGCCCTGCGGGCTCTGATCGAAACCGAGCGGCCACACATCGTCGTGCCCGAGATCGAAGCGATCGCCACCGAAACCCTGGTGGAAATCGAGCAGGAAGGGCTGGCGCGGGTGGTTCCCACCGCACGCGCAGCTCAGCTCACCATGAACCGCGAGGGCATCCGGCGCCTCGCCGCCGAAGAACTGGGCCTGGCGACTTCGCCCTACCGTTTTGCGGACTCGCTCGCCGAAGTGCGCGCCGCCGTGGCCGCAGTGGGCCTGCCCTGCGTGATCAAGCCGGTGATGTCGTCCTCGGGCAAGGGCCAGAGCAAGATCGACTCCGAGGACCAGATCGAAGCCGCCTGGGCCTACGCCAACGCCGGCGGCCGGGTCGCCTTGGGGCGGGTGATCGTCGAAGGTTTCGTCGACTTCGATTACGAGATCACGCTTTTGACCGTGCGCGCGCTCGACGCCCAAGGCACGGTGCAGACGCAGTTCTGCGCGCCGATCGGCCACCTCCAGGTGGCGGGCGACTATGTCGAGAGCTGGCAGCCGCACCCCATGCCGGCCGCCGCCATCGCCCTGGCTCAGGACTACGCGAGCCGGGTGACCACCGCGCTGGGCGGCCTGGGCTTGTTCGGCGTCGAACTTTTCGTCAAGGGCGACCAGGTCTGGTTCTCAGAAGTAAGCCCGCGTCCGCACGACACCGGCATGGTCACCATGATCACGCAGTGGGCCAACGAGTTCGAATTACACGCGCGCGCCCTGCTGGGCCTGCCCGTCGACACCAGCCTGCGCAACCCGGGCGCCAGCGCCGTCATCTACGGCGGAACCGATGCCGGCGCCATGACGTTTGAAGGTGTCGACAAGGCGCTGGCCATCCCCGGCACCGACCTGCGGCTCTTCGGCAAACCCGAATCCTTCGTCAAACGCCGCATGGGAGTTGCGCTGGCTCGCGCCGACGGCGTGGAAGACGCCCGCATCAAGGCCAAGACCGCCGCTGCGCTGGTGCAGCCCCGCGCTCACGTTTAGCCGCGATCCGCGCGGGCGGGGAGTCCCGCCCGTAAGTTCTAGAATACTGTTTCACTCTGGATCGCCGCCCATGAAGGTTCTGATCGTCGACGATCACTCGCTGATCACCACCGCCCTCACCGCCCTGGTCCTTGACCTTGATCCCGCGGCCGAGGTCCATACCGCCTCGAGCGCGGCCGCTGCCATCGAACTGGTCGAGCGCCACGGCGAAGACTGCGACTTGCTGTTGCTCGACCTCGCCCTGCCGGGCGTGGAAGACACCAGCCTGCTCGAACGTTTCGTCGAACGTTACCCCGAGCTCAAGATTCTGGTCCTGTCGGGCCTGCAGGACCAGCGCAGCGTGATGCGGGTGCTGCAGTTGGGCGCGGCGGGTTTCGTGCCCAAGAGCATGGATTCGGACGTGCTTGCCACCGCGATCCGCTTCGTTCTTGGCGGCGGGGTCTACATTCCCTCGAACCTGCTCGAGGAAGCCCAACGCTCGGGTCTGCTCGCCGCGCCAGCGCCGAGCGCGGCTTCGCTCGCCGGCCACGCGGTCGAGCTCACCGAACGCCAGCGAGAGGTTCTGTACCTGCTCGCGCGCGGTGCCCCGATCAAGCAGATCTGCCGCGAGCTTGGCCTCTCGGAAGGCACGGTCAAGACCCACGTGACCGCGATCTACCGCGCCTTCGGCGCCAGCAACCGCACCGAAGCCCTGCTCGCGGCGCGCCGCCACGGCTACGACGTCGCCTGAGCCTCGGCCGCCGGCGGCGGCTTGTCCAGTCCCAGCTGGACCACGATCGCGTTGTTGAGCACGACCGCGGTTGTGGGCTTTTGCAGAACGATGGGTTCTTCCACCCGGCTGCGGGCGATCGCCGCCGCCAGCGTCGGATTGAGCCGCAGGCGCTCACGCATGACCCGAGCGAACTCTGCCAGCACTTCGCCCGCCGGCACCGCGGTCAGGATGATCGCGGGAACCGGGGTTCCCAGGACTTCACGCACGCGGAAGACGGCTTCGATCCCGCTCGGCGAATGCGGGCCGAGGTTCTGGTCGGCCAGCACCACGTCGATCCCGTCCTGCATCGACAGGCCCTGCATTAACGCCGCGTTGTAGCCGTTGGCCGCCACTACCAGCGCGCCCCAGGAACGCAGCAGACGCGACAGGCTGTTGAGGATCTCGGCGTTATCTTCGATCAGAGCGATTCTCACGCCGTCGAGCGGCTGCAGCAGCCAGTTGGGCGCTTCGGGCGCGCTGCGCCCCAGCCGACGCGGACCTCGGCTGGCCGGCAGCTCGATCCGGAACACCGTCCCGCGACCCGGCCGCGACGATAGCGACAGCGGCAGCTGCAGCAGCCCGCAGATCCGTCGCACGATCGACAGGCCTAAGCCGAAACCGGCACCGCTGTTTTCCGCCTTCGAGCTCTCGCCGCGGTAGAACTCTTCGAAGATGCGTTCGACCTCACCCGGGGCGATGCCGCCACCGGTGTCCCAGACCTCGATTTGGACCGAGCCGCTTGGCCGCACCCGGGCCGCCAGCAGGACCCCGCCGCGCGCCGTGTAGCGGATCGCATTGGCGAGCAGGTTGCGCAGCACCCGCTGCAGCAGCAGGACGTCGGTCTGCAGGGCACGCGCCACCGGCCGCACCCGCAGCGACAGGCCGCGCGCGCCCGCGATCGGAGCGAACTCCTGCTCGAGCGTCTTGAACAATTCTTCGACCGAGACCTGTTCTATGCGTGGCTGGATCGCCCCCGAGTCGAGCCGCGAGATCTCGAGCAGCTCCTCGACCAGCTTGGAGAGCGAATCGACCGCCGACGACAGATTGCTCACCAGCGGCAAGGCGGCACGGTCGGCCCGTTTGCGCAGCAGGGACACATAGATGCCGATCGCCTGCAAGGGTTGGCGCAGGTCGTGACTGGCAGCCGCGAAGAACTGCGAACGCGATCGGGTTGCCGATTCGGCGCTGCGCCGCGCCTCCTCGGCGATGCGTTTTTCGGCAAGCAACTGTTCGACCAGCAGCTCGTTTTCATAGTCGTTTTTGACCGACTCCCGTACCGTCGCGCCAAAACGACGCCCAAAGAAGACCGTGAAACCGAACACCACCAGTACCACACCGGCAGCGCTGACATAGGCCGGGTCCTGTTGCGCCGCCATACGTGCCACCAGGGGCAGCAAGGCCAAACTCATGAAAACGTCGAAGGCGCGGCGCCAGCCTGCGTACAGCGGCAAGGAACCGAAGCTCACCCCCAGCACCAGGGCGACCACCAGCAGCTGTTGCAGCGGCGCGCCGGCGATGAAGAAGAAGTAGCCCGCCAGCCCCCACACCAGTCCGGCTCCCGCCGCCAAGGCCACCCAGCGCGCCACCCAGACGCGGATACGTTCGATCCGGTCAGGGTCGACCGTAAAAGCGCGAGCGGCCCGCAGGCGCAGCCAGGATTCGAGCGCCACCGCGCCCAGCCACGCCGCCAGCCATACGTTGGGGACGGCGCCCCACAAGACCACGGCCAGCAGCACGGCGCCGGCCAGAGTGCCCAGCAGGGACGCCGGCACCTGGCGGAAAACCGCCGTCAGCACGCCCGCCTGCACCGCCGCTTCGCGCTGGGCGCGCGACTCCATCGCCAGGCCGAAGCGGGTCAGGGGGCCGCTGGCTTCCGGGGTCTGAGGGGGGCGGCTGGTGCGTTCTTCGCTCATTGGAAGAGGCTCCCGCCGCCAAGGCAAACAGCTCTCATCGCGGGGTTCTGAAAACGGGAGTCGGCAGTCTAGCCGTCCGCGTCCCCCCGTCTGCCTGGGCTGCCACGTATGCGTCATGGCCGTCACGGGCAGGCGCGGGCTTGCCCGGATCGTTACACGCAGGCACGGTGCTCGGGCCTGTCATGGCAGCGTCAAACGCGGCGACCACGATCGCCGCTCCCGCTTCGAACCCGAGGAGGACTTGTGAACAGAACCCGCAGCTTTGTTGTTTCCCTGGCGGCCCTGGCCGCCAGCCTAGTGGGGGCGGTCCTGCCCGCCACCGCCGGTGAGCGTCCCGACGGCGCCCGCAGCGCCCTGCCCTTGGTGATCGGCCATCGCGGCACCGCCGGCCACCTGCCCGAACACACGCTAGAGAGTTATGCGCTGGCGATCGAACTCGGCGCCGACTACATCGAACCCGACCTAGTCGCGACCAAGGACGGGGTACTCGTCGCTCGCCACGAGCCCAACCTGATCGCCACCACCGACGTTTCCCTGCGTCCCGAGTTCGCCAACCGCAAGCGCAAGGCGGTCGTCGACGGGGTCGAGGAGGAAGGCTGGTTCGCAAGCGACTTCACTCTGGCCGAGATCAAGACCCTGCGCGCGATCCAGTCCATGAGCGATCGCGACCCCGGTTTCAACGGCCGCTTCGCCATCCCCACCTTGGCCGAGGTGCTGGCGCTCGCCAAACGAAAGTCGGACGAAGCCGGCCGGCGCATCGGCGTCTACCCCGAGACCAAACACCCGACCTACCACGCCAAGCTCGGCCTGCCGCTCGAAGACCGCCTGCTCGACGAACTCAGCCGCGCCGGCATGAACCATCGCGACGCGCCGGTCTTCATCCAGAGCTTCGAGGTCAGCAACCTGCAGTACCTGCGCAGCCGCACGCGGGTCAAGCTGGTGCAGCTGATCGACGGCGACGACGTCGACGCCAACGGCCAGGTCACGCTGGCGCCGCCCTTCGACAAGCCCTATGACTTCGCCGTCCGCGGCGATCCGCGCACCTACAAAGACATGCTCACCCCGGCCGGGCTCAGGCAGATCGCCGCTTACGCCGACGGCATCGGCCCCTGGAAGCCCTACCTGATCGGCGCCAAGTGTGTGAAGGACGCCAACGCCGACGGCAAGTGCGACGACATCAACGGCGACAGCGCCAGCAATGACGCCGACCGCGTGTTGATCCCGCCCTCGAGCGTGGTGGCCGACGCCCACGCCGCCGGCCTGGTGGTTCACCCCTTCACCTTCCGCAACGAACAGCGCCGCCTGGCCTCCGACTTCAAGGGCAACCCGGTCGCCGAATATGTCCGCTTCTACGAGCTGGGCGTCGACGGCCTCTTCAGCGACTTCGCCGACACGGCGGTCGCCGCCCGCCACCTGTTTTTGCTCAAGCACTACCCGGCCTACGCCGCCTGCCTGAAAGACACCGTGCCATCCAAGCGCGGCCGCGAGTGCAAGGCTTTCGGCCTCTAAACACATGGACCTGGAATAGAAAAGGGGCGCTCTGCGCCCCTTTTCTGTCCGTGCATAAAGTGGCTTCAGGCGAGGTTCGGATAACCCGAAAACGAGAGCCGCGCCACACCAGCCTTGACGCCCAAGTGGGAATCGGCACCGACCGCAAGCATCGCCTTGCGCGGCACATGGCCGAAGGGCAGACCGGTGACGATAGGCGTGGCGGTGGCGGCCATCACACGCGCCAGCACATCGGCAAAATCGAAGCCGTAGTCGCTCGGCATCACCGCCATCGGTTCGAAAGCGCCCAGCAGGATCGCTCGCTGGGAATCGAGCACGCCCGCCTGGTGCAGCTGCAGCAGGAGGCGCTCGACCTTGTAGGCCGGCTCGTTGACGTCTTCGAGAAAGAGGATTCCGCCCTTGACCTGAGGGAAATACGGCGTGCCGAGCAAAGAGTTGAGCATCGCCAGGTTGCCGCCCCACAAGGTGCCGCGGGCCTCGAGCGGCGGCGCCTCGGTGGCGAACTCCAGCTCATGGACCGGGTTCTCGAGCGCGGCGAAGAACTGCTCGACCGTATATGCCTCGGGTTGTTCGCGCGCGAAGTCGACCGCCGACGGCCCCTGGAAACTGATTCCGCCCGCCTGCGCCAGATAGGCAAGGTTGAAGGCGGTGAAATCGCTGTAGCCGACCAGGATGGGGGCGCGCTCGGCGATCGCCCGGTAATCGAAACGGTCGAGCAGGCGCGTCAGACCGTAGCCGCCGCGCGCGCTCAAGACGAGATCGATCCGCGGGTCGGTGGCAAAGCTCTGCAGTTCGCTCGCCCGCAGCTCGTCCGGCCCGGCAAAGCGGGTGTCGTGTCCGAACACGGACTCGCCCGCCATCACCTGCCAGCCGCGCCGGGTGAAAAAACTCGCCGCGCGGTCCGCCTCGGCTTCACTCGGCAGCCGGCCCGAGGGCGCCACGAGGCCTAAGCGCCTAGTTGTCTTCATCACCCATCTCCGCGTCGGGCGGCAAAGCGCCCTGTTCCTTGAGTTCGCGCCGCTCGGCGAAAAACTGCGTCAGCAGCCCGCCGCATTCCTCGGCCAGGACGCCGCCGCGCACGCTCGCGTGGTGGTTGAGCCTAGGTTCGGCAAACAGGTCGACCACGCTGCCGGCCGCGCCGGTCTTGGGGTCGGGCGCGCCGTAGACGACTCGCGCGATCCGCGCATGCTGCATCGCACCGGAACACATGGCGCAGGGTTCGAGCGTGACGTAAAGCGTGCAATGCGACAGCCGGTAATTGCCCAGCAGCTCGGCGGCGGCGCGCATCGCCTGCACTTCGGCGTGAGCGGTCGGGTCGCAGTTGCCGATCGGCTGGTTGAAGCCGGTGGCGACGATCTGGCCGTCCTTGACCAGCACCGCGCCCACCGGCACTTCGCCCAGGGCCCAGGCGTTGTGGGCCTGGTCGATCGCCATCCGCATGTACATATCGTCGTCGGGGCGGGCTTCGCTTTCGGTCACTTCGATCCCGGCCGACATCTGCGCCAGCCAGGCCCGGCGCCGTTCGGCGCGTTGCGCCGAACGCGCCGAATGGGCAGCTTCGACCGCGTCGGCGAGCTGTGAAGCGTCGAGCTCGATCGCCGCGCTGGCCAGCCACGCGGGAAACTCGCCGCGGCGGTAGTCAGTGCCGTAATCGCTGCGGTGGACCATGCCGGTATCGGCCAGCCAGCGGCGCAGCTCGGCGTGGTCGACAGCTAGCCAGCTGCCGGCGCTGGCAAGGAAAGCCAGCAGCGCTTCGTTGGCTCGGCGCTCGTCGAGCAGCTGACCGGGAGGGATAAACAGCGCGGCGCTGGCGAGCACCAGTTCGAAGTCGCGCGGGTCGCGGCTGCGCAGGCTTTCGAGATGGCTGCCGCGGCGGATCGACAGTTCGCCTAGGCGGCTCAGCCAGCCCGATGCGGCGATTTCTGGGGTATCGCTCATGCCCCGATGTTATCGGAGCCTGCGCAAGAGGCCGTCTTAGATCGCCCCGGGATTGCGCGATCCCGGCCGCCAGCGACTAATGCGCCAGTGCCTTGTAGCGCTGCTCGAGCTCCCGCCTCACCTCTTTGCGCACCATTGCCGCGGCGTGGCGCCGCTTCTGGTCGGGGGTGACGGGCTCGAGGCGCGGCACCGCCACCGGCGTGCCGTTGTCGTCGACCGCCACCATGGTGAAAAAGCAGCTGACGACGTGGCGGACTTCCTGGATGCGGATGTTCTCGGCGATCACCTTGATGCCGATCTCCATCGAACTCGTGCCGGTGTAGTTGACGCTGGCGAGAAAGGTCACCAGCTGGCCGACTTCGACCGGCTGGCGGAACACGACCTGGTCGACGCTGAGCGTGACCACGTAGCGGCCGGCGTAGCGGCTGGCGCAGGCGTAAGCCACCTGGTCGAGCAGCCTGAGGATGGTGCCGCCGTGCACATGACCCGCGAAGTTGGCAGTGTCGGGGGTCATGAGCACGGTCATGCTGAGTTCGTGCGAAGACAAGTTCATGGCAGCGCTCCGGCCCCGGGGGCCTGGCCGCCGGGGCATCTGTCAACAAGGGTCGGCGGCTGTCGCCGCGGGAGGAAGAAGCAAACCGGCCGCCGAGGCGAGCGGCCGGCCTCAAGGCCGCGCTGGCGCCGGTCGCTTAATCAGCCGACAAGCAAGCCGCGGCCGGCTGGCTTCACTCCCACTCGATCGTCGCAGGCGGCTTGCCCGAGATGTCGTAGACCACGCGGTTGATGCCGCGCACTTCGTTGATGATGCGGTTCGAGACGCGCCCCAACAGGTCGTAGGGCAGGTGCGCCCAGTGGGCGGTCATGAAGTCCGAGGTCTGCACCGCGCGCAGGCTGACGACCCACTCGTAGGTGCGGCCATCGCCCATCACGCCCACGCTCTTGACCGGCAGGAACACCACGAAAGCCTGGCTCGTCTTTTCGTACCAGCCCGAGGCACGCAGCTCTTCGATGAGGATCGCGTCGGCGCGGCGCAGCAGATCGGCGAAATCCTTGCGCACCTCGCCCAGGATGCGGACACCCAGGCCGGGACCGGGGAAGGGATGGCGATGCACCATCTCGGCCGGCAGGCCGAGCGCGATGCCGAGTTCGCGTACCTCGTCCTTGAAGAGTTCGCGCAGCGGCTCGAGCAGCTTCAGGTGCAGGGTCTCGGGCAGACCGCCGACGTTGTGGTGGCTCTTGATCGTGGTCGCCTTCTTGGTCTTGGCGCCGGCCGATTCGATCACGTCGGGGTAGATCGTGCCCTGCGCCAGCCACTTGGCGCTGCTGAGCTTGGCGGCCTCTTCCTGGAAGATGTGCACGAACTCGCGGCCGATGATCTTGCGCTTGGCTTCCGGGTCGGTGACGCCGGCCAGGGCGCTCATGAAGCGCTCGACCGCGTCGACCACGATCAGCTTCAGGCCCATGTGCTTTTCGAAAGTCTCGACCACCTGCTCGCGTTCGTTCAGGCGCAGGAGACCGTTGTCGACGAAGACGCAGGTGAGCTGCTGGCCGATCGCGCGGTGGATCAGCGCTGCGCACACCGAGGAATCGACCCCGCCCGACAGGCCCAGGATCACTTCCTCGTCGCCGACCTGGGCGCGGATCTTCTCGACCGCCTCAGTCACGTAGTCGCCCATCACCCAGTCGGGCTTGCAGCCGCAGATCTCGCGCACGAAGCGGGTCAGGATCGCCGCGCCCTGCACGGTATGGGTGACTTCGGGGTGGAACTGCACCGCGTAATAGCCGCGGTCCTCGTCGGCCATGCCGGCGATCGGACAGCTCGGGGTCGAGGCCATCAGCTTGAAGCCCGGCGGCAGCTCGGTGACCTTGTCGCCGTGGCTCATCCAGACCTTCAACATGCCGTGGCGCTCGGCGGTCTCGAAGTCCTGCAGGCCGGTCAGCAGGCGGGTGTGGCCGTGGGCGCGCACCTCGGCATAGCCGAACTCGCGGGTATGACCGCGCTCGACCTTGCCGCCCAGTTGCTGCGCCATGGTCTGCATGCCGTAGCAGATGCCAAGCACCGGCACGCCGAGATCGAACACGGCAGCGGGCGCCTGGTCGTTCGACTCCTCGTAAGCGCTCATGTGCGATCCCGACAGGATCACGCCGCGCGGCGCGAACTCTCGGATGAACTCGGCCGAGACGTCGGCCGGGTGGACTTCGCAGTAGACGTGGGCTTCGCGCACCCGGCGCGCGATCAGCTGGGTGACCTGCGAGCCGAAATCGAGGATGAGAATGCGGTCGTGATTCATAGCTTCCATGCGCCGGCCAGCCACAAGGCCACGCCGACGACTGTGAGTATCAGGGCGTTGATCGCCGGCCAGTTCACCCGAACCGCCTGCAGGATCATGTTCACGCACAACAGGGCGAGGCCGGCGTCGCGCATCAGCACGCTGGCATCGCCCTGCTCTACATGGCTCGGCAATCGCCAAGCCAGCACTACCAGAAAGAAGGCGCCAAACAGCGCCCAGAACCGGGTCCACCAGCGCCGCGAGCGGAGCTTGCGGTCAGAGGGGGGCGGGGTCGGGCGCAAACCGACCTCAGTTGTCGAGGCGGTAGTTGGGCGCTTCCTTCGTGATCTTCACATCGTGCACATGCGACTCGCGCATGCCGGCACTCGTGATCTCGACGAACTCGGCCTTGCTGCGCATCTCATCGATGCTCGCGCAGCCGCAATACCCCATCGAAGACCGCAGGCCACCCGCCATCTGGTAGATGATCGCCAGCACCGAGCCCTTGTAGGGAACCATGCCTTCGATGCCTTCCGGGACCAGCTTGTCGACGTTACCGTCGTTGTTGTCCTGGAAATAACGATCGGCCGAGCCCTTGTGCATCGCTCCCAGCGAACCCATGCCGCGGTAGCTCTTGTACGAACGGCCCTGGTAGAGGATGACTTCGCCCGGTGCCTCTTCGGTGCCGGCGAACATGCCGCCCATCATGACGGTGTTGGCGCCGGCGGCGATCGCCTTGGCCAGATCGCCCGAGAAACGCACGCCGCCGTCGGCCACCAGCGGCACGCCGGTGCCCGCCAGCGCCTCGGCCACGTTGGCAATCGCGGTGATCTGCGGCACGCCGACGCCGGCCACGACCCGGGTGGTGCAGATCGAACCCGGGCCGATGCCGACCTTGACGCCGTCGGCACCGTGTTCGACCAGGGCGAGCGCCGCCGCGGCGGTGGCGATGTTGCCGCCGATCACGTCGACGTGCGGGAAGTTCTGCTTGACCCAGCGCACGCGGTCGAGCACGCCCTTGGAGTGGCCGTGCGCGGTGTCGACCACCAGCACGTCGACCCCGGCCTTGACCAGCAGTTCGACCCGTTCCTCGGTGCCTTCGCCCACGCCCACCGCCGCACCCACGCGCAGCTTGCCCTGGGCATCCTTGGCGGCGAGCGGATGCTCGGTCGCCTTGGTGATGTCCTTCACGGTCATCAGGCCGCGCAGGTTGAAATCGTCGTCGACCACCAGCACGCGCTCGAGCTTGTGGCGGTGCATCAGTTCCTTGGCTTCGTCGAGGCTGGCGCCTTCCTTGACCGTGACCAGGCGCTCGCGCGGAGTCATGATCTCGGCCACCTTGGCGTCCATGCGCGACTCGAAGCGCAGGTCGCGGTTGGTGACGATGCCCAGCACCCGTTTGCCCTGGACCACCGGCAGGCCGGAAATCCTGTGTTCGCGGGTGATCTCGATCACGTCGCGCACGGTCAGGTCGGGGCCGATCGTGATGGGGTCGCTCACCACGCCGGACTCGTAACGCTTGACCTTGGCGACCTCGGCCGCTTGCTCGCGCGGCGTCAGGTTCTTGTGGACGATCCCGATCCCGCCCTCTTGCGCAAGAGCGATCGCAAGATTGGCTTCGGTCACCGTGTCCATGGCAGCGGACACCAGGGGCAGGTTGAGCCGGATGTTGCGGGTGAATTGGGTGGACAGCTGCGTGTCTCGTGGCAGGACCGCCGAATAGGCGGGCACGAGCAGCACGTCATCGAAGGTTAGAGCCTTCTGGAGAAGTCGCATCGGGGGCCTCATGACGCAAAAGTCAATTATACGGGACGGCCCCAGGCCGCGCGTTTTGCGGGTTTCCCGCGCAATCGCGGGCACATCCCATCCCGCGAGCCAGTGATGCGGCTTGCGAGGCGCGCCCCCGCCCCGGACAATCCCGCTGTCATCCGGAGATCCCATGCCCGCCGCACACCGCCCCCGCGTCACCCCTTTGTTGGCCCTGCTTCTTGCCGCCGGCCTGAGCCTGCCCGCCCAGGCGCAATGGGCCTGGCGGGACGCCAACGGCACCGTGGTGTTCTCCGACCAGCCTCCTCCCGCTTCGGTCAAATCGAACCAGATCGTGCGCCAGCCGCGCGCCACCGCAGCGGCGGTTCCGGCCGACGACGCGCCCGCCGCCAAGCCGAGCGAGGCCGCCCGGCCTGCCGCTCCCAAGAGCCTGGCCGAACGCGAACTCGATTTCCAGAAGCGGCAGAAGGAAAGCGCGGAGGCCGCCGCCAAGGCGGAGGAAGACGAACGCAACCGCAGTCGCAAGGCGGCCGAATGCGACCGCGCCCGCGGTTATCTCAAGGCGCTCGAGTCCGGCCACCGGGTCGCCCAGGTCGACGCCTCAGGCCAGCGCAGCTTCCTCAACGACGCCCAGCGCAGCGCCGAAATCGAACGCCTGCGCCAGAACACCCAGTCTCTCTGCAACTGAAACGCCTCAGCTCGAGCGCCGGCGCTTGACCTCGGCGCGGATGCGGCGCGCCGCCATCGGGTCGACCGTGAGCGGGCGGTAAATTTCGACCCGGTCGCCCTCGTGCAGCAAGGTCTCGGGCGGGCACCGGTGCCCCCACACGCCAAGGTCGAGCCGCCCTCCCGGCGGCAGCAGACGGCTGGCGACTGCGGCGTCGGCGATCGTCGCCCCGGTCTCGAGTTCGACCTCGACCACGCGGCTCTCGATCGGCCCGGCGATGGCGACGCTGGCGCGCACCCGCGCGCCGGGTTCAGTGCGGTCCGTAGACATCTTCGGCCCGGCTTTCGAAGGATTCGATCATCGAATGCGCCACGTGTTCGAACACCGGCGCCAGCGCCCGGCCCAGGAGGCTGCTGGAAAACTCGTAATGCAGGCTCAACTGCACCTTGCATGCGCCGGGCCGCAGAGCAATGAAGGACCAATGCCCGGTCAGGCTGCGGAACGGCCCGTCGAGCAGGCTCATGCGGATCTGCTCGGGAAAACGCAGGTCGTTGCGGGTGGTGAAGTGGCTCTTGATGCCGCGGTAGTCCAGTTCGACGGTGGCATCGACCCCGCCCTCGCGGTCGCGCACCACCCGGCTGCCGCTGCACCAGGGCAGAAATTGCGGGTATTGCTCGACGTTGGCGACAAGCTCGAACATCTGCTCGGCGCTGTAGTGAACCAGCAGGGAACGGTCTACATGAGGCATCGGGAGCTGCGGAATCCGGGGGCGTTGTTACACTGCGAGATTGTAGTCAACCGTCAAGCGCAGCCCCGTGGCGATCGTCCAGAACAAAAAAGCCCATCACGACTATTCGATCGAAGAACGCTTCGAGGCGGGTCTCGTGTTGAAGGGCTGGGAAGTCAAGTCCATCCGCGCTGGCCGCTCGCAGATCAAGGAAAGCCACATCATCATCCGTGGCGCCGAACTGTTCCTGCTCAACGCCCACGTCACTCCCCTGCCCACCGCCAGCACCCACGAAAAGGCCGAACCCACCCGCACCCGCAAGCTGCTAATGCATGGGCGCGAAATCGCCAAGCTGATCGGCAAGGTCGAACGCGCGGGTTACACCCTGGTGCCGCTCGACCTCCATTTTTCCAAGGGCCGGGTCAAGCTGGCGATGGGTCTGGCCAAGGGCAAGCGCCAGTTCGAGAAACGCGCCGACGAATCCGACAAGCAGTGGAAGCGCGAGCAGGAACGCCTGCTCAAGAGCCGTTCGCGCTAAGCGCCCTGCTTGCCCTGCCCTAGGCAAGCCAGCGTCCGGCGCGCGCCAGCGCCTGCAGATCGGCAAACGTCGTCGCCCCCTGGCGCCGCGCCTCGGGCAGCAGCCGAGTTGCCAGCAGGGCCGTGGCGAAAGCATCACCCGCGGCGCTATGACGCGCCGTCAGCGGGATCGAAAAATGCGTCAACCATTCGTCGAGTGACTTGAGCTGCGCCCGCGGGGACAGGGCCGACGCCAGTTTGGCGAGGTCGAGCCAGGGATTGTCGAAGGGCTGGTTCACGTAGGCCGTGATCGCCCGCGCCATGAAGCCGCGGTCAAAAGGCGCGTGGAAAGCGATCAGCGGCGAACGGCCGACGTAGTCGAGAAACGCGTGCAGCGCCACCCGAGGTTCGGCACCCGACAGCTGAGCGGCCCGCCCCACGCCGTGGATCAGGATGTTTTCGCGCGAACTTGCCTGGTCCTGCTGGACCACCAGTTCGAGGCTGTCGCCCGGCGCCACCCGGCCTTCTCGCAGCGCCACCGCGCCGACCGAAATCAGGGCGTCGCGGCGGGAGTCCAGACCGCTGGTCTCGACATCAACCACCACCCAGCGCCGGACCGGGGGACTGGTGCGGCGGCGCTCGGTGATACGGCTCAGCCAGTTCATGCTCAACCGGGAAAATCGAGCCGCAAGCGGCTTTGCAGCTTGCGCGCCTGGCGCAGGCCTTCCTTGACGATGCGCTTTTCCAAGGCTGAGAGCTGGCCGACTTCGATCTGGTTCGGATTGTCGTCGCCGCCGGCGCCTCGTTCGGCGCGGCGATGCTGCGCCCGCAGCCGCAACAGCTGGAAGAAATCAAAGGCGTCGTTCCAACCGTCGGCATCGAGCTCGGGCAGTTTGCCGCCTTCGGCCAGCCGCCGCAGACGCTCGGTGGTGTTGGTCTGCGGCAGGCCGGCTGCGAGCGCCCAGATCCGCGCAGCGTCGACGAACAACATGGTGCCGCTGAGCTTGAGGTCGAGCACATGGCGGCCGCCATCGCCGAACAGCGATTCGAACACTCCGCCGAACTCGGGCGGCCGGTTGCGCAAGGCGTTGTCGGCCATCTGCTTGAGAAAACGCGGGTTGGCCTGAACCCGCGCCAGCACGTCTTCGCGCAACTGGTTGGCGAGCGCGGCTTCGCCGAACACCGGGCGGAAATCGAAAAAGATGCTGGCGTTGAGCAAAGCCTGCGGGTCGCCGCGATCGATCCAGCGCGCGAACAGGCCGTGCCAGCGGCTTGCCGGCAGGCACCAGGCCGGGTTGCTCGCCATGATCTGTCCCTGGCACAGAGGGAAGCCGGCCCGCGCCAGGGCCTGGTTAACCCAGGCCGCGAGCTCGAGCAAGCGGGCGCTGTCGGCGCCCTCGCCAACCATGATGCCGTTGTCCTGGTCGGTGGCGATGGTCTGTTCGCGCCGTCCCTCGCTGCCGAAGGCGAGCCAGCAGAAGCTGGCCGGGTCGACCTCGAACTGCTCGCACGCCAGCTGCAGCAGCCGCACCACCAGCTGGTCGTTGAGGTGGCTGATCAAGCGCGTGAGCTCGGCCGCTGCCACACCTTGCGCAACCAGGTGGTGCGACAGGCGCCGGATGTCGGACGCCGCGACCTCCAGCGTCGAGACGTCGCTCGCGCGCCGCAGCGTCACGGCCAGCTGCCTCACGGTCAAGCGCTGCATCGCGAACAGGTCGCGCTCGGAGACGACCCCGGCGAGCTGTTCGACCCCGCCCTCGCGGCGCATCACCGGAATGTGGCGGATCGAATGTTCGGCCATCAGCATGGTGGCGTCGGCCGCGCTGGCCTCGGCATCGAGCGTGAGGACCCGGCTCGTCATCACTTGCGAGACCGGGGTCGACAAGGGCAGTTCGGGCAGGATGACGCGGCCGATCAGATCGGTGCGGGTCAGAATGCCGGCGACCCGTTCCCCCGCGCCATGGCGTTCGGTAACGATGATCGAGCCCACATGGGCATCGTGCATGCGGGTCAGGACTTCGCGCAGCGGAGTATCGGGCGTACAGGCCACTGGGGTCCGGCCCAGCACTTCGGCGAGCGGTGTGGCAAGGCTGCGCTGCGCGTTGGCGTCGGCCGCGTAGGCGGCCTGGACCTGCTGATGCGCCAGGTCCAGCAGCGAGCCCAGGCGACGCTTGCAGAAATCGAGGAAGACCTGGCTGCGCCGGGTCAGTTCCTCAAAGCGCGAGCGCGGCAGCAGGATGACGAAGGTGTCGCCCACCGAGCGATAGACCAGCGACACCGGCCGCTGCGCCAACAAGGCACCGACCGGGAAACAATCGCCCACCCCGCCCTCGAACGCGGTGGCGTTGTCATCGCGCGGATTCTCGCCCCGCACCCGCCCCTGCTTGATGATGATGAAATGCTCGGGCGCGGTCTCCGCCGGCGCGAGCAGAAGCTCGCCCGGACCGAAATACGCCACCTCGGCGTAAGCGACCAGGAACTCGAGATCGGCCGCCCTCATCGCCGAAAACGGCGTGTAGGCGGAGAGCACCTGCTTGAGCCCGGCGGCGATCGTCGGCGCCGTCATCGCCGCTCCGCCGCCGGGATCGCGGCCACCCTCATCAAGCGACCGGCGGACGGGGTTGAGACTGAGGCTCAGTTTGAGGCTTCGACTGCGACTTCACCACCGTCATCGCGGTGGCGATCAGGCTGCCCACGTCCGACAGATTGGCCGGGATCACGAGCGAGTTGCCGGTCTTGGCGAGGCCGGCAAACGCGTCGACGTATTTCTCCGCGACCTTGAGGTTGACCGCTTCCATCCCGCCCGGAGCCTGGGTCGCGGCAGCGACCTTGCGCACCGCTTCGGCAGTTGCTTCGGCGATGGCGAGCACGGCCGCGGCTTCACCCTGGGCGTTGTTGATCGCCGCCTGCTTGTCGCCCTCGGAGCGGGCAATCGCCGCTTCGCGCTGGCCGGTGGCGATGTTGATCTGCTCCTGCTTGCGGCCTTCGGAGGCCGCGATCAGGGCCCGTTTCTCGCGTTCGGCCGTGATCTGCTGTTGCATCGCGTGCAGGATCACCGCGGGCGGGGTCAGGTCCTTGATCTCGTAGCGCAGGACCTTTACGCCCCAGTTGAGGGCGGCTTCGTCGATCGCCGAGACCACGGCGTGGTTGATGTAGTCGCGCTCTTCGAAGGTCTTGTCGAGCTCGAGTTTGCCCACCACCGAACGCAGCGTGGTCTGCGCCAGCTGGGTGATCGCGAGGACGTAGTTGCTGGTGCCGTAGCTGGCGCGCTGCGGGTCGGTGACCTGGAAGAACAAGACGCCGTCGACCGACAGCTGGGTGTTGTCCTTGGTGATGCAGACCTGGCTCGGCGTGTCGAGCGGCACTTCCTTGAGGCTGTGTTTGTAGGCAACGCGGTCGATGAAGGGAACCACGATGTTGAGGCCGGGCGCGAGCACGGCGTGGAACTTGCCCAGGCGCTCGACCACCCAGGCGTTCTGCTGCGGCACGACCTTGACCGCCTGCACGATGAAGACCACGGCCAGGACGAGCAGGACCAGGGCGACGAGGGTCCCGGCATCGGGAAACAGAGGAAACATGAGGGCTCCTAGTTCGGCGCGCGGCGCGCGACAACAAGACGGTTGGATGAGATGGCGCAGATCACGTAGTCACCCGGGGCGGCGACTTCGCCCGGGGCCAGTTCGACGTCCCACACCGCGCCGCGGTACTGGGCGCGCGCAGTGCCCGAGGGGCTCCAGCCCTCGATCCGGATGCTGCGGCCGATGTCGGGGTTTTGCACCTCGTCGCTGAGGCCGGCGTCGCGTGCACGGCGACGGCGCAGCCAGAGCGAACCCGCCACACCGATCACCGCCGCCACCAGCAGTTGCAGCGCGAGCGGGCCGCCGGCCAGCGCCACGGCACCGCCAGCGGCAGCGCCCAGCGCAATCACCAGCAGATAGAAGGTTCCGGTCAGCAGTTCGGCCGCCGCCAGGGCGAAGGCCAGGACCAACCACCAGACATAGGCTTGCATCAGGTCTCCAGATCAGAAAAACGGCCGCCCGAAGGCGGCCGCAGAGCTCAGCCCGGGATGGGCCTCATTCAAGCAGATCGCGCCAATCTCTGCCAAGTATCGACCACGGTGTCGGGGTTGAGCGAGATCGATTCGATCCCCTCATCCATCAACCATTGAGCAAAGTCAGCATGGTCCGACGGGCCTTGACCACAGATGCCGATGTATTTGCCCTGCTTGCGGCAGGCGGCGATCGCCATCGACAGCAGCGCCTTGACCGCCGGGTCGCGTTCGTCGAACGACGCGGCCACCAACCCCGAGTCGCGGTCAAGGCCGAGCGTGAGCTGGGTGAGGTCGTTCGAACCGATAGAGAAGCCGTCGAAATACTCGAGGAACTGCTCGGCCAGCACAGCGTTGCTGGGGATCTCGCACATCATGATCACGCGCAAGCCGTTTTCGCCGCGCTTCAAGCCGTGGGCAGCGAGCAGCTCGGGCACCCGGCGGGCTTCGCCCAGGGTGCGCACGAACGGGATCATGATCTCGACGTTAGTCAGGCCCATGTCGTTGCGCACGCGCTTCAGGGCCGCGCATTCCATCGCGAAACACTCGGCAAAGCTGTCGGCGATGTAGCGGCTGGCGCCGCGGAAGCCGAGCATGGGGTTTTCTTCGTCGGGCTCGTAGCGTGAACCGCCGATCAGCTTCTTGTATTCGTTGCTCTTGAAGTCCGACATGCGCACGATCACCTTCTTCGGCCAGAAGGCCGCGCCGATCGTGGCGATGCCTTCGGCGAGCTTGGCTTCGAAGAAGGCGCGCGGGCTGGCGTAACCGAAGGACAGACGCTCGACTGCGCGCTTGAGATCGTCGTCGATCAGCGGGTAGTCGAGCACCGCCTTGGGGTGCACGCCGATGTTGTTGTTGATGATGAACTCGAGACGGGCGAGGCCGACCCCGGCGTTGGGCAGCGACTGGAAGTCGAAAGCCAGCTGCGGATTGCCGACGTTCATCATGATCTTGAGGTCGATCGGCGGCAGTTCGCCCTGCTGGACCGTCTCCACTTCCATCTCGAGCGCGCCGGAATAGATGTTGCCGGTATCACCCTCGGCGCAGCTGACGGTCACCTTCTGGCCGTCGACCAGCGCTTCGGTGGCGTCGCCGCAGCCGACCACTGCCGGGATCCCGAGTTCGCGCGCGATGATCGCCGCGTGGCAGGTGCGGCCGCCGCGGTTGGTGACGATGGCAGAAGCGCGCTTCATCACCGGTTCCCAGTTGGGGTCGGTCATGTCGGTGACCAGCACATCGCCCGGCTTGACCTGGTCCATCTCGTCGGCACCACTGACGATGCGCACGGTACCGATACCGATCTTCTGGCCGATCGCGCGGCCGGTGGCGAGCAGCGGCCCCTTGCCCTTGAGCTTGAAGCGTTGCTGGGTCTCACCGCCGTCCTGCGATTTCACGGTCTCGGGGCGTGCCTGCAGGATGTAGATCTTGCCGTCGACGCCGTCCTTGCCCCACTCAATGTCCATCGGGCGCTGGTAATGCTGCTCGATGATCATCGCGTAACGCGCAAGCTCGAGCACGTCGTCGTCGGTGAGCGAGAACTGGTGGCGCTGCGCGTCGGGCACATCGACCGTACGCACGGTGCGGCTGCCGGCGGCCTCGGGATCGAACTCCATCTTGATCAGCTTGGAGCCGAGCGAGCGGCGGATGATGGGGAACTTGCCGGCCGCGAGCATCGGCTTGTGAACGTAGAACTCGTCGGGGTTGACCGCGCCCTGGACCACGGTTTCGCCCAGGCCGTAGCTCGAGGTGATGAAGACCACTTGATCAAAGCCGCTCTCGGTGTCGAGCGTGAACATCACCCCCGAGGCGCCGCGGTCGGAACGGACCATGCGCTGGATGCCGGCCGACAGGGCCACTTCGGCGTGAGTGAAGCCCTTGTGCACGCGGTACGAGATCGCGCGGTCGTTGTAGAGCGAAGCGAAGACCTCCTTGACGCGGTCGATCACGTCGTCGACGCCGACCACGTTGAGGAAGGTCTCCTGCTGCCCCGCAAAGGAAGCGTCGGGCAGGTCTTCGGCGGTGGCCGACGAACGCACGGCGACCGAGATGTCGTCCTTGGCTTCGCCCTTGAGCCACTGGTAGAAGTTGCGGATCTCCTGATCCAGCGCCAGCGGCAGCGGCGCATCGATAATCCATTGGCGGATCTGCGCGCCGGCGGCGGTCAGCGCCCGGACATCGTCGACATCGAGGTGTTCGAGCTTCTCGGCGATACGCTGCTCGAGCTGGCCCTCGCGCAGGAAGACGCGGAACGCCTCGGCCGTGGTGGCAAATCCGTCCGGCACCCGGATGCCGGCATCGGAAAGTTGGCTGAGCATTTCGCCCAGAGAAGCGTTTTTGCCGCCGACCGATTCAACATCGGTCATGCGGAGCTGGCTGAAGGGAACGACGTAGCGTCCTGGTTGCATGCCCAGTCCTCGAGCTTAGGTGTGTGAGAATCGAGGCGGATTCTAGCCTTTCGCCACTTCGCCGTTGCGCCGCACCATGGGAGCCCGCATGCCCGACCGTTCCATCAATGCCTCACCGCCGCCCGATCGCACCGTTTTTTTTGTCTCGGACGGCACTGGCATCACCGCCGAAACCCTGGGCCACTCCGTCCTGACCCAGTTTGAAGGGCTGCGGGTGCGCCAGCAGCGCCTGCCTTTCATCGACACCCCCGAGAAAGCCCGGATCGCCGCCCAGCGGATCAATGAAGCCGGGGCACGCGACGGCAAACGCGCGATTGTTTTCTCGACCCTGGTCGATCCGGCCGTCGCCGGCGCGTTGAAAGCGAGCTGCAATGCTTTCGTGGTCGAGATGTTCAAGGCTTTCGTCGAACCGCTCGAGATCGAGCTCGATCTGAAAAGCGCGCATACGATCGGCCGCTCGCACCAGATCCAGGATTCGGAGAAATACAAGAACCGGATCGAGGCGATCAACTTCACCCTCGCCCACGACGACGGCCAGTCGGCCAAGGGCTTGAAGGAAGCCGACGTGATCCTGGTGGGCGTGTCGCGCAGCGGCAAGACGCCGACCAGCCTTTACCTGGCAATGCAATACGGCATCAAGGCCGCCAACTACCCGCTGATTCCCGAGGACTTCGAGCGCAACGTCCTGCCCAGCGCCCTGCCCCCCCACCGCGACAAGCTCTTCGGCCTGTCGATCTCTCCCGAGCGCCTGGCCGAGGTGCGCCACGAACGCCGCCCCAACAGCCGCTACGCCGCGATCGACAACTGCCGCTACGAGATCGACGCCGCCGAACGCATGATGCGGCGCGAAGGCATCCGCTGGCTGTCATCGACCACCAAGTCGATCGAAGAAATCGCCGCCACCATCATTCAGGACGTCAGGCTAGACCGCAACGGCGACGGCTTAGAGTGACCGTCGGCGGCGCTGCTCGAACAGGCAGATCGCGGCCGCAGCGCCGACGTTGAGCGATTCGACCGCGGCGTCGATCGGGATGAAGAGGCGGCGCTGCGCCACGGCCAGCGCCGCGGGCGGCAGGCCGGCGCCCTCCGACCCCATCATCCACACGCTGGGCCCGCGGCCCCAGTCGGCCGCGTACAGGTCGCTCCCGCCGGTGGCGTCGGCCGCCAGGCGTTCGGCCGCGAAGGCGCCGGCCAGCTGCTCGGGCGCCACACTTTCGTGGATCTGGACCGCGAAATGCGCACCCATGCCGGCGCGCAAGACCTTGGGCGACCACACATAGGCGGTGTCGGCGCTGGCGGCAAGATGCCGCACCCCGGCCGCCGCCGCGGTGCGGATGATAGTGCCGACATTGCCCGGCTCCTGCAGGCCGGCCAGGTAGACCGCGTCGATCGCTGCCGCCTGCGGCAGCGGCGCCGCCGGGATGCTGAACTCGACGACCGGCCCGGTGCCCTGATCGACCGGGCTGATGCGGTCGTAAAGCGCCCCCGCCAGCTCGACCAGGGGCGCGCCCTTGGCGATCGCGAGCGTCTCGGCCACCGAAAGCGCCTCGCGATGGACCAGGCCGGCGCGGATGATCACTGCTTCGACCGCCACCGGGACCCTCAGCAGGACTTCAGCCAAGTGGATGCCTTCGGCCAAGCTGCGGCGCGCCAGGCGACAGGCCCGGCTGCTCTCGGCCAGCTTGCGCCAGTGTTTGAACTGCGCGTTGTCGACCGAAGCGATTGCGATCTGCTTCATGTTTCCTCCAGCACTCGGCGCACCGGCGCAAACGAACGGCGGTGGATGGCGCAGGCGCCCAACTCGCGCAAGGCGGCCATGTGACGGGCCGTGCCGTAGCCGGCGTGCTGGGCAAAACCGTAACCGGGAAACTCGGCGTCAGCCGCGGCCATCAGCGCGTCGCGCGCCGTCTTGGCCAGGATCGACGCCGCCGAGATGGCGGGTTCGAGCGCGTCGCCGTCGATGATCGCCCGCGCCGGCACGGTCAGCCGCGGCAGCTGGTTGCCGTCGACCAGGACCTGGTCGGGCGTATTCGCCAGGCCGGCGACGGCGCGCTCCATCGCCCGGAACGTGGCCTGGAGGATGTTGATCGCATCGATCTCCTCGACGCTCGCCTCGGCCACGCACCAGGCCAGCGCCTTGGCGCGGATCTCGACCGCGAGCCGCTCGCGTTGGCGGGCGCTGAGTTTCTTCGAGTCGGCCAGACCCTCGATCGGCCGACTCGGGTCGAGGATCACTGCGGCCGCCACCACCGGACCGGCCAGCGGCCCGCGGCCGGCTTCGTCGACCCCGGCGATCAGGCGCGGCGCCGGCACGTCGAACAAGTCTTTCATCGCGCGGTCGCCAGGATCGCTTCGGTCGCCAAAGCGGGCGTGTCGCGCGAGAGCGATTCGTGCATCGCGGTGAAACGCTCGACCAGTTGAGCGCGGCGGCCGGCATCGAGCTGCTCAAGCATGGAGTGGGCAATGGCGGAGGGCGTGGCGTCTTCCTGCAGGAGCTCGGGCACCAGGAACTCTCGCGCCAGGATGTTGGGCAGCCCGACCCACGGAATCAGCCCCTTGCGCCGCATGATCCAGGCCGACAGGCGCGGCATCAGGTAGCCGATCACCATCGGCTTCTTGTAAAGCGCGGCTTCGAGCGTGGCGGTGCCGCTCGCTACCAGCACGGCATCGGCCGCCTCGAGCACATCGTGCGAGCGGCCGCTGGTGATCGCGGTGGCCTCGGCCAGCCGGGGATGGGTCGCCAGCAGAGTCTCGATCTGGCGGCGGCGTTCGGCGTCGGCTGCCGGCACCACGAAACGCAGCTTCGGCTCGCTCGCCAACATCAGTTCGGCTGCAGCGAAGAAGTTTGGTCCGCACCAGCGCACTTCGTCGGCACGGCTGCCGGGCAGAATGGCGACCAGCGGATCGCCCTCCCCCAGCCCCAAGCGCACGCGCGCGGCGGCTTCGTCGGGGAACATCGGGATCACACGCGCCAGCGGATGGCCGATGTAGGTCGCGCGCAGGCCGGCCTGGTCATAGATCGCCTGCTCGAACGGGAAGATCAGCAGCATATGGTCGACCGCCCGCCGCACGAGCTCGATGCGTTCGGGCCGCCAGGCCCAGATCGACGGGCTGACGAAATGCACCGTCGGGACGCCGGCGGCACGCAGCTTGAGTTCGAGCCCGAGGTTGAAGTCGGGGGCGTCGACGCCGACGAAGGCGCGCGGCGGCTGCGCCGTCAGGCGCTGGGCGAGCGAACGCCGCAGCGCCAGCAGCCGCGGCAGATGGCGCAGCACTTCGACGTAGCCGCGCACGGCCAGCTCGCGCGAGTGGTGCCAGGGCAGCAGACCGGCCTCGATCATGCGGTCGCCACCTATGCCCACCAGTTCGTCGGCGGGCGAGCGCCGCGCCAGTTCGGGCAGGACAAGCGAGGCCAGCAGGTCGCCCGAGGCCTCGCCCGCCAGGAAAGCGATTTGCGGGCGGGCGGGAAGCAGCGACGACATCAGCGGATGATGCCGCGCTGAGACTCCGTGAGGAAGTTGCGCAGGCGGGCGATTTCGCTGGCGGCCGACGGGTTGGCGGCCGCCAGCGCGCTCAGCGCCTCGACCGCTTCGGCGACCGTCAGATTCTCGCGGTAGATCGCCTTGTAGGCGCGTTTCAGAGCATTGATGGTTTCAGCTTCGACGCCGCGGCGGCGCAGGCCTTCGCTGTTCAAGCCGTGCGGCTCGGCCGGATGGCCCGAACACATCACGTAAGGCGGAACGTCGCGCAGGATGATCGAGCCGCCACCCGCCATCGCCTGCGCGCCGATGCGCACGAACTGGTGCACGGCCGACAGGCCGCCGAGGATGACCGAATCTTCGAGCACGACATGGCCGGCGAGCGTGACGTTGTTGGCAAGGATGGTGTTGTCGCCGACCACGCAGTCGTGGGCGACGTGGACGTTGGCCATGATCCAGTTGCCGTTGCCGAGGCGGGTCACGCCGCGGTCCTGGCTCGTGCCCAGCGAAAACGTGCAGTGTTCGCGGACCGTGTTGCCGTCGCCGATCACGAGCTCGGTGTCTTCGCCCGCGTATTTCTTGTCCTGCGGTTCGCCGCCGATCGCGCTGTGCGCGTAGAAACGGTTGTTGGCGCCGATGGTGGTGCGGCCCGTCACCACCACGTGCGAATCGAGCACGGTGCCAGCACCGATTTTGACCTTAGGACCGACCAGACAGAAGGGGCCAATCGTGACGTCATCGGCCAACTCGGCCCCGGCCTCGACCAGGGCGAGAGGATGGATCTTGGCCATCAGCCCGCCTCCGCACTCTTCGCGACCTTGCGGTAGGCGCACATCATTTCGCATTCGCAGGCGAGCTGGCCATCGACCGTGGCGCGTGCCTTGAACTTGCCGATGCCGGCCTTCTCGCGCAGGAACTCGATTTCCATGCGCAGCTGGTCGCCCGGCACCACCGGCTTCTTGAAGCGGGCGGCGTCGATGCCGGCGAAGTAGAACAGCGAGTCCTTGTCTGCCTTCACGCCCAGCGACACGAAAGACAGCACGGCCGCGGCCTGAGCCATGGCTTCAATGATCATCACCCCGGGCATGACCGGGTAATGCGGGAAATGGCCGGTGAAATGCGGTTCGTTGACCGTCACGTTTTTGATCGCGACGATGCGTTTGCCCGCCTCGATCTCGAGCACGCGATCGACCAGGAGGATCGGATAGCGGTGCGGCAGCAGCCGCATGATGTCGTTGATATCCATCGGAGTGTTCATGTCTGTTTTCCTTGAGCCTCGAGCGCGCGCAGGCGGCGGCGCATGTCCTCGAGATGCCGGATGATGGCCGCCGAGCGTTCCCACTCGCGGTTCTTCATCATCGGGAAGAAGCCTGTGTAATGCCCCGGTTCGCTGATGCTGCTGGCGACCAGGGTGCCCGGGCCGATGGCGCAGCCGTCGGCAATGCTGAGGTGGCCGGCGATCATCGCCGCGCCGCCGATCTGGCAGCCGCGGCCGATCGTGGCGCTGCCGGCGATGCCGACGCAGCCGGCGATCACGGTACGGGCGCCGATGCGGCAGTTGTGGCCGACCTGGATCTGGTTGTCGAGCTTGGCGCCGTCTTCGACCACGGTGTCGCCCAGGGCGCCGCGATCGATCGAGGTGTTGGCGCCGATCTCGACGTCGTCGCCGATGAACACGCCGCCGACCTGGGGAATCTTGACCCAGCTGCCTTCAAAAGGTGCAAAACCGAAGCCGTCGGCACCGATCACGGCCCCGCTGTGGATGATGCAGCCGCGCCCGATCCGGCAGCCATGGGCAATGCTCACGTTCGGATGCAAGCGGGTCTGGGCGCCGATCTCAGTGTTGCGCCCCACCACGCAGTTGGCGCCGATCCAGGCCCCCTCGCCCACCACCGCGCCCGCTTCGAGCACGGCGCCCGCGTCGACCCGGGCGCTCGCCGCGACCCGCGCAGCAGCCGCCACCGTGGCCGCCGGGTCGATACCGGCGGCGAGGACCTCGGCCGGATGCAGGCATTGCAGGGCGAACGCGAACCAGGCGTAGGGATTGCGCGTGACGACCAGGGCGCGCGGTGGCTCGGCCTCGCCGTAGAGTGCGACACGGTCGGCGGGCGACATCACCACTGCGCCGGCGGCCGTGCTGAGCGCCTCGGCGCGATACTTTGGGTTGGCGAGAAAACTGAACTGGTGCGCGGCCGCGAGAGACAGCGGCGCCGCACCGTCGATGCGGATCGACTGGGCCGGGCCGAGGATCTCGGCCGTCAGGCGTGCCGAACTGGCTGTGGCAACCGCCTGCGCCAGTTCAGCCAGCGTCAGGCTGTTGCCAGGCATGGACTACTTGCCTCCGTTGTTCAGCGTACGCAGAACTCTTTCGGTGATGTCGACGCGCGGGCTGAAATAAACGGCTTCCTGCACGATCAGGTCGTATTTCTCCTGTTCGGCGATCTGGCGAATGATGCGGTTGGCACGCTCGAGCAAACTTTGCAGTTCCTCGTTGCGGCGCTGGTTGAAGTCTTCGCGGAACTCGCGCTGCTTGCGCTGGAACTCGCGATCCATGTCGGCGAGCTCGCGCTGGCGGCGCGTGCGGTCGGCTTCGGGCATGACCGGCGCGTCCTTCTCGAAACGCTCGGCCGCGGTCTTGAGGCGGGCGCCCGCCTCTTGCAGCTCCTTGTCGCGCTTGGCAAATTCTGCCTCAAGCTTCTGCATCGCGGCCTTGGCCGGATTCGAATCGCGCAGGATCCGCTCCGAGTTCACCACGCCGATCTTGGTGTCCTGCGCCGCAGCGGCCGTACCGCCGAGCGTCAGCGCAGATACCAGCGCCAGCGCAATCCACTTTCTTTGCATAGTCCTACCTCCTTGAGTCCAAGGATTCTGCCACATTAGAACCCGGTGCCAATCTGGAACTGGAAGCGCTGGATGCGATCGCTTTCCTTGTCATTGATGGGGGTCGCGAAGCTGAGCTTGAGCGGACCCAGCGGGGAAATCCAGGCAATCCCGATACCGGCCGAGTAGCGCAGCTGGCCGAGGTCGATGTTGTCGTTGCGGTACATCACGGTCTTGCCGTCGGCCGCCAGGTACGGCGTCTGGCCCCAGACCCAGCCGCCGTCGAGGAAGCCGAACATGCGCAGAGTGCGGTCGGCACCCGGCAGCGGCGTCAGCAGCTCGAGCGAGAAGTTCATGCGGCGGTTACCACCCAGAGGATCGCCGTTGAGGTCGCGCGGGCCGAGCGAGGCCGACTCGTAGCCGCGCACCGAACCGATGCCGCCGACATAGAAGTTCTTGAAGAACGGGTACGGCTTGTTGTTGTAGCCATCGCCGTAGCCGAGTTCGCCGTTGAAAGCCAGCGTCAGACGGTTGGTGACCGGCCAGAACTGCTGATACTGGTAGGACAGGCGGTAATACTGGAGGTCGAGCACCGGCAACGCCAGTTCGCCCGTGATGCGCTGGTAGTTGCCGCGGGTCGGCACCAGGATGTTGTCGCGGTTGTCGCGCGCCCAGCCGATCGTGGTGCTGAGCGTCTGCGAACTCTCGCCGAACTCTCGCACGAACTCCTTGTAGCGCTCCGGGCTGTACTCGGTCAGGTCGACCTTGGTGTTCTCCCAGCGCAGGCCGAAGAAGACGCGGTCGAACTCGGTGAACGGAACGCCGTAGGTGATGCCGGTACCCCGGGTCGAATACGAGACGTCCGACAGGCTGAGCTCGGCCAGGTTCGACTGCCGGTCGTAGACCTCGATCGTCCGGCTCACTCCCTCGGGGGTGATGTACGGATCAGTGTGGGTGACCGCGACCACGCGGTTGACCTTCGAGGTGTTGAGTTCGAGCGACAGCGCATTGCCCGAGCCGAACAGGTTGTTCTGAGTCAGGCCGGCATTGAGCACGATGCCTTCGGAGCTCGAATAGCCGGCGCCGAGCTGGATGTTGCCGGTCGGTCGCTCCTTGACCATGACGTTGAGGTCGACCTGGTCGGGGGCGTTGGCCACCGCCGGCGTGTCGATCTTGACCTCTTCGAAGAAGCCGAGGCGATCGATGCGGTCGCGCGACAGCTTGACCTTGTCGGAGTCGAACCAGGCCGACTCGTACTGGCGCACTTCGCGCCGGATCACTTCGTCGCGGGTGCGGGTGTTGCCGGTGACGTTGACCTTGCGCACGTAAACGCGGCGGCCGGGGTCGACCACGATCGTGATCGAGACCTCGTCTTTCTCGCGGTCGGGAATGGGCGACGGCGTCGCGGTGGCGAACGCGTAACCCAGGGTCGACATCTTGTCGGTGATGCGCTTGGCAACCGTGTTGATCGCCTCGGCGTTGTAGACCGCGCCCGGTTTGACGTCGATCAGCGCCTCGAGCTCGGTGTCGAGGCCTAGCATCTCACCGGCAAGCTTGATGCCGGTGACCTTGTATTTGTCGCCCTCGGTCATGTTGACCGTGACGTAGACATCCTGCTTGTTCGGGCTGATCGAGACCTGGACCGAATCGATCTTGAAATCGAGGTAGCCGCGGTTCAGGTAATACGAGCGGATCGCCTCGAGGTCGCCCGCCAGCTTCTGGCGTGAATACTGGTCGCGCTTGGTGTACCACGACATCCAGTTGGGCGTGCCGAGCTCCATCTGGTCGCGCAGCGTGCCTTCGGAGAAGACGGTATTGCCGACGAAGCGGATCGAACGGATCTTGGAGACATCGCCCTCCTCGACGTTGATCGCAACGTTGACGCGGTTGCGTTCGATCGGGGTGACGGTGGTCTTGACCTGGACCCCGTAAAGGCCTTTGGACAGGTACTGCCGGCGCAGCTCCTGGTCGGCGCGGTCGAGCACCGAGCGGTCGAAGATCCGGCCTTCGGCGAGGCCGACATCCCGCAGCGACTTCTTGACCTGGTCCTTGTCGAACTCGGTCACCCCCGACATGTCGACCGCCGCGATCGCGGGGCGCTCGTCGACGATCACCACCAGGGTGTCGTTTTCGGCCTCGAGCTTGACGTCCTTGAACAGCCCCGAGGCGTAAAGCGCGCGGATCGCCTGCGTGCCTTTCTCGGAATCGAAGCGGTCACCGACGCGAAGCGGGAGGTAGGAGAACACCGTACCGGCTTCGGTACGGGCCACCCCTTCGACGCGGATGTCCTTGATGGTGAACTCTTGCGCGGCAGCGCACGTGGCATAGGCGGCAAGCACGGCGGCAGCGAGCTGCCGCACGATCGTGCGCGGCCCGGAGGGCAGACGGCGCTTCAATTGGAATTTCCAGTCAAGACGAACAGCGGGGTCAAGTGAGCAACCGGGCGATATCGTTAAAAAGCGCCAGGATGGTGAGTCCGACCAGCACGGCCACTCCGACCCGCTGGCCCCATTCGACAACCCATTCCGCTGGCGGGCTGCCCTTGATTATCTCGATCAGATAATACAGGAGGTGCCCCCCGTCGAGCATCGGTATCGGAAGCAGGTTCAGCACTCCCAGACTGATCGAAACCAAAGCCAGGAAACTCAGGTACGAAGCCAACCCGACGCGAGCGGTCTGCCCTGCGTAATCGGCGATCGTGACCGGCCCCGAGAGGTTTTTCCAGGACGCCTCGCCGCTCACCATCTTGCCCAGCATGCGCAGCGAAAAAACCACCGTATCGGCCGTGCGCTGGACCGCCATGCCAACACTCTCGAGCGGACCGTACTGGACCTTCTCGAGCGCGGCGCGGTCGTTGAGCTCGGCGCCGATGCGGCCGATCGGCCGACCCGTTTCGTCGTCGACCGATTGTGGCGTGACCAGCAGCGTGATCACGCTGCCATCGCGCTCGACCCGCAGCTCGAGCTGCCGCCCGGCCGCATCCCGGATGCGCTCGATCAGGCCGCGGGCGGAATCGACCGCCGCGCCGTCGGCGCCGACGATCACATCGCCTTCCCTCAACCCGGCCGCCGCGGCCGCGCCATCGGGCCTCACCCGCATCACCCGCGGCGCACTGACATAGGGCGCAAGACCGAGCTTTTTCAGGATGTCGCCATCCATCTCGTCCGGCGAAAAACCTGAGACGTCGAGGCGGACCTCGCGCAAGGCGCCGCCCGGGCTTTCAAGTTCGAGCGCCACATCCTGCTGCCCAATCCGCTGCAGCAGCAGCCAGCGCAGTTCGTTAAGAGAGCGCACCGCGTCGCCGTCGACGGCCTTGGCCACGTCGCCCGTGACAACGCCGGCACGCGCCGCGCTGCTGTCGGCGAGCGGCTTGGCCAGCTGGGCGCGCGGCTCGAAGACACCGACCACGTTGAGAAACCAGTAGACCAACACCGCGAGCAGCAGGTTCGCCACAGGACCGGCCAACACGATCGCGATCCGCTTGAACACCGGCTGGCGGTTGAAGGCGCGCGGCAGGTCGGCCGGGCGAATCGGCTGGCACTCGGGGTCGCGCTCGTCGAGCATGCGAACATAACCACCCAGCGGCAGCGCGCTGAGGGTCCATTCGGTACGGTCGGCCCCGCGCACCCAGCGCAGCAGCGGCTTGCCGAATCCGACCGAAAAGCGCAGCACCTTGACGCCACACTTCTTGGCCACCCAGTAGTGGCCGAACTCGTGCACGATGATCAGTACCCCGAGAGTCAGGGCAAAAGCGGCGAGCGTGCTCAACAGTGTCATGCGGATCGGCGGGCGAGGTTGAGGCGCGCCCGGCGGCGAGCCTCGGCGTCGACCGCCACCACATCGGCAACGGCGCGCGGCGCTGGCGCAGCATACTGCCCCAGGACCTCGGAACACAGCTCGGCGATGCCGGTAAAGCTCAGCCGGCCGTTTAGAAAGGCTTCGACCGCGATTTCGTTGGTCGCGTTGAGGACGGTGGGCGCGCCGCCGCCGGCGCGCAGCGCTTCGTAGGCGTAAGCAAGCAGCGGGAAGCGGTTCGTGTCGGGCGCTTCGAAGGTGAGCGCGCCTAGTTGCATGAAATCGAGCCGGCGCGAACCGGTGGCGATGCGTTCAGGCCAGGCGAGCGAATACGCGATCGGCGTGCGCATGTCAGGGGTGCCGAGCTGGGCCAGCACCGATCCGTCGGTGTATTCGACCATTGAATGGATCACGCTCTGGGGATGGACGACGACGTCGATACGGTCGGCGGGGAAGTCGAACAGCCAGCTCGCCTCGATCACCTCCAGGCCCTTGTTCATCAAGGTGGCCGAGTCGACCGAGATCTTGCGCCCCATCACCCAGTTGGGGTGGGCGCAGGCCTCGTCGGGCGTGATGCCGGCCAGGTCGAAGCGCTGCCGGAACGGGCCGCCCGATGCCGTCAGGATCAGTCGCGCCTGGGCCCTTTGACTCGCGCTTGCCGCCGCCAGGCACTGGTGGATTGCATTGTGTTCGGAATCGACCGGCAGCAAGGCCCCGCCGCCTTGCCGGACGGCGTCCATCAGCAGCGCTCCGCCGCAGACCACCGACTCCTTGTTGGCGAGCAGCAGCTGCTTGCCGGCGCGGGCCGCAGCGATGGTCGGCATCAGACCGGCGGCGCCGACGATGGCGGCGACCACGATGTCGGCCTCGGCCGCCTGGGCGGCCTCGACCAGGGCGGCCGCCCCAGCAGCGGGAGCCGTCGCCAGGCCGCGCTCGCGCAAGGCCGCGGCAAGCTCGTCGAGCCGCGTCTCGTCGGCGATCACCGCCACGGCCGGCTGGTGGATCGTGCACAGGTCGGCCAGCTCCTGCACCCGCGAAGCGGCGGTCAAGGCATGGACTTCGTAGCGATCGGCGTGACGGGCCAGGACGTCGAGCGTGCTGGCCCCGATCGAGCCGGTCGCGCCCAGCAAGGTGATGCGGCGCTTCATCGGAACAAGGCCTCCAACAGCACCGCCGCCGGCAGCACCGGCAGCAGCGCATCGATGCGGTCGTATACGCCGCCGTGCCCGGGAAGCAGATGGCTGCTGTCCTTCATGCCGGCGTTGCGCTTCAACTGGCTCTCGAACAGGTCGCCCGCCACCGACACCAGGACCACGAGCGCCAGCAGCGCCAGCGCCAGCGGCGCCCCGGCCGCGGCGATCAGGCGCGAGGAAAAGAGATCGAGCTGGGGCGCGAACCCGGCCAGGGCGAGCGCAACCAGCAATACGGCGGCAACCGCCCCCACCACGCCGGCCCAGGTCTTGCCGGGGCTGATCGCCGGGGCGAGCTTGGTCTTACCGAACGCGCGACCCGAAAAATACGCGGCGACATCGGCGATCCAGACGATCGCCAGCACCGAAACCATCAACAGTACGCCGCCCGCATAAAAATGCAGCACCGCGAACCAGGCCGCCGGCAAGAGCGTCAGGGCAAGCAGGCTCGCCAGCGACCGCCCGACGGCAAAACCGGTGTTGCGCGAGCGCACGACCACGGCGGTGATCAGCAGCCACACTGCGGTGGCGAGTGCAGACAGGCCGAGCAGAAAGGTGCCGCCAACCAGCCAGCCGCTCAACTGCAGGGCGAGCAGCCCGCCGGTGACGCCCGCGGCAATGCCGCCTGCCACGCCCGAAGGCCAGCCCGCGAGCCGCAGCCATTCCCACATCGCGATGGCGATCGCCAGCGCGGCGATGCCATCGAAGGCGGCCGGCGACCACGCGAGCGCGCCGCCGATGGCAGCGAGCAGGACCAGGGCGGTGAGGATTCTCTGGCCCAGCATCAGGCGACGTCCGCCGGTGCTGCGGCGCGCAGCTGTTCGCTGGTCATGCCGAAACGCCGTTCGCGTTCGGCATACCAGGCCAGCGCCGTATCCAGTTGGGGGGCGTCGAAATCGGGCCAGAGCACATCGGTGAAATAGAGTTCGCTGTAAGCGGCCTGCCAGAGCAGGAAGTTGCTGATGCGTTGCTCGCCGCCGGTACGGATCACCAGATCGGCGTCGGGCGCGTAAGCCAGCGCGAAATAAGGTGCCAGCCGTTCCTCGGTGATTTGCGCCGGGTCGGCAGCGCACTCGGGTTCGGCCGCAAGCAGGCGCCGGGTGGCCTGGACCATGTCCCAGCGGCCGCCGTAGTTGGCGCAGATCGTGACCGTGAGCTTGGCATTGCCGGCAGTGCGGTCCTCGGATGACGCGATCAGGGCCTGCAGATCCGACTGGAAAGCGCCGAGTTCGCCCACCACGCGCAGCCGGATGCCGGCTTCGTGCAAGCGGCCGACCTCTTTCTGCAGGGCGGAGACAAATAGGCGCATCAGCAGCGAGACTTCGTCGGCCGGCCGACGCCAGTTCTCCGAGCTGAAGGCAAACAGGGTGAGGTATTCGATTCCGCTCGCGCCGGCGGCCTTGATCACGGACCGTACGGCTTCGACGCCACGCTTGTGGCCGGCGACTCGGGGAAGATGGCGCTGGGTGGCCCAGCGTCCGTTGCCATCCATGATGATGGCGACGTGGCGCGGGCGCGCCACGTCGGGTTTGGAAGTGGACCCGTCCACGACTGGTGCTGACGGCACTAGACCGTCATCACTTCCTTTTCCTTCTCGGCGACCATCTTGTCGACTTCGACGATGAAGCGGTCAGTCAGCTTCTGCACGTCGGCTTCGGCGCGGCGATCGTCGTCTTCCGAGATTTCCTTGGCCTTCAGCAGTTCCTTGGTCTGGTTGTTGGCGTCGCGACGCAGGTTGCGGATCGCGACCTTGGCGTTTTCGCCTTCGTGTTTGACGACCTTGGTCAGCTCTTTGCGGCGCTGCTCGGTCAGGGCGGGCATGGGCACGCGGATCACGTCACCGTTGGTGGCGGGGTTCAGACCCAGATCGCTGTCGCGGATGGCCCGTTCGACCACCTGGACCATCTTCTTTTCCCACGGCTGCACCGTGATCGTGCGGGCGTCCGACAGGCCGACCTGGGCCACCTGCGACAGCGGCACCATCGAGCCGTAGTAGTCGACCTGGATGTGGTCGAGCAGGCCGGTGTGGGCACGGCCGGTGCGAATCTTGGCGAAGTCGGCGCGCAACGCCTCCAAGGACTTCGACATCTTGCTTTCGGTTTGCTTCTGGATCTCTGCAATGCTCATAACTATCTCCGGTTTTGCTCAGACGTGGACCAGGGTGCCCTCGTCCTCGCCCATCACCACTCGCTTGAACGCGCCCGGCTTGGTGATATTGAACACCTAGATCGGCAGTTTCTGGTCGCGGCACAGAGCAAATGCCGTGGCGTCCATGATCTGCAGGTTACGCGCCAGCGCTTCATCGAAGGTGATCGAGGCGTTACGGGTCGCATTCAGATCCTTCTTCGGATCGGCAGTGTAGACGCCGTCGACTTTGGTCGCTTTCAGCACCATCTGCACCCCCATTTCGGCGCCGCGCAGCGCGGCCGCGGTGTCGGTGGTGAAGAACGGGTTGCCGGTGCCGGCGGCAAAGATCACCACGCGGCCTTCTTCCAGGTAACGAATCGCCTTCGGGCGGATGTAGGGCTCGACCACCTGCTCGATGTTGAGGGCGCTTTGCACCCGGGCCTCAACGCCGCCGCGACGCAGCGCATCCTGCATTGCCATCGAGTTCATGACCGTGGCCATCATGCCCATGTAGTCGCCGGTGGCGCGGTCCATCCCCGCGGCGCCGAGAGCCACACCACGGAAGATATTGCCGCCACCGATGACGATGGCAAGTTCCACACCCAGCGAGGTGACCTCGGCAATGTCAGCCACCATGGCCTCGAGGGTCTGGCGGTTGATGCCAAACGAGTCATCACCCATCAGGCTTTCGCCCGAGAGTTTGAGCAGCACGCGCTTGAATGCCGGCGCGGGCTGGCCCACCGATGCTTCGGATGCGGAACTTGTCATTCGTCGTCTCCGGTTTAGGCGCGGGCCGCAGCGGCCTGAGCAGCGACTTCGGCAGCGAAGTCGGTGGTCTTCTTCTCGATGCCTTCGCCCACCACGAACAGGGTGAAGCCGGAGACCTTGGCGCCCTTGCTCTTGAGGAGCTGCTCGATCGAGACCTTGTCGTCCTTGACGAAGGGCTGCGACAGCAGGGTCACTTCCTTGAGGAACTTCTGGACCGTGCCTTCGGCGATCTTCTCGAGCATCGCTTCGGGTTTGCCGGCTTCTTTGGCCTTCTCGATGGCGACGCGACGCTCAGCGTCGAGCAGTTCCTGCGCGATGCCGCTGGCGTCGAGCGCCTTCGGCTTGGAGGCGGCGATGTGCATCGCCACGTCGCGGCCGAGTTCGGCGTCGCCGCCGACCACGTCGAGCAGGACGCCGATCTTCGAGCCGCCGTGCACGTATTGCGCCAGGGCGCCTTCGCCGGCGATACGGACGAAGCGGCGGATCGACATGTTTTCGCCGATCTTGCCGACCAGCGCGGTGCGGACGGTCTCGACCGTGCCCTCGCCCAGCGGCAGAGCCGACAGCGCGGCGACATCGGCCGGCGAATTCTCGGTGACGAGGCGGGCGAGGTCGTTCGAGAACTTCAGGAAATCGTCGTTCTTGGCGACGAAGTCGGTTTCCGAGTTGACTTCGACGATCGCGCCGGTCTTGCCGTCGGCGGCGATGTGGATCGCCACCACGCCTTCAGCGGCGACACGGGCGGCCGCCTTGCTCGCCTTGTTGCCGAGCTTGACTCGAAGGATCTCTTCGGCCTTGGCCAGATCGCCGTCAGCTTCGGTGAGAGCCTTCTTGCATTCCATCATCGGCGCGTCGGTCTTCTCGCGCAGTTCCTTGACCATGCTCGCGGTAATTGCCGCCATGGGGTGCTCCTTCGAATCGGTTTGTACGTTTACAAAAAAGGGGCTTCACGCCCCTTTTTGGATCGGGCCTAAACCCGTTTACTGCTGGGCCTCGTTGACCACTTCGACGAATTCCTCGTCGCCTTGGGCAGCCGAAACCACACCAGCCAGCGCCTGGGCACGGCCTTCGAGCACGGCATCGGCCATGCCACGGGCGTACAGGCGAACCGCGCGCGACGAGTCGTCGTTGCCCGGGATGACATAGGTCACGCCGTCGGGGCTGTGGTTGGTATCGACCACGCCCACCACCGGAATACCGAGTTTGGCGGCTTCCTGAACAGCGATCTTGTGATAACCGACGTCGATCACGAAAATCGCGTCCGGCAGGCCGTTCATGTCCTTAATGCCGCCGATCGACTTGTTCAGCTTCTCGATCTCGCGGGTGAAGTCGAGCGCTTCCTTCTTGCTCATGCGCTCGAGCCCGCCTTCGGCCAGGGTCTGCTCCATGTCCTTCAGGCGCTTGATCGAGACCTTGACCGTCTTGAAGTTGGTGAGCATGCCGCCCAGCCAGCGCTGGTCGACGTAGGGAACGCCGGCGCGGGTCGCTTCTTCGACGATGATTTCGCGCGCTTGGCGCTTGGTGCCAACGAAGAGGATGGTGCCGCGGTTGGCCGCGAGGGTGCGCAGGAACTTGGCCGCCTCGTCGAACTTCTCAACCGTCTTTTCGAGGTTGATGATGTGAATCTTGTTGCGCGAACCGAAGATGTACTGCGACATCTTGGGGTTCCAGAAACGGGTCTGGTGGCCGAAGTGGACTCCGGCTTCCAGCATCTCACGCATGCTGACGCTCATTTGATTTCCTTTTACCTAGGGTTGGGTCCTACGCCTGCGTCGACGCCCGTGGCGGCAGTTAAGCCTGGCGGACACCCTGGTGACGCGGCGCGTGATTTGCCCGGATTTCCGGCAAGCAAGTCCGGACACAGATAGATAACCTACGCCACCTGTGGCCAAGCCCTTGATTCGCCAAAAGACCGAGCTAGCCCGCTATTATATCCAGCTTGTTCCCGATGCCTCAAGCCAAACCCATGTCCATCATCATTAAGACCGCACAGGACATCGAAGGTATGCGCCTGGCTGGGCGTCTCGCTGCAGAAGTGCTGGATTTCATCACTCCGCACGTCGTTCCTGGCGTGACCACCGGCGAGCTCGACCGCCTTTGCCACGATTACATGGTCAATGTTCAGGGAACGATTCCCGCCCCCCTGAATTACGCACCTAACGGGTATACCCCCTACCCCAAGTCGATCTGCACCTCGGTCAATCACCAGATCTGCCACGGCATTCCCGGTGACAAGGTCTTGAAAAGCGGCGATATCGTCAACCTTGATATCACCGTCATCAAGGACGGCTACCACGGCGACACCAGCCGCATGTTCCTCCTTGGCGAAGCCTCGATCGCCGCCCGCCGCCTGTGCGACATCACTTACGAAGCGATGTGGAAGGGGATAGAACAGGTCCGACCCGGCGCCACCTTCGGCGACATCGGTCACGCGATCCAGAAATTTGCCGAGGCCGCCGGCTACTCGGTGGTGCGAGAGTTCTGCGGCCACGGCATCGGCAAGAGTTTCCACGAGGAACCCCAGGTGCTGCATTACGGCCGCGCCGGCACGCTCGAAAAGCTCGCTCCGGGCATGATTTTCACGATCGAGCCCATGATCAACGCCGGCCGCCGCGAGATCCGCGAACTGCCCGACGGCTGGACCATCGTCACCAAGGACCGCAGCCTGTCGGCGCAATGGGAGCACACCGTGCTCGTCACCGAGACCGGCTGGGAGATCCTGACCTTGTCGGCAGGCACTCCGGCCCCGCCCGCTTTCATCCGCCAGAGCGGGGAGAACGCCCTCGCCTAAGGCCGCCCGGCGACCCTTTGCACCATGAACGAAGTCGGGTTCCGGCTGCGCGACGAACTGCGCGCTGAACATCAGCGCCTGATCGCCGCCTTCCTCGCGGGAGGCGGAGTCGACGCCCTTCTGAAAGGGCTGTCGCGCGTCACCGACGCCGCCTTGCGGCAGGCCGTGAGCGACTCGGGCCTGGGCGACTCGCTTACCGTCGTTGCCGTCGGCGGCTACGGACGGGGCGAGCTCTTCCCGTATTCCGACGTCGACATCCTGCTGCTGCTCGCCCAAGCGCCCGATGCGACCCAGCGCGAAGCCATCGAGCGGCTGATCGGCCAGTTGTGGGACATCGGCCTTGCGCTCGGCCACAGCGTGCGCACCGTCGACGAGTGCCGCGAAGAAGCGCGGCATGACGTCACGGCGCTGACCGCCATGCTCGAGTCGCGCCTGATCTGCGGCAACCGCGCCTTGTTCCAGCGCTACCGGCGCGCGATCGCGGCCTACCTCGATGCACGGGCCTTTTTCCGCGCCAAGCTGCTCGAGCAGCAACAACGCCACACCAAATATCAGGAAACCCCGTACGCGCTCGAACCCAATGTAAAAGAGAGCCCAGGCGGCTTACGCGACCTGCATGGGCTGGTCTGGGTGGCGCAGGCCGCCGGGTTCGGCCGCTCATGGTCCGAACTGGCACGCAAGGGGCTGATCACGACGGCCGAGGCGAGCAACCTGCGCCGTGTCAGCCGCCACCTCAAGGACATCCGCGCCCGTCTGCACCTGGTCGCGCGGCGGCGCGAAGACAGGCTCGTGTTCGACGTTCAGCAGGCCGTCGCGGCCTCGGCCGGCATCGCGCCCAAGGGGTCGCGCCGCGCCGGCGAAGTGCTGATGCAACGCTACTACCTCACCGCCAAGGCGGTGACCCAACTCAACGCGATCCTGCTGCAGAACATCGAGCAGCGTCTCTTCGCTCGCGAAGGCGGGCTGGCGCGCCCACTCGACGCCACCTTCGTCGTCCGCGCCGAACTGCTCGATCTCGCGGCCGACGACGGCTTCGAACGAGACCCCAACGGCGTCCTGCGCGCCTTCCTTCTGCTCGAACAGCACCCCGAACTCAAGGGCATGTCGACCCGCTTGTTGCGCGCCCTGTGGCATACGCGCGAGAACATGAACGCGAGTTACCGCCGCGATCCGCGCAACCGCAGCACCTTTCTCGCGATCCTGCAGCAGCCCAAGGGGGTCTTGCACGCCCTGCGAGCGATGAACCAGTGGGGCATCCTCGGCCGCTATCTGCCGGCGTTCCGCAAGATCGTCGGCCAGATGCAGCACGACCTCTTCCACGTCTACACGGTCGACCAGCACATCCTGCAGGTGGTGCGCAACCTGCGCCGCTTCACCCTGGCCGAATACGCGCACGAGTACCCCTTGTGCAGCCAGCTGATGGCCGATTTCGACCGCCCCTGGCTGCTGGTGGTGGCGGCGCTGTTCCACGACATCGCCAAGGGCCGCGGCGGCGACCACAGCGAACTCGGTGCGCGCGAAGTGCGTGCCTTCGCGCGTGCGCACCGGATCGACCCGGCCGACATCCGCTTGCTTGAGTTCCTGGTCGCCCACCACCTGACCATGAGCACGGTGGCGCAGAAGCAGGACCTCGCCGACCCCGAGGTGATCCGCCGTTTCACTGAAGTCGTCGGCAACGAGCGACAGCTGACCGCGCTCTACCTGCTCACCGTGGCCGACATCCGCGGCACCAGCCCCAAGGTCTGGAACGCCTGGAAAGGCCAGCTGCTCGAGGAGCTCTTTCACGCCACCCGCAACCGGCTGGGCGGCGAAGCGCCCTCCTCGACCGCCCTGCTCGAGTCGCGCAAGCAGGACGCCCTGCACGTGCTTCGCCTCTACGGCCTGCAGGACTCGGCCCGCGACGACTTGTGGGCCCAGCTCGACGTCGTCTATTTCCTGCGCCACAGCGCGCAAGACATCGCCTGGCACACCCGCACCCTCTTCTCTCGCGTCAACACCGAACGCCCGATCGTGCGCACGCGGCTGGCGCGCATCGGCGAAGGCGCCGAAGTGCTGATCTACAGCCGCGACCAGAAGGATTTGTTCGCCCGGGTGGCCGGCTATTTCGAGTCGAAGAGCCTGTCCATCTTCGACGCCCGCATCCACACCACGCGCCACGGTTACGCGCTCGACACCTTCCTTGTCACCGATCACGGCCGCAACCCGCATTACCGCGAGCTGTTGTCACAGATCGAACACGAACTCGCCGAGCTGATCGTCCAGGCCGCGCCGCTGGCCGCGCCGCCCAAGGGAAGGATGTCGCGCCAGTCGCGCCACTTCCCGGTCTCGCCCGCGGTGCAACTGCAGCCCGACGAACGCGGCCGCAACTACCTGCTCTCGGTGGTCGCCACCGACCGCATCGGGCTCTTGTATTCGATCGCGCAGGTTCTGGCGCGGCATGGCGTCAATATCCAGACTGCCAAGATCCTGACCCTGGGCGAACGCGCCGAAGACGTGTTCCTGGTCGACGGCCCCGAGCTCGACCAGCCGCGCGCTCAGCTCGAGATCGAAAGCGAGCTGCTCGCCGCGCTCGCCGCCTGACGCCGGGCTTCAGTCCTCGGGCTGGTCCGCGAGCTCGGGAAACAGCACCTCGGTAAAGCCGAAGCGGGAGAAGTCCTTCACCCGCATCGGATACAGGATGCCGTCGAGATGGTCGCATTCGTGTTGCACCACCCGCGCGTGGAAGCCGCTTGCCACCCGCTCGATCCGCCGCCCTTCGGGATCGAAGCCGCTGTAGGCGAGTTCGGTATAACGCGGCACCACTCCGCGCAGCCCCGGCACTGAGAGGCAGCCCTCCCAGCCTTCGTCGGTGGTCTCCGACAGCGGCCTCAGCTCGGGGTTGAGCAGGACCGTCTGCGGCACGGCCGGCGCATCGGGGTAACGCTCGCTGCGTTCGAAGCCGAAGATCACCAGCCTCAGGTTGACCCCGATCTGCGGCGCCGCCAGGCCCACGCCGCCGGCGGCGGCCATGGTCTCGAACATGTCGGCGATCAGCTGCTTGAGCTCGGGCGTGCCGAAGTCGCGCACCGGCTCGGCCACTCGCAGCAGGCGGGCGTCACCCATCTTCAAGATCGGATGGATCATTCCGCCCCCCGCACCGCGGCTTCGAGCACCCGCAAGGCACGCGCCACGGTGGCCTTCATCACCGCCTCGAGGTCTTCGAGCAGGATGCGGTGCTTGCTGTCGCCCAGCCCGGCGGCGTGGTTGACGACCACTCCGAGCGAAGCGTAGGGCAGGCCGGCTTCGCGTGCCAGCGCCGCCTCGGGCATGCCGGTCATGCCGACCAGGTCGCCGCCGTCGCGGCGGATGCGTTCGATTTCAGCCGCAGTTTCCAGGCGCGGCCCCTGGGTCGTGGCGTAGGTCGCGCCATCGACCACCGGTTCGCCCAGGCGGGCGGCGGCCGCGAGCAGTCGCTGGCGCAATTCGCCCGAATACGGCTCGGTGAAATCGATGTGGGTGACCGGGGTGTCGGCGCCTTCGAAAAAGGTCGACTTGCGGCCGTGGGTGTAGTCGATCAGCTGGTCGGGCACGACTAGGCTGCCCGGCGCCAGGCTTTCCTTGACCGAACCGACGGTGGCGACGGCGAAGATGCCGCTCACCTTGAGTTCGGCCAGCGCCCAGATGTTGGCGCGGTAGTTGATCTCGTGTGGGGCGATCGTGTGGCCGTAGCCGTGGCGGGCCAGGAAGACGATGTCCTCGCCGCCCAGCCTACCGAAGGTGATCGCCCCCGAAGGCTCGCCGTAAGGGGTGCGCATCACGCGCCGCTCGACCGAATCGAGCGCCGAGAGTTTGGCCAGGCCGCTGCCGCCGATGATTGCATACATGTTTACTGCTCCAGAAGTTGCCGCAGCCTGGCTTCGTCGAGCACGGCAATACCGAGCGCATGCGCGCGCTCGAGTTTGCTGCCGGCCGCCTCGCCCGCCACGACGTAATCGGTTTTCTTCGACACCGAACCCACCACCTTGCCGCCGGCCGCTTCGATCAATGCCGCCGCCGCTTCGCGGGTGAGCGTGGGCAAGGTGCCGGTCAATACGAAAGTCTTGCCTGCCAGCGGGCCGCTCGCCGCGGCCCTGACCTCGCCGTCGGGCCAGACCACACCCGCCGCCTGCAGGGCGGCGATCACCTCGCGGTTGTGAGGCTCGGCGAAGAAGCGCTCGACCGAGGCCGCCACCACCGGCCCGACGTCGCGCACCGCGAGCAGGGCCGGTTCGTCCGCGGCCATCAAGGCTTCCAGGGTGCCGAAATGGCGTGCTAGGTCGCGCGCGGTGGCTTCACCCACGTGGCGGATGCCCAGCGCATACACGAAGCGTCCGAGGCTGGTCTGGCGCGCTCGTTCGAGTGCGGCAAGAAGGTTGAGGGCGGACTTCTCGCCCATGCGATCGAGCCCGACGAGCTGGCTGAGTTCGAGCCGGAACAGGTCGGCCGGGGTGTGGACGAGCCCGGCCGCCACCAGCTGGTCGACCAGCTTGTCGCCCAGACCTTCGATGTCCATCGCCCGGCGCCCGGCGAAATGCAGCAGAGCCTGCTTGCGCTGGGCCGAGCAGAAGAGGCCGCCGGTGCAGCGGGTGTCCTTTTCGGCCTCGTCGCGCATCGTCGCCGAACCGCACACCGGACAGACGGCCGGCATCACGAAGGCGCGGGCGTCGGCCGGGCGGCGCTCGGCCAGCACGCCGACGATCTCGGGGATCACGTCGCCGGCGCGGCGCACGGTGACGGTGTCGCCGATCCTCAGCCCAAGCTGGGCGATGAAGTCCTCGTTGTGCAGGGTGGCGTTGCTCACCGTCACCCCGCCGACGAAGACCGGAGCCAGGCGCGCCACCGGAGTGAGCTTGCCGGTGCGGCCAACCTGGACGTCGATGCCCTGGACCGTGGTGAGCGCCTCTTGCGCCGGGTATTTATGCGCCACCGCCCAGCGCGGCTCGCGCGAGACGAAGCCCAGCTCACCTTGCAGCGCCAGCGAATCGACCTTGTAGACCACGCCGTCGATGTCGAAGGGCAGCTTGTCGCGCAGGGCGGCGATGCGGGCATGGAAGGCGGCGAGTTCGGTCGGGCCGTGCGCCACCGTGCGCTCGGAGGCGACCGGAATGCCCAGCGCCGCCAGCGCATCGAGCAGACCGCTATGGGTGGTCGCCAGCGGCGCACCGCTCACCTCGCCCAGCCCATAGGCGTAGAAGGAGAGCGGCCGCTGCGCGGTGATGCGAGAGTCGAGCTGGCGCAAAAAGCCGGCCGCGGCATTGCGTGGATTGACGAAGACTTTATCGCCCGCCGCGCGCTGGCGCTCGTTCAAGGCGTCGAAGTCGGCGCGCCGCATGAACACCTCGCCTCGCACCTCGAGCACGGCCGGCGCCCTGCCTTGCAGGCGCAGCGGAATGCTGCGGATGGTCCGCACGTTCGGCGTCACGTCTTCGCCGACCTCGCCGTCGCCGCGGGTGGCGGCCTGGACCAGCTCGCCGTTCTCGTAACGCAGATTGACCGCCAGGCCGTCGAACTTGAGCTCGGCGGCGTAGGCGATCTCTGCCCCCTCGGCCAGGCCCAGCTCGCGCCGCACCCGGGCGTCGAAAGCGGTGGCGCCGGCAGCGCTGGCGTCGGTTTCGGTGTGGATAGACAACATCGGCACCACGTGCCGCACCTTGGGCAGGTCGGCGCGCGGCGCGCCGCCGACGCGCTGGGTCGGCGAGGACGGGCTCGCGAGTTCGGGATGGGCCGCTTCGAGCGTCTGCAGCTCGAGGAACAGGCGGTCGTACTCCGCGTCGGGGACGGTTGGCGCGTCAAGCACGTAATACGCGTGGTTGTGGCGCTCGATCTCGCGGCGCAAGGCCTCGATCCGGCTGGCGGGAGAAGAGGAAAACAGGTCAGAAGTCATGGCATGGGCGCCGCCCTTGGCAGCGAGTCGAGCAGGGACGACAGCGGGTGTCGCCCCCGTCCGGGGTGTATCCCCAACGGGGCCGGCGTCGAACTGCGCACAGGCCGATGTCGCCAACGCGGCAAACCAGAACCCGGCACGGCGATGGACGACCACGATCCGGTCCCTCCTTCCGCTGCGGCAGACCCCAGTGTGCCTGCTCCCGCAGGCGCTGCGAAGAACGCCACGGCCGACCCGTGGGCCGGCCCGGTCCGGGCTCGACACTCACCAAAGCGCCCGGCTCAGCGCGCCTCGGCGGCGATGTAGAGCCGGCGGGCGCGTTGGCCGCCGGGCTCGATGCCGGCGTCGTGCATCTGCTGGTACAGCACCGACAGCTGCTGGTTGATCGCCACCGCCGCGCCGCTGGCGATCGGCCGCCCCTTGTCGTCGACGATCAGGGCGCCGAGCCGGGCCGCCAGGTCGTTGGCGGTGGCAAACAGCGCCTCGAGCGGCTGCGAAGCGAGCGGCGCGATCGGCACGTCGAGCGTGAGGCGCGCGGATTCGGCCAGTGGCACTTCGGCCACCAGCAGGAGCGGCCGGCGTTCGGCGTCGCCCCGCTCCCAGCGCCCCTCGCCGGTGGCGACGAAACCCACCGCGGTTGCGGCGGCCTTGAGCGCGTCGATGGAAAACGGCGCGCCGGCCGATTTCAGCGTGAGCGAAAGCTGGACGTCGAACTCGGCGACCAGGGCGTCGAGCGAGCGGGCCTGCTCGAGCAGCTGCGGCATGTCGGGCGGATCGAAGTCGGCCTCGAGTTCGAGCGCGATCTGCTGCACGGTGGCGAGAAAGCGGGAGGCGTCGATCTCGGTCAGGGCGCCGCGGCGGTCGGCCATCTGCAGAGCGACCAGCATCTCGGAGTAGAAACCGAAGCGGTCGGGCGCGCTCCACTGCTGGGTGCGGGCGTCCCACACCGCGAGGTGCGCCGGCAAGGGCAGCTGCAGCCGCGCCAGCTGGGCGGCGGCGGCCAGCGCCGCCACGCCGTCGACCGCGTGCGAGCAGCGCAGCTCGAAGGCGAAATCGAGCAAGGGGTCCTCGCTCCAGGTGCCGGCCTGGACCGGGGAGGCTGGAGCCGCCTCTCCCGCCATGGCCGGCATCGCCCCCAGGCTGGGTTCGACCCGCGTTTCGGTCCCGGCGGGGTCGTCGGCCGAGACCGGCGCACCCTCGCCCATCAGCGGGTCGCCCACGCCAGCGTGCAGGTCTTCCATCCGGGCGCGGGCGCGCCGCTCGTCCCATTTGCCCCAGGCAAAGATCCCGACCAGCACCACCAGGGCAAGGCCGGCTAGCGCTATCTGGAGTTGGCTCATGAGTTCGGTCCGTCAGCTTGCAGTGAGTCCGGTGGGCATGGTCGCGGCATTCGATCAGCTCGCTTCGGCCACCAGGCGCGTCGCCGCGGCGATGTCGACCGCCACGATGCGCGAGACGCCCTGCTCCTGCATCGTCACGCCCACCAGCTGCTGCGCGATTTCCATCGCGATTTTGTTGTGGGTGATGAAGAGGAACTGGGTCGAGTCCGACATCGATTCCACCAGCTTGGAGAAACGTTCGGTGTTGGCGTCGTCTAGCGGTGCGTCGACCTCGTCGAGCAGGCAGAACGGCGCCGGGTTGAGCTTGAACATCGCAAACACGAGCGCGGTCGCGGTCAGCGCCTTTTCTCCGCCCGACAGCAGGTGGATCGTGCTGTTGCGCTTGCCCGGGGGCTGCGCCATCACCTGCACGCCGGCATCGAGGATCTCGTCGCCGGTCATGATCAGCTTGGCTTCGCCGCCGCCAAACAGCTTGGGGAACATCTCGCCGAACTGGGTGTTGACCTGGTCGAAGGTGTTCTGCAGCAGCTCGCGGGTCTCGCGGTCGATCTTGCGGATCGCGTCTTCCAGGGTCTCGATCGCCGCCTTGAGATCGTTCGATTGCGACTCGAGAAAGCCCTTGCGTTCCAGGGCCGTCTTGAGCTCTTCAAGAGCGGCCAGGTTGACCGCGCCGAGCGCGGCGATTTCGTTGCCCAGGCGGGTGATCTCGCCTTGCAGGCTGGCCGCGCGCGGGCTCTCGGCCTCGAAGCGGGCCGCAAGCTGCAGCTCGTCGGCCTGAACCTCGGCCAGCTGCTGGGCGAACTGCTCGACCGTCAGGCGCGCCGCCTGCTGCTTTAGCTGCAGCTCGGTGATGCGGTCGCGGCGCGGCTGCTGCTCGCGTTCGAGCACGATCCGCTTTTCGTCGATCGTGCGCAGCTGGTGGGCCAGATCGTCCATCTTGGCGCGAGTCTCGCGCAGGCCGTCTTCGGCCGCGGCGCGCTTGGCGAGCAGGTCGTCGAGGCCGGCGCGGGCCGCCGAATCGTCGAGGCGGGCGAGTTCTTCGGCCGCAGCATTGACGTCAAGTTCGAGCCGTTCGGCCTCGCTCGCCGCCACTTCGGCCGCGTGCCGCACGTCGCGCTCGCGGTCGCGGTTGGCCGCCAGGCTGAACTCGATCTGCTGGCGCTGCGACTGCAGGTTGCGGCTTTCCTCGCGGGCGGCGCGCAGGCGGGCGTCGGCTTCCTCGTAGGCCAACTGCGCATCTTCGGCACGCTGCTGCGCGCCGGCGAGCTCTTCGTCGAGCGCCTGGAAACGCGCCTCGGCCTCTTCGCGGCTGGCGCGCAGCTCCTCGTCGTGGGCGTCGATCTCGGCCAGTTCGTCGTCGATCTGGCCGCTGCGGTGCTTCACCCGCTCGATCAGCTCGGACAGGCGCACTGCCTCGAGCTGGACTCCGTGCATCTGGCTGCGGGTGCGCTCCAGTTCGCGCCTATGCTGGGCCAGCGCCTCCTGCGCATGGCGCAGCGAACTCTCCGCGCGCGCGGCGGTGGCGGTGCATTCGTCGACGATCAGGCGCTGGGCGCGGATCTCGCGGTCGAGGTTCTCGATTTCCTGGCGCCGCGCCAGCATGCCCGACTTCTCGTCGTCGGGCGCGTGGAACCGCACGCCGTGGCGGCTCACCAGATGGCCGGCCTTGACGATGAAACTCGCCCCCGGGGGCAGCCGGTCGCGGGCGGCCAGGGCCGAAGGCAGATCGTCAGCGACGTAGACACCGGCGAGCCAGTCGCCGATCACGGCGGCGAGCGCCGCATCATGGCCGCGGGCCATCGTCGACAGGGGCGAGAAGCCGGCCAGGGACGGCGTCTCCCGTGGCACCGCCCCCGTGGCGCTGTAGAAGGCGACCCGCGCCGGCGGCGCGTTGCCGGCCAGGCCCGCCACCATGTCGAGACGGCCGACTTCGAGCGCTTCGATCCGCTCGCGCAGCACGGTTTCGACCGCGGTCTCCCAGCCCGGTTCGACCGCCAGCTTCTTGAAGAGGCGCGGCAGGCCTTCGAGGCCCTGCTCCCGCAGCCAGGGGTCGAGTTTGCCGTTGGCTTCGACGTTGGCCTGCAGTTGGCGCAGCGCGGCCAGGCGCGCTTCGATGCGGGTAAGCGTATTGGCCTCGCGGGTGCGGGCGTCGAGCGCGGCCTGGCGTTCATCCGAAAGGCGGGCGACGTCCTCTTCGGCCGCGATCTGGCCCTCGGTGTGGATCGCAAGGTCTTCCTCGAAGCGGGCCAGTTCTTCCTGCAGGAAGGCGTGGCGCGCCTCGTCGGGCGCGCCCATCTGGCTTTTTTCCTGCGCCAGGCGTTCGCGCCGCTGCACCAGGCCGGCGATCTGGCGCTCGAGCGCGCGGCTTTCGGCCGCCACCGATTCGATCGAATTTTCCGCCGCCACCGCGCTCGAACGCGCCTGGGTCATGGCGTCGCGGGCGTCGGAATACGCCAGTTCGAACTCGGGCAGCATCGCCTCGTGGTCGACCGCCTTGGCCTGCGCTTCGCCCAGCCGGACGGTGGCGTCTTCGATCGCCGCCGCCAGGCTTTCGGCGCGGGCAATCAGTTCGCCGCGTTCGTTCAAGCGCCGTTCGCGGGTGTTGCGCAGGGTCTCGACCTGGGCCGCCAGCCGGGTGCGACCGTCGACGATCATCCGGATCTCGCTCTCGAGGCGGCCGATCTCGGCGTTGACCTGGTAGAGCTTGCCCTGAGCCTCGTGCACCGCATCCGAACTTTCGAAGTGGGCGGCGCGGATCTCTTCGAGCGCGCGTTCGGCAGCGCGCAGCTCGGCCACGTGTGCTTCGAGCTGGACGCTGCTGGCGTCGATCTCGCGTCCGATTTTCTCGCCTTCGACCTCGGCGTCGCGGCGGCGGGCAAACCACAGCAGATGCTGCTGCTGGTCGTGACGCGCGACCAGGTCCTGGTAGCGGGTGGCGACCTCGGCCTGCTGGCCGAGCTTGGCGGTCTGGGTCTCGAGCTCGCGCAGGATGTCCTCGACCCGGGTCAGGTTGTCGCGGGTGTCGCCCAGCCGGTTTTCGGTTTCGCGGCGGCGCTCCTTGTATTTCGAGACGCCGGCGGCTTCCTCGAGGAAGATGCGCAGGTCTTCGGGGCGCGCCTCGACGATGCGCGAGATCATGCCCTGGCCGATGATGGCGTAGGCGCGCGGCCCCAAGCCGGTGCCGAGGAAGATGTCCTGGACGTCGCGGCGGCGGACCTGCTGGTTGTTGAGGTAATAGCTGCTCGCGCCGTCGCGCGTGAGTACGCGCTTGACCGAGACTTCGGCGTACTGCCCCCAGGCGCCGCTGATACGGCCATCGGTGTTTTCGAACACCAGTTCGACGCTGGCGCGGCCGGCGGGTTTGCGATGGATCGAGCCGTTGAAGATGACGTCGGCCATCGACTCGCCGCGCAGCTCGCTCGCCTTGGACTCGCCCAGCACCCAACGCACGGCGTCGATCACGTTCGACTTGCCGCAACCGTTGGGGCCGACGACGCCGACGAGGCGGCCCGGCACGTCGATCTGGGTCGGATCGACAAAGGACTTGAACCCAGCAAGCTTGATCTGCCGAAGGCGCACTTGGGATTTATCTGGGAAGCACCGGCGGTCTGCCACGCGGCAAGACGCCGCGCGAGGCCGGAGGGTTTAGAGACGCTTCGTATAATACCGGCTCACTTTGCTTCAAGCGGCGCGTCGCCGCTTTAATGCCATGGCCACGCGCTCTACCCAGCCCAAGAAGTCCACGACACCCAGCAAGACCCTCGAGACCTTCCCTAACCCGGCTCCGGCCCGCGACTACCTGGTCCATATCGAGGTGCCCGAGTTCACCTGCCTGTGCCCCATGACTGGGCAGCCCGACTTCGCCACCCTCATCCTCGACTACGTTCCGGACAAAAAAAACGTCGAGCTGAAGGCGCTCAAGCTCTACATGTGGTCCTACCGCAACGAAGGAGCGTTCCACGAAGCCGTGACCAACCGCATTCTCGATGACCTGGTCAAAGCCTTGTCGCCGCGTTTCCTGCGCATCACCGCCAAGTGGTGGGTGCGCGGCGGGATTTACACCAACGTCGTCGCCGAACACCGTAAGCGCGGCTGGAAACCCGCGCCGACGATCGACCTGCCCAGCTTCGAGGCCGGCCAGCCGATGCGCGGATAAGGCGTCTCGGCGTATGAACCCCGACCTCCAGCGTCTCCAGCCCTACCCTTTCGAGCGGCTGCGCAAGCTGTTCGAAGGCTTAACACTTCCGGCCGGTCTCAAGCCGATCAATCTGTCGATCGGCGAGCCCAAACACGCGACCCCGGGCTTCATCGTCGAGGCGCTCCAGAGCGCGATGCCCCTGCTCGCCAACTACCCGGCCACCGCTGGCGACCCGCGCCTGCGGGAAGCGATTGCCGGCTGGCTGACGCGGCGTTACGGCTTGAAGGCGATCGACCCGGCCACCCAGGTGCTGCCGGTCACCGGCTCGCGCGAAGCGCTGTTCGCTTTTGCCCAGGCCGTGGTCGACCGCAGCCGCCCGGCGCGGGCGGTGAGCCCCAATCCCTTCTACCAGATCTACGAAGGCGCAGCCCTGCTCGCCGGCGCCCAGCCGGTGTTCCTGCCAACCACCGAAGCCAACGGCTTTGCCATGGACTTCGGTCGCCTTTCCGCGGCGGCGCTGGACCAGGTCCAGCTGGTGTACGTGTGTTCGCCGGGCAACCCGACCGGGCGCGTGATGACGCTGTCCGAGTGGAAGACTCTGTTCGAGCTGGCCGACCGCCACGATTTCGTGATTGCCGCCGACGAGTGTTATTCCGAGATCTATTTCGACGAAGCCCACCCGCCGCTCGGCGCTCTCGATGCCGCACAGCAACTGGGCCGCGATCACTACGACAAGCTGGTGGTGTTCTCCAGCCTGTCGAAGCGCTCGAACGTGCCCGGGCTGCGTTCGGGCTTCGTCGCCGGCGACGCCCGCATCCTCAAGCAGTTCCTGCTGTTTCGCACCTACCACGGCTGCGCCATGGGCGGCCCGGTACAGATGGCGAGCCTGGCGGCCTGGAACGACGAGGCCCACGTGGTCGAGAACCGCCGCCTCTACGCCGAGAAGTTCCGCACCGCCCAGCCCGTGATCGCCCGCGCGCTCGAGGCGCCCATGCCCGACGCCGCCTTCTACCTGTGGGCCAAGTCGCCGATCGCCGACACCGATTACGCGCGCCGGCTCTACGCCGAATGTGCGGTCACCGTCCTGCCCGGCTCCTTCCTCGCCCGCGATGCCGACGGCCACAACCCCGGCCGCAACCGGATCCGCATCGCCCTGGTCGCGAGCCCCGCCGAGGTGGCCGAAGCCGCCCAGCGCATTGCCAATTTCAAACCCTGATCCCCGAGACCGACCGACCATGAACCTGCAACAGACGATCGAAGCCGCTTGGGACAACCGCGCCCAGCTTTCCCCCGCCACCGCCCCGGCCGAGGTGCGCGATGCGGTCGACCACGCCATCGCCGACCTGAACGCCGGCCGCGTGCGTGTGGCCGAAAAAATCGACGGCGCCTGGACCACCCACCAGTGGCTCAAGAAGGCGGTGCTGCTGTCTTTCCGCCTGAACGACAACGTCGAAATGCGTGCCGGCGAGCTCGGCTTCTTCGACAAGGTGCCGACCAAGTTCTCGAAACTGAGCGAAGACGAGATGCGCGCCACCGGCGTGCGCGTGGTCCCGCCCGCGGTCGCCCGCCGTGGTGCCTACCTGGCGAAAAACGTGATCCTGATGCCGAGCTACGTCAACATCGGCGCCTACGTCGACGAAGGCACCATGGTCGACACCTGGGCCACGGTCGGCTCCTGCGCCCAGATCGGCAAAAACGTCCACCTCTCGGGCGGCGTCGGCATCGGCGGCGTGTTGGAGCCGCTGCAGGCCAACCCGACCATCATCGAGGACAACTGTTTCATCGGCGCCCGCTCGGAAGTGGTCGAAGGCGTGATCGTCGAAGAGAACTCGGTGATCAGCATGGGGGTCTACCTGGGCCAGAGCACCAAGATCTACGACCGCGCCACCGGCGAGGTCAGCTACGGCCGCATCCCCGCCGGCTCGGTCGTGGTGAGCGGTTCGCTGCCCTCGGCCGACGGCAAATACAGCCTGTATTGCGCCGTGATCGTCAAGCGCGTCGACGCCAAGACGCGCGCCAAGACCAGCATCAACGAACTGCTGCGCGCGTGAATCCCGGACCGGCGCGATGCCCGTCGCGCCGGTCCCGCTTACAGTGGCGCTGTCGCGGGCCGCGGGCCCGCTTTGCCGGAACCTCGTCATGTCGCTCGATCGCCTCTTCCACCTGATGGCCGACAAGAAGGCGTCCGACCTCTTTCTCGCGGTCGGCTCGCCCATCACCATCAAGATCAACGGCGTGGCCGTGCCGATCAGCCAGGAACGGCTGTCTCAGTCCGGCATCACCCAGCTGCTGGCGGAACGCCTGGGCGAGGTCGAGTTCCAGACGCTCGAAGCGACCGGCGAGCTCAACCTGGCGCTGCCGGTGGCGGGCGTGGGCAGTTTCCGGCTCTCGGCCTTCAAGCAGCGCGGCTCGGTCTCGGCGGTGATCCGCTTCATCCCGCACGACGTGCCCAAGCTCGAGACGCTGTCGCTGCCCGAGGTCCTAAAAGACCTGGTCATGGAAAAACGCGGCCTGATCCTGGTGGTGGGTTCGGCCGGGAGCGGCAAGTCGACCACGATCGCCTCGATGATCGACCACCGCAACGAGCTGCTCACCGGCCACGTCCTGACCTTCGAGGACCCGATCGAGTTCCTGTTCCGCAACAAGAAGGCGATCATCAACCAGCGCGAGATCGGCACCGACGCCCAGACCCTGCAGACGGCCCTGAAAAACGCGATGCGGCAGGCGCCCGACGTGATTTTCATCGGCGAAATCCGCGACCGCGAAACCATGACCGCGGCGATCTCGTACGCGATGTCGGGCC
>JAEZVV010000013.1 GCA_023443095.1 Pseudomonadota bacterium
GCCCTGCCCTATGGCGTCGGTGTCACGCTGTCGCTCGGCGAGCAGTCGCTCGCGACCTACCGGCGCTGGGCTGAAGCCGCCGGGCCCGGCGGCGGGCTGCGCTACCTGCTGCGGCTCGAGTCGTCCAAGCCCGAACTCTTCGACCGGCTGCACAGCGCACCCGGCAAACACGAGAAGGATCTGCCCGCGCGTATCCAGGCCTTGAAGGACTTGCGAAGCGCGGGTTTCCAGCTTGGCACCGGAGTGATGATCGGCCTGCCGGGTCAGACCCTCGAGGACTTGTGCGCCGACATTCGCATTTTCCAGTCGCTCGACATCGACATGATCGGCATGGGTCCCTACATCACCTCGGCCGGCAGCGACATGGTGGGCGAGGGCATGATGGAGCGCGGCGCCCTGCTGCAGCTCTCGCTCAACATGATTGCGGTGACCCGGCTCGTGATGCGCGAGGTCAACATTGCCGCCGCCACCGCGCTGCAGTCGCTCACCGAAGACGGGCGCGAGCGCGGCATCGCGCACGGCTGCAACATCGTGATGCCCAACCTCACCCCGCGTGCGGTGCGCAAGAGCTACCAGCTCTACGACAACAAGCCGTGTATCGAGGACGAGCCGAGCGACTGCCGTGGCTGCCTCGAGGGTCGGATCGTGTCGGTCGGGCGGCGTGTGGGCTGGAACGAATGGGGCGATTCGCGCCGCTGGCATCTGCGCAACGACCTGCCGCTGGCGCCGGTCGAAGCGCGCCGGGCGCGCCCGGCGGCGCCGCGTTCACTCGCCGGGATCGCGGTGGTTTCCGTCCGCTAAACGTGGGCGCCGCGGCTCAAGCCGAGCGGCGGCGCGCCTTGACCACGACGTCGATGCCGAGCAGTTCGTAGTCGCGTTCGAGGCCGGGCGGGGTCGAGAGTTTCAGTTCGGTCGGCGAAAGATCGTGCAGAGTGCGTGTATCGACGTCGAACAGGTGGTAGTGCGGCTCCAGGGTGGAGTCAAAGACCAGAGCCTCGCCTTCGATCACGAGGGTGCGGATCAGGCCGCGTTCGGCCAGCAGCGACAAGGTGCTGTAGACGGTGGCGCGCGAGATCTCGGGCGTGAGCGCGCGGGCCCGAGCCAGCACCTGGTCGGCCGTGAGGTGGACCGGAGCCGACAGCATCACCTCGGCCACCTGGAGGCGCTGCAAAGTCGGGGTGATGCCGTGCTCGCGCAGGCGAGCGCTCATGGTGCTGGAGGCAGGAGTCATCGATCGTTCGTCGGCTAAGGAAAACGGCGCGCAAGCCGTGTACTGCGCGCCGCTTCGAGAGCTTAATCGAAGGGTTGGGGACGCGGGGTACGGTCGGTCGACGGCGGCAGGATGGGCAGCGTGATCTGCGGCTGCTTACCGGTCAGGGTCTTGAGGAAGGCGACGATCTGCGCATTTTCCTGGGGCGAATAGGTGCGGCCCAGCTGCAGCTCACCCATGATCTTCACGGCCTCGCCCAGAGTGGCGGCCTCGCCGTCGTGGAAATAGGGGTAGGTGAGCTCGACGTTGCGCAGGGTCGGCACCTTGAAGTTGAAGCGGTCGCCGTCCTTGCCGGTCACCGCGATCCGGCCTTCGGCCTTGTTCGCGGTGTTGTAGGGCTTGACGATGCCCATCTTCTGGAATGAGTTGCCGCCCGCAGCTTCGCCGTTATGGCAGGCCACGCAGCCGCTGGTCTTGAACAGCTGGTAGCCGGCAAGTTCGTCCTTGCTCAGCGCCTTCTTGTCACCCTTCAGCCAGAGGTCGAAACGCGAGTCGGGGGTGACCAGGGTCTCCTCGAAAGCGGCGATCGCCTTGGTGATGCCGGTGATGTCGATCTTGTCGCTGCCGAACACCTTCTTGAACTTGGCGCGGTAGCCCGGCATCGAGGCCAGGACATCGACCGCGAGCTCGTGTTTGAACGCCATTTCCAGCGGGTTGGCGATCGGGCCGCCGGCCTGTTCGGCCAGATCCTTGGCGCGGCCGTCCCAGAACTGGGCGACATTGAGGCTGGAGTTGAGCACCGTCGGCGAGTTGATCGGACCCTGCGCCCACTTGTGGCCGATCGAGGTCTTCAGGTTGTCGGTGCCGCCCATGCTTAGGTTGTGACAGGAGTTGCACGAGATGAAGCCCGAACCTGACAGGCGCGGCTCGAAATAAAGCTTCTTGCCCAGCTCGACCAGGGCGGGCTGGGTGATCTTGGCAGGCTGGATCGGCTTGATCGGTTCGGCCATGGTCGCATGCGTGATCATGGACGCGGTGGCGATGGCGGCGAAGCCGGCGCCGATCGCGATGGTTTTGAGTGACATCCTGACTCCTGTTGCTGTTTCACGGGGCGCGGTCCGGTAATTCCGGATGACGTCCGGTGGCTGGATGACGTCCAGTCCGTCGCGCAGTAGACGACGGCTTGGTCGGCGGCCGTTTGCCGAAGGTCAAGCGGTCGGTCGCTGTGCGGGAATCCACCCGGGCGGCTTCGCGGCGCTCGTCCGGATTCATTAAGCTTCAAGCTCCTGCCGCCCGGAGCCGCTTATGAATCTCGCCGAACTGAAAGCCATTACCGACCACAAGTGGGACGAGGACCTGATTCCCCGCCTGGTCGATTACGTCAAGGTTCCCGCCAAGTCGCCGGGCTTTGACGCGAGCTGGGCCGAACATGGTTTTCTGCGGGACGTGGTGCAGTCGGCCTACCTGTGGGCGGCGGCGCAAAAGATCGAAGGCATGGTGCTCGAGGTGGTCGAGATCCCCGGCCGCACCCCTTGCATCTTCTTCGATGTGCCAGCCACCGGCGGCCGCGGCAACGACAAGACCGTGCTGTTCTACGGCCACCTCGACAAGCAGCCCGAGATGACGGGCTGGCGCGAGGATCTCGGCCCGTGGACTCCGGTGATCGAAAACGGCAAGTTGTACGGCCGCGGTGCGGCCGACGACGGCTACGCGATCTACGCCGCGCTGAGCATCCTGGCCGCGCTCGACGCCCAGGGCGTGGCGCGGCCGCGCTGCGTCGGCATCATCGAGACCTGCGAGGAATCCGGCTCGCCCGACCTGCCCTTTTACCTCGATCTGCTCAAACCCCGCCTGGGCGACGTGGCCCTGGTTGCCGGTCTGGATTCGGGCTGCGGCAACTACGAGCAGCTGTGGGTCACGACTTCGCTGCGCGGTCTGGTCGGCGGCACCCTGACGGTCGAAGTGCTGACCGAAGGCGTGCATTCGGGCAAGGCGAGCGGCATCGTGCCGAGCTCCTTCCGCATCGCGCGCCAGCTGATGAACCGCATCGACGATCCGGCCACCGGGCGCGTGCTCGACCCGGTCTTCCATGCCGAGATCCCCGCCGAGCGCGAAGTCCAGGCCAAGCTCGCGGGTCAGATCCTGGGCGACCAGGTCTGGCGCGAGTTTCCGTGGGTCGGCTGCAACCACGGTCCCGACGGCCACGCCCATGCGATGCCCACGACCACCGATCCGGTCGAAGGCATCCTCGCCCGCACCTGGCGCCCCGCGCTGTCGGTGACGGGGGCGGCGGGTTTCCCGGCGATCGATTCGGCCGGCAACGTCCTGCGGCCCAAGACCACGTTCAAGCTCAGCCTGCGCATTCCGCCGCTGGTCGACGGCGAACGGGCCGCGGCCGCCTTGCGCCGCATCCTTAGCGAGAACCCGCCTTACAACGCCAAGGTCAGCTTCGAGGCCGAAGCCGCTGCCTCGGGCTGGAACGCGCCGTCGACCGCGCCCTGGCTGCAGCGTGCGGTCGATGCCGCGTCGCGCTCGGTGTGGGGCAAGGACGCCGCCTGGCTGGGCGAAGGCGGAACCATCCCCTTCATGAACATGCTGGGCGAGGCCTTCCCGCGCGCGCAGTTCCTCATCACCGGCGTGCTGGGGCCGCAGTCCAACGCCCACGGTCCCAACGAGTTCCTGCACATTCCTTACGTGAAGCAGCTGACGGCCGCGGTGGCGGGCATCGTGGCCGCGGTGGAATGAGATGCGGCGCGACGTCGTCACCCAGGTGGTCCTGATCTACGAGGACGGGATCGAGAACTTCGCCACCCGCTTCGAAGCGGAGCGTTTCATCGCGGCCAACCTGCCCGAACTGCCGCAGAGCGCGGTGCTCGAAGACATGCAGGGCAATCAGCGAGCGGTGTACGAGGTGGTGCTCGACGCCGCAGGCGGGGTCGAACTGCTCGATCGCGGCTGAAGGCATTAGCGCAGCAGCCAGGCGGTGACGGTGGTGGCGAGCGAGATCCAGTAGATCAAGCCCACCCCCGCCGGGCGCAGCGGCTCGATGATTTGGTTGCGCGCCGCCTGGCGGGCGCGACGCGCGCGGCGGGGAGCTCGTTCAGCTCGGAAGGCCGAGATCAGCCACTGGTCGACCGAGAATTCGCCGGTGATGCCCAGAGCGTTCGCCATGATGAGCCCCCTTGCTGCGCAGCGACCGGGTGGTCGCGTGGGGATCACTATGCGGCGCGAAGCCCTTGCGCATCACGCGACGATTCCACGCCGGGGCGGAAGAATCTGAAGCGCAGCCCGCGCGCAAATGTCGTGGCGCGGGCTGCGGATTTTTCGCGCGGAGCGGGTCAGCCGAGGAACAGGCGGTAAGCGGGATTGGCGCTTTCGTCCCAGCAGCGGTAGCCGAGCGCGGCGAGGAAGGCCTGGAACTGCTCCTGGTCGGCCGCCGGCACCTGCATGCCGACCAGGATGCGGCCATAGTCGGCGCCCTGGTTGCGGTAATGGAAGAGCGAAATGTTCCAGTCGGGCGCCATAGTCGAGAGAAACTTCATCAAGGCGCCCGGACGCTCGGGGAACTCGAAGCGATAGAGCTTTTCGTTGCCGGCGAGTTCGCTATGCCCGCCCACCATGTGACGCAAGTGTTGCTTGGCGAGTTCGTCGTCGGTCAGGTCGAGCGTGGGGAAACCGGCGCGCTCGAAGGTGCGCGCCAGCACCTGGGCGTCGTCGCGCCGGGTGAGCTGGACGCCGACAAAGATGTGCGCCGCTTTGGCGTCGGCGATGCGGTAGTTGAACTCGGTGACGTTGCGGTTGCCAACCAGCTCGCAGAAACGCTTGAAGCTGCCGCGAGCTTCGGGGATGGTGACCGCGAACACCGCTTCGCGCTGCTCGCCCACTTCGGCGCGTTCGGCGACGAAGCGCAGGCGGTCGAAGTTCATGTTGGCGCCGCAGGCGATCGCCACCAGGGTCTTGCCTTTGGCCTTCTCGCGGCTCACCCAGGCCTTCATGCCGGCCACCGCCAGCGCGCCGGCGGGCTCGAGGATGGAGCGGGTGTCCTGGAACACGTCCTTGATCGCGGCACACAAGGCATCGGTGTCGACCGTGATGACCTCGTCGACGTAGTGCTGGCACAGGCGGAAGGTCTCCCGGCCGACCAGCTTGACGGCGGTGCCGTCGGAGAAAAGGCCGACTTCGCTCAGCTCGACCCGTTCGCCCTTTTCGAGCGACTGCCGCATCGCGTCCGAGTCCTTGGTTTGGACCCCGATTACCTTGATCGCCGGGTACAGCGCCTTGACGTAGGTGGCCACGCCGGAGATCAGGCCGCCGCCGCCGATGGCGACGAAAATCGCGTCTATCGGCCCGTGTTCGCCGGGATGGTACTGGCGCAGGATTTCCATCGCCACGGTGCCCTGGCCGGCGATCACGTCGGGGTCGTCGAAGGGGTGGACGAAGGTCAGGCCGCGTTCGTTTTGCAGTTGCACGGCATGGGCCGCGGCGTCGGAAAACGAGTCGCCGAACAGGACCACTTCCGCGCCGCGGGTCCGGACGGCCTCGATTTTGACCGCCGGGGTGGTCACCGGCATCACGATCACGGCCTTGCAGCCGAGCCGCTGCGCCGCCAGCGCCACGCCTTGGGCGTGGTTGCCGGCCGAGGCGGCGATCACGCCGCGTTCGCGTTCGGCCGGACTCAGCTTGACCATCTTGTTGTAGGCGCCGCGCAGCTTGAAGCTGAACACGGGCTGCAGGTCTTCGCGCTTGAGGAGGATGCGGTTGTGCAGGCGCTCCGACAGCCGTGGCGCGAGTTCGAGCGGCGACTCGATGGCCACGTCGTAGACGCGAGCGGTGAGAATCCTGCGCAAATATTCCTGGGCTGGCATGCCCTTCCTCCTCGAAATGGTGCAGTGCAAAGGTAGCATGTGCGTATGACCGATCCGACGACTCCACCCTTTGCCGGTTTGACGCCGGACACCGTGCTCGATGCTATTGATGCGACCGGTCTGTACGCGGCCGGCCAGGTGCTGGCGCTCAACAGCTACGAAAACCGGGTGTTCCAGGTCGGGCTCGACGAGCCGCTCGACGGCTCGAACTTCGTGATCACGAAGTTCTACCGTCCTGGCCGCTGGTCGGATGAGCAGATCCTCGAAGAGCACGCCTTTCTGGCCGAACTGGTCGAGGCCGAGGTGCCGGCAGTGGCGCCGCTTCCCATCGGCGGATCGACCCTGCTGCACCATGCAGGTTTCCGCTACGCGTTATTCCCGCGCCGCGGCGGCCGCGCGCCCGAGCTCGAAAGCTCAGCCACGCTCGAGTGGCTGGGGCGGTTTCTCGGTCGCATCCACGCGGTCGGCGGGAGCCGTCCTTACGCGTTGCGGCCGGCGCTCGACCCAAGCAGCTACGGGACCGAGCCACGTGCCTACCTGCTCGCCAGCGGCTATCTGCCGCCCGAGCTCGCCGACGTCTACGCCGGGGTGTCGCAGCAGGCGCTCGACGGGGTCGCGCTTGCTTTCGAACGTGCGGGGCCGGTGCGCCAGCTGCGGCTGCACGGCGACGTGCACGAGGGCAATGTCTTGTGGACCGACGGTGTGAAAAGCAGCGGCCCGCATTTTGTCGACTTCGACGACAGCCGCATGGGGCCGGCGGTGCAGGACCTCTGGATGCTGCTGGGCCACGAGCGGGCGGAGCAGCAGCGGCGCCTCTCCGACCTTCTGGCCGGCTACGAGGATTTTGCCGAGTTCGACCGGCGTGAGCTGAACCTGATCGAAGCGCTGCGCACGCTGCGCCTGATCCATTATTCGGCCTGGATCGCCCGCCGCTGGCATGATCCGGCGTTCCCGGCGGCCTTCCCCTGGTTCGACAGTCCGCGCTACTGGGAGGCGCGCATCCTCGAGCTGCGCGAGCAGGTGGCGGCGATGGAAGAGCCGCCCTTGGTTGTCTGACTGGGTGCTTACCCGGGCGGGACTTGTCCATGGGCAAGAACCCGCAGGTTCGGGCAGGCCATCCGGGTCTTCGCTGCAATGCGGAAGATAATATTCACTTGGCCTAATCCCTCGATGGCCTCGTCATCGAGCCGCTTTCCTGACGCCGCCACTTGGGCGGCGTCTTTATCCATGCCGTGGTCGCCTTGTGCCGACCATGGCGGAGTGTGAGATCCATGAACGCCCCGCTCCCGCCCCAGGCCGATTTGCCGGCCGCGCCCGTCGCCGAAGCTCCGGCGCGGCTGCGCGAGATCCCGTACAACTACACCTCGTTCTCCGACCGCGAGATCGTCATCCGCCTGCTGGGCGCCGACGCCTGGCGCGTGTTGGACGAGCTCCGGGTCGAGCGCCGCACCGGCCGCAGTGCGCGCATGTTGTACGAAGTGCTGGGAGACATCTGGGTCGTCCAGCGCAACCCCTATCTGCAGGACGACCTGCTCGACAGCCCGAAGCGTCGCGCCCTGCTGATCGAGGCCTTGCACCACCGCCTGGGCGAGATCGAAAAGCGCCGCGACGATTCCGACGCCGACCGTAACGCCAAGGTCGGCCTGCTGCTCGAGGCGGCCCGGCGCGCAGTCAAGGCGTTTTCCGACAGCTTCACCGCAACCGAGGACCTGCGCCGCCGCGTGCGCAAGTCGCTCGCCAAACACACCCGCGGCGACAACGTCTGCTTCGACGGTTTTGCCCGTTCGGCGCACGTGACCGACGCCACCGACTGGCGGGTCGAGTACCCCTTCGTGGTGCTCTATCCCGACAGCGAACTCGAGATCCCGGGCCTGGTGCGTTCGTGTATCGAACTCGGTCTGACCATCATCCCGCGCGGGGGCGGCACCGGCTACACCGGCTCCTGCGTGCCTTTGTCGGCCCAAAGCGCGGTGATCAACACCGAAAAGCTCGACCGCATCGGCGAGGTGGTGCCGACCACCCTGCCGGGCGTGAAGCAGCAGGTGCCGACGGTCCTGTCGGGCGCCGGCACCGTCACCCGCCGCGTGTCCGACGCGGCCGACGCCGCCGGCCTGGTGTTCGCAGTCGACCCGACTTCGGCCGATTCGTCCTGCGTCGGCGGCAACATTGCGCTCAACGCCGGCGGCAAGAAGGCGGTGTTGTGGGGAACGGCGCTCGACAACCTGGCCTGGTGGCGGATGGTCGACCCCGAAGGCAACTGGGTCGAAGTGACCCGGCTCGAACACAACCTCGGCAAGATCCACGACCAGCCGCTGGTGCGTTTTGAAATCGTTTGGAAGGACGGGACCGAGGCGCCCGACGCTGCCCGCATCCTGAAGCGCGAGGTGCTCGAGCTGCCGGGCAGCCGCTTCCGCAAGGCCGGCCTCGGCAAGGACGTGACCGACAAATACCTGGGCGGCCTGCCCGGGGTGCAGAAGGAGGGCTGCGACGGCCTGATCACCTCGGCGCGCTGGGTCCTGCACAAACTGCCCCAACACGGCCGCACGGTCTGCCTCGAGTTCTTCGGCCCGGCCAGCAACGCGGTGCCGGCGATCGTCGAGATCACCGACTTCCTCGGCGCCCAGCCCGAAGGCGTGATGCTCGCCGGCCTCGAGCACCTTGACGACCGCTACTTGGCCGCGGTCGGCTACCCGACCAAGAGCAAGCGCGGCACGCTGCCGAAGATGGTCCTGGTGGGCGATATCGTCGGCGACGACGACGCTGCGGTGGCGCGCGCCACCAGCGAAGTGGTGCGCATGGCCAACGCCCGGTCGGGCGAGGGTTTCATTGCCGTCAGCCCCGAGGCGCGCAAGCAGTTCTGGCACGAGCGCGCCAAGACCGCTGCGATCAGCCGCCACACCAATGCCTTCAAGCTGAACGAAGACGTGGTGATTCCGCTCGCGCGCATGGGCGACTACACCGACTCGGTCGAACGCTTCAACATCGAATGTTCGATCAAGAACAAGCTGGCGATGCTGGCCGCGCTCGACGCCTACCTCGCCACCGAGTTCAAGCTCGCCCGGACCGACGACGTCGAGGTCGACCGCCTTAACCGCGCCGAGCTGCTCGCCGACCGCCTGCCCCAGGCGCGCGAGCTGATCGCTTTCGCGCGCGAGCGCTGGACCTACATCCTCGACTACCTCGACGCGCCGGTGCCGGCGGCCGCGCCCGAGCTGGCGCGCCTGGGCGTCACCCACCTCACCAGCGTGTTCAACGAGCGCGCCGACGAGAAGCTGGTCGACCTGGTCCAGGACCACACGCTGAGAATCTCGTGGAAGACCGAGATCCGGGCTCCGCTCGACCGCATCTTCAGCGGCGCCTCCTTCCTGCCGGTGATGGCCGAGATCGACGCGATCCACAAGCGGGTCCTGCGCGGCCGCGTTTTCATCGCCCTGCACATGCACGCGGGAGACGGCAACGTGCACACCAACATCCCGGTCAACTCCGACGACTACGAGATGCTGCAGACCGGCAACGCGGCGGTCGCTCACGTGATGAAAGTCGCGCGCGAGCTGGGCGGGGTGATCTCGGGCGAACACGGCATCGGCCTGACCAAGATCGAGTTCATGACCGAGGAGGAACTGAAGCCCTTCCACGACTATCTCGACCGGATCGATCCCAAGGGCCATTTCAACGCCGGCAAGCTGCGCCACAGCGCGAACCTGGCCAATGCCTACACGCCCAGCTTCAACCTGCTCGGGCACGAGTCGATCATCATGCAGCAGAGCGACATCAAGTCGATCTCTGACGCGATCAAGAACTGCCTGCGCTGCGGCAAGTGCAAGCCGGTGTGCAGCACCCATGTTCCGCGCGCCAACCTGCTCTACTCGCCGCGCAACAAGATCATCGCCACCTCGCTCCTGATCGAGGCCTTCCTCTACGAGGAACAGACCCGGCGCGGGGTGTCGATCCGGCACTTCGACGAGTTCTCCGACGTCGCCGACCACTGCACCATCTGCCACCGCTGCGAGAAGCCCTGCCCGGTCAATATCGACTTCGGCGACGTCAGCATGGCGATGCAGGATCTGCTGCGCCGCCTGGGCAAGAAGCGGCTCAACCCGGTCAAGGCGGCGGCAATGTTCTTCCTCAACGCCAAGGGACCGGAGACGATCAAGTTCGCCAAACACGTGATCGCGCTCGGCTACGAGGCGCAGCGCCTGGGGGCGAGTTTCTTCAAGGTGGCGGGGCGGGCGCAGACCCAGCATCCGCCGGCCACCACCGGCAAGGCGCCGGTGGTCGAACAGGTGATCCATCTCGTCAACAAGAAGATGCCGGGCGGACTGCCCAAGCGCACCGCACGTGCCCTGCTCGACATCGAAGACGCCCGCTACGTGCCCATCATCCGCGACCCCGCCGCGACCACGGCCGACACCGAAGCGGTGTTTTATTTCCCGGGCTGCGGTTCGGAGCGGCTGTTCTCGCAGGTCGGCCTGGCGACGCAGGCGATGTTGTGGAACGCCGGCGTGCAGACCGTGTTGCCGCCGGGCTACCTGTGCTGCGGCTACCCGCAACGCGGCAGCGGCATGATGGACGTGGCCGAGAAGATGATCACCGACAACCGGGTGCTCTTCCACCGCGTCGCCAACACGCTCAACTACCTCGACATCAAGACCGTGGTGGTGAGCTGCGGCACCTGCTTCGATCAGCTCGAGACCTACAAGTTCGAGGAGATCTTCCCCGGCTGCCGCATCGTCGACATCCACGAGTACCTGCTCGAGAAAGGCATCAAGCTCGAGGGTGTGCAGGGCACGCGTTACATGTACCACGATCCCTGCCATTCGCCACTCAAAAACGGCGACGCCCTGAAGACGGTCAACTCGCTCGTTGCCACCGCCGACGGCGCCAAGGTGCTCAAGAGCGAGCGCTGCTGCGGCGAGAGCGGAACCTTCGCCGTGGGCCGGCCCGACATCGCGACCCAGGTGCGATTCCGCAAGCAGGAAGAAATGGAAAAGACGGCCGGCAAGTTGCGCGCCGACGGTTTTGACGGCAAGGTCAAGGTCCTGACCTCGTGCCCAAGCTGTCTGCAGGGTCTGGCGCGCTACGACGACGACAGCGATACCTCGGCCGACTACATCGTGGTCGAGATGGCGCGCCACCTGATGGGCGAGAACTGGATGGCCGACTACGTGGCCCGCGCCAATCAGGGCGGGATCGAACGGGTGCTGGTGTAAACCGCGAACCAGGGCGCTGCCCTGGTTCTGCCGACGGCGGGCCAGGCCCGCCGTTTTTATTGCTCGAGCTGCGAGCCCGATCGACGCCGCGCCCGAGCTGTAGGAGAAGACTGATGGCTATCGGTTGGATGACCGTCCTCAAAAGCGTCCCCTGGGGGGACGTGATCAGCAATGCGCCGGCGATCGCCGACGGCGCCCAGAAATTGTGGAAAAGCGCGCGGCGTCAGTCCGAGCCGGCACCGGCCAGCGAGGCCGAGCCGGCAGCGCCGCAGGACGCGGTCTCGGCAGCCAGGGTGGCCGAGCTGGAATCGAAGGTGGCCGGCCTGCAGCGGCAGATGGAGCAATCGTCGGCGCTGATCAACCAGCTGGCCCAGCAGAACGCCCAACTGGTGGCGCGAGTCGAGCTCATGCGCAGTCGAGTGCGCGCCGCGCTTTTCGCTTTGGGCGGAGTGGCGGTGGCGCTGCTGCTCACCTGGGCGCTGATGCTGGGACGTTGAGTCCCCGCGCGAACCTTATCGGCCGGCGGACACCGTGGCCGAAGCTGGATCGCGGATCAGGGTTTCAGCCGTCTCGCGCGAGCCGACTTTCACCGGGGCCGTGTTGGTGTCGCGCTGACGGCGGACGATGTTGGAACCGGTGAGGGTTTGGCCGGGTTCGGCGCTTGAGCTGGCACTTGTCGGATCGGGTGCGGCGCAAGCCGACAGGACGAGAGAGAAAACGGCGAGTAGCAGAGCTCGCATGGCGATTGGCAGAGCGGTGAATCAGCCAACGATACGATGAGGGGGCCAGAGGATGAAGCGGTTGGGATGTGAATTGTGCGCAGGCGACGGCGGAGAGTTGCTTTGGCGCGACGATGAGTTGCGCGTGGTGCTGATCGACGACGCCAACTACCCGGGCTTTGTCCGCGTGATCTGGAACGAACACGTGGCGGAGATGAGCGATCTTTCCGTCGCCCAGCGCGGCCACGTGATGGCCGCGGTCAACGCGGTCGAGCTGGCGCAGCGGGACGTGCTGGCGCCGGCCAAGATCAACCTTGCTGCTTTCGGCAACATGGTGCCGCACCTGCATTGGCATGTGATCCCGCGTTTTGCCGACGACGCCCATTTCCCGCAATCGGTGTGGGGAGAGCGCCAGCGCGAACCGGCGGCCGCCGCCCTGGCCGCCCGCCGCGAGTCCCTGCCGGCGCTGCGCGAGGCAATGCGCCAGCGGCTGGCCGAGCTGTCGGCGGACTGATCCCGACCGCCGGAGCCGACTACGGCGCTGCTTTGCCGTTGGCGGGGCAGGTCGCGAGTTTGCTTTGCGGGAAGGCCTGCGCCAGCGCGTCGAGCTTGGTGCGTTGCTCGGGGTCGATGTCGTGCAGGGTGAAACGGGTGGCCGAACTGCTGCCCGAGGGCCGATCGGGCGTGCGCACGCCCTTGATTCCGCGTTTTTCCAGCGCCGCCGCGTGTTCCTTGGCGGCGTTCGGGTCGCGGAAGGAACCCAGGACCAGGCCGTTGCGGTAGGGCGAGCCGTCGCCGATCACGGCGATGTCGCGCACGCCCTGGGCCCGCAGCTCGTCGGCGCGGCGTTCGGCTTCGGCGCGGCTGCGGGCGGGCGGCAGGTAGACCATGTACCAGCCTGCGCCTTCGACCGTGCGTACGCTCAGCTTGTCGCCCAGGTTCAACCCCGCCAGGCCTTCCTTGACGCGGGCGAGCTCGGCGCCTTCAAAATCGCCGAACTCCAGACAGGCCTGGGTTGCAGGTGCAGCCGGAGCCGGAGCGGTCTTCAGTTGCGCGGCCTGTTCGGCCGACAGCAGGCGCACGGAGTCGGGCGCAACCTGCCGCGCCAGCCGTTCGGGCTCCCGGCCGGGAGCCGGCAGTTCGCCGAAATAACCTTGCTGCCAGGCGAAAACGGCAAGGCAGCAGGCGAGCAGGAAAAAAAACAGGCTTCTCATCGCTTCATTCGTTTATTCGTGTTCGGAGCGCAGGGCCAGGCCGCGTAACACGAGATTGTGTTTCACCTCGGCGCGTTCGAATGCCGGCAGCAGCAGCGGCGCGATTTCCTGCGCGGCGCCGCCGGCGAGCACCAGGCGCGGGTCGTGGCCGGCCGCCCGCATGGCGCGGGCGGCGCGTTCGACCAGGCCGGCCTGGGCATCGAGCACGCCGCTGATGATCGCGTCCATCGTGTTGCCGGGAAAGTCCCGGTACGAGCCCCGGGCGTGTGGCAGGCGGGCCGTGCCGCGGGCCAGGCTGTCGCGCATCAGCACCGGTCCGGGGGCGATCCGGCCGCCGGCAAAACGCAGGCTGCCGTCGGCCTGGGGCAGGATGCTGTCGACCGTGGTGGCGGTGCCGACATGGACGACCAGCAGCGCTTCGCCGGGGTCGAGGCTGGTCGCGCCGACGGCGGCATGCCAGCGGTCGGTACCCAGGGTCAGCGGGTCGAGGTAGCCGTTGACCAGGGTGAAACTGCCGTCGAAGCGCGGCTGTGCGCGCAGCCATTCGACGCGCTGGCCGGGAAGCGCGTCTTCGACCGCATGGACCACGAGGTCGGCCGCCACGCTGCAGCCAAGGACGCGGGTCGGTGCCAGCCCGGCCCAGCGCTCGCGCAGAGCGCCGCGCAAGTCGGCGAGTCCGGCGTGGACCAGGGTTTGCGGATCGGCCGGAGCATCGGCCCAGGCCCATTTGAGCGCGGTGTTGCCGATGTCGATCAGCAGCGCGCTCATGCCGCCACCCTTAGGGAAACGTCGCCGCCGGTGATGGGGACGAGGCGGCCGCCGGCTTCGAGCAGAAGGCAGCCCTGTTGGTCGATTCCGCGCGCCAGGCCGCGGGCGAGTACGGTTTCGCCCTGGCGGATCTCGACGGCACGGTCGCGCATGGCGTCGAGCCCGGCCCAGCGTTCGACAAATGGCGCAAGGCCCTGAGCCAGATAGGTCTCGATCGCAGCGATCAAGGCGGCGCCGAAGTCGGCCAGCCAGGCCGCTCGGAACTCGGGCCGCGCGGCTTCGGGCAGGGCGTCGGCGAGCGCGGCGGCGGGCGAGCCGAGCGTCGCGCGCGCCGCGGCGTCGAGTTCGAGGTTGATGCCGACGCCGACGACCAGGCTGCGCTGGCCCTGGGCGTCGACCGCCAGTTCGGACAGGATCCCGGCGAGCTTGCGGCCGTCGAGCCATACGTCATTAGGCCACTTGATGGTCACCGCCGCGCCGCGCTGGCGGCAGACCTCGGCCAGGGCGACGCCGCAGGCGAGCGTGACCGCGGGCACGGCGGCGGGCGGAGCGTCGAGCGGGAGAGCGACCGAAAACAGCAGGGCCTGGCCGGGCTCGGTCTGCCAGCGGCGGCCCAGGCGGCCACGGCCGCCGCTCTGGTGGGCCGCCACCCGCAGCAGCGGCTGGAGCGGGCGCCCGCTGCGGCAACGCGCCACCAGATCGCTGTTGGTCGAGCCGGTCAGCTCGACGGATTCAACCGTGCAGCGGCAGCCGCGTTCGGCCAGCAAGCCGGCAAGAGCGGCGGGATCGGTGATCAAGAGCGGGTCCAAGATGGGGAGTTCCTCGGCCCAGACTCTAGCAGCCGGGGCAGGCAAGGCCGCCGATGGGCACAATGTCGGCCATGAAGCCGAAGCTCGATTTCCAGCCCTGGCCACCGCGCGCGTCTCTGACCGCGCGGCTGTTGTGTCTCGCCTGGGCGCTGTTGATCGTGTTCGCCAGCCTGACGCCGTGGTCGGGCTGGCGCGACCTGGGGGTGGCGCCCTGGGCCTGGATGGACGCGCCCTTGCCGCGTTATTTCACCGTTTTTGACGTGGCGGTCAACGTGCTGGGTTACCTGCCGCTCGGCTTTCTGATGGTGCTGGCGCTGTACCCGCGCCTGCGCGGTGTGGCCGCGCTAGTCCTGGCGGTCGTGGCCGGGGTGCTGCTGTCGGGCCTGATCGAAAGTGTTCAGACCTGGCTGCCGGTGCGAGTGCCGTCCAACCTCGACTGGTTTGCCAACGTCGGCGGCAGTCTGCTGGGCGCGCTGGTGGCGCTGCCGGTGGCCGGGTCGCTGATCGACCGGGGGCGGCTGGCGCAGCTGAGGGCCCGCTGGTTCGAGCCGCGGGCGCAGGTGGCGCTGCTGCTTGCCTGCCTGTGGCCGCTGGCGCAGATCTACCCCGAGCCGATGCTGTTTGCCAACGGCCACTGGCTGGCCTCGGCCCAGTCGCTCGTGACGGCGTTGGGCGGCCGGCTCGAGAGCCTTCATCTGGCTCGCTTCGGCCCGGCCGAATACGTGCTCGCCGAGGCGGTGATCGTGACCGCCGCGGTGCTGGCGGCGGGCTTGTTGGCCGCGAGCGCGATGCGCCCCGGCGCGCCGCGGCTGCCGCTGCTGGCGGGGCTGCTGGTGCTGGCGCTGGCCGTCCGCACCTTGTCGGCCGGCGACCAGTTCGGCGCCGAGCGGGCATTCATCTGGCTCACCCCCGGCGCCCTGGGCGGGCTCGTCCTCGGTTCGCTGGCGCTGGCGGCGGCGGCGTTCGGTCCGGTGCGCTGGCTGCCGCGGCTTGGCCTGCTGGCCGTTCTGGTGCTGGTCCTGGCCGTCAACGCCGTGCCGGAGAATCCGTATTACGCGGTGACGCTGCAGGTCTGGCGCCCGGGCCGCACCACTCATGCTTACGCGGTGGCGCATTGGCTGTCGACGGTCTGGCCTTACGCGGCTGCGCTGTGGCTGGCCTGGGCCAGCGTGGCCAGGCGCCGGGCAGGCCGCTCCCTATAATAGGGGTTCATCTGCGCGAGCCCGCCATGAGCTATTTCAAGCACCACGTCTTCTTCTGCACCAACCAGCGCGACGACGGTTCGCAGTGCTGCGCCGCCAGCGGCGCGGTCGAGATGCACGCCTACGCCAAGCAGCGCATCAAGCAGATGAAACTCAACGGCAAGGGTGAGGTCCGCATCAACAAAGCCGGCTGCCTGGACCGCTGCAGCGAAGGCCCCTGCCTCGTGATCTACCCCGAGGCGACCTGGTACACCTACGTCGACCAGACCGACATCGACGAAATCATCGACGAACACCTGGTGCACGGCCGCCCGGTCGAACGCCTCAAGATCTGATGACGCCGCAGACCGAACGCCTGTTCCTCTCTGGCGCGGTGGGCCGGATCGAACTGGCGCTCGACTGGCCGGCGCGGCCGCCGCGCGGCGTCGCCTTCATCGCTCACCCGCACCCGCTGTTTGGCGGGACGATGGACAACAAGGTCGTCACCACACTCGCCCGTGCCTTTGTCGCGCTGGGCTGGCTGGCGGTGCGCAAGAATTTCCGCGGAGTGGGTCAGACCGAGGGGCAGCACGACGCCGGCCGCGGCGAGACCGAGGATTTCCTGCGCGTGGTGCGCGAGGTGCCGGAACTGGAGGCAGTGAGTTCGCGCCTGGCGCCCGAGCTGCCGCTGGCATACGCCGGGTTTTCGTTCGGCAGTTTCGTCGTGGCGCGGGCCGCGCGAGAGGTGCCGCCGCAGCGTCTGGTTCTGGTCGGCAGCGCCGCCGGCAAGTGGGCGATGCCGGAGGTCGACCCGGCTGCGATCGTGATCCACGGCGAACTCGATGACACGATTCCGCTCGCGGACGTATTTGACTGGGCGCGGCCGCAGAACCTGCCGGTGATAGTTCTCCCCGGGGCGGACCACTTCTTCCACCGCCGGCTGACCCAGCTCAAACGTCTGGTGATGTTGAACCTGGCTTGCGAAAGCGGCATTGACGCGCTCGACGCCAGCCTATAGAAGCTAGCCGGAGGCCGCGCGTGGCGCGGCTTGCCGAGAAATGCGCGCTATCGGCGCGCCGGTTCTGTCTGCACGATCGGATCCATGAGCGACGTACCCATTTACGCCAAGACGGCGGCAGGGCTGGCCGAAGTGGCTACCCGCAGCACACGTTTGTCGATGACCCAGCGGCGCCTGCTGATCATGGCCGACGGCAAACGCGGCGCCGACGAACTTGCTGCGCTCGTGCCCGCCGGCACGCTCGACGACACCATCGAGCTGCTGCTCTCTCTCGGTTTGGTGGTGCCGGTCGTCGATCCGGTGCGCGAGGCCGCCGATCCGCTCGACGTTCCCACCATCGACGGGGCGATCGGACCGCCGGCCGCGATCGAGCCCGGGCTGGCGCTCGATGCCGCCAAGCGGCGCGCGGTGCGTGAACTGTTCGCCCGCCTCGGCCCGGACGCCGACTCGCTGGCGGTCAAGATCGAGGCCTGCCGTGCTCCCGAAGAGTTCCGCGAGCGCCTGCGCGAGGCCGAACGCGTGGTTTCCGCTGCCAAGGGTATGGCGGCGGGGCAGGACTATCTGCGGGCGCTGCGTTAGGCGTAAACCCCAGCTTCCGAGCGCAAGCCCCCATGTCTCGGGGGGAGCGCTCGGGCGTATCTTTGCCGGTTTGCCGCGCTCTTTACCGCGGCTTCGCCTTTTTGCGTCATAAACCGCCGATGCCTCTGCCGATCTTGTCCCGCTGTTTTGCCTTTGTCGCCGCACTGCTGTTTGCCGGGCTGGCCTGCGCCCAGCCCAACCTCGGTGCCCGCGCCTGGGTGCTGCTTGATGCCGCGAGCGGGGCGACCTTGGCGGCGCGAGACGCCGACCGGCCGCTCGAGCCGGCCTCGCTCACCAAGCTGATGACGGCGTACGTGGTCTTCACTGCGCTGGCCGAGAAGCGGATCGCCGCGACCGACGTGGTCAAGGTCTCGCCGGCGGCGTTCGCTGCGCCGGGCAAGGTCGGCTCGCGCATGTTCATCGAGCCCGGCAAACCCGTCACGGTGGCCGAGTTGCTCACGGGCATGGCAGTGGTGTCGGGCAACGACGCCGCGGTGGCGCTGGCCGAACACGTGGCGGGCAGGGTGCCGGATTTCGTGCAGCGCATGAACGACGAGGCGCGCCGCCTCGGCCTCAAGAACACCCGTTTTGCCAATCCTACCGGCGCGTCGGACCCGCAGCAATATTCGAGCGCGGCCGACCTGGCCCGCCTGGCCGAGCGGCTGCTGGCCGACTACCCGCAGGAGGCGGCGGTTTTTGCGGTCCGCGAGATGAACTACGGCGGCATCAAGCAGGCCAACCGCAACCGTCTGCTGTGGGCGGATTCGACCGTCGACGGTCTCAAGACTGGTCAGACGGCCGCCGCCGGCTGGTGCATCGTCGCCACCGGCGTGCGCGAGCAGGGCAGCGGCGAGGCCGCTTTCAAGCGCCGCCTGATTGCCGTGGTCCTGGGCTCGACGGGCGAATCCGAGCGGGCGCAGGATGCGCTGACCCTGCTCAACTATGGCTGGTCGGCGTTCGATACCTTGCGTCTTTACAAGAGCGACCAGGTGCTGGCTTCGCCCGATGTCTGGAAGGGCGACCGTTCTAGCGTCCCGATCGGCTTCGGCCGCGATGTCTACGTCACGGTTCCGCGCGGAGAGCTGCAGCGGCTGGGGGCGAGCGCCCTGAAAAGCACGATCGAACGGGTCGACCCGCTGGTGGCGCCGCTGCGCGCCGGCGAGCGGGTCGGATTGCTCAAGGTGACGCTGGCCGACCGCGTGGTGGCCGAAGTGCCGCTGGTAGCGTTGCAGAATGTGGGGCCCGCCGGCTTCTTCGGCCGTGCGTACGATGCAATCCGACTGATGCTGAGGAAATGACGATGGAATGGCAGGACGCCCCTTGTTACCTGAACGGTGAGTGGATCCGCCTCGCCGATGCCAAGCTGCCCGTGCTCGACCGCGGCTTCATTTTCGGCGACGGGGTCTACGAGGTGGTGCCGGTCGACACCGTCGACGGCGTGCGTGCGCCTTTCCGCGCCCGCGAGCATTTCGAGCGCCTCGAACGCTCGCTCGCGGCGGTGGCGATCGACAACCCCTTCACGCTCGAGCGCTGGCTGGCCTTGACCCAGAAGCTGATCGCTTCGGTGCCGTGGCCGCGGATCGCGATCTACATCCAGGTCACCCGCGGCGTCGCCAAGCGCGACCATGCCTTTCCCGCGGGCGTCGCGCCGACCGTGTTTGCGGTGGCCCAGCCCTGGCCCGAGATTCCCGCCGCGGCCTTCGACGACGGCGTGAGCGCCGTCACCCATGCCGACGAGCGCTGGTTGCATTGCGACATCAAGAGCGTGTCCCTGCTCGGCAACGTCCTGATGAAGCAATACGCGGTCGAACACGGCGCGGCCGAAACCGTCCTGCTGCGCGACGGCTTCCTGTCCGAGGCCTCGACCTGCAACGTCTTCATCGTCAAGGACGGCACCATCGTGGCGCCGATGAAGAGCCGCTTGATCCTGCCCGGCATCACCTACGACGCCGTGATCGACATCGCCAACGCCCACGGCGCCCGGCTCGAACTGCGGCCGGTGAGCGAAGCCGAGCTGCGCGCTGCCGACGAGGTGTGGCTGTCCTCGTCCGGGCGCGAGGTGATGGCGGTGACCCGGCTCGACGGCCAGCCGGTCGGCAAGGGCAAGCCCGGCCCGGTGATCGCGCAGATGCATCAGTGGTACGCCGCGGCCAAGCTGACCGATGCGGCGGCGTGGAAAGCCACCGTCGCCCGGCTGCGCGATTTCGACACGCCCGAACCGGCGGCGGCCGAGGTCGCCGCCGAGGAATCGGTGATGAAGTTCCCGATGGCCTTCCCGATCAAGATCATGGGCCGGCGCCACGACGACTTCGCCCAGACGATCTCGAACGTGGTGCTTGAACACGCTCCCGATTTCGAGCCGGCAACGCTCGAGATGCGCGTCTCGAAGGACGGCAACTACCTGTCGGTCACTGCCACCGTCAACGCCACCTCGCGCGAACAGCTCGACGCCTTGTATCGGGCCCTGACCGGCCATCCCATGGTCAAGATCGTCCTCTAAGCCTTGGATACCACCACCTGCTCTCCCGCGGCCATCGTCCGCAACCTGGGTCGCGCCGATTACCGCGCGACCTGGGACGCGATGCGCGCCTTCACGGCCGCGCGCAGCCCCGAGACGCCGGACGAGATCTGGGTGGTCGAACACGCGCCGGTGTTCACACTCGGGCAGGCAGGCAAGCTCGACCACCTTCTGCTGCCGGGCGAGATTCCGGTAGTGCCGACCGACCGCGGCGGCCAGGTGACCTATCACGGCCCCGGTCAGGTGGTGGCTTATCCTCTGGTCGACCTGCGCCGGCTTGGCATCTACGTGAAAGAGCTGGTGTTCCGGATCGAGCAGGCCACGATCCAGACCCTCGCCGTTTATGGCGCCGATGCCCGTCGCGTCAAGGGCGCCCCCGGGGTCTACGTGCCCTGGCCGGGTGGCGCAGGTGAATTCGAAGGGCTGGCGAAAATCGCCGCGCTTGGCATCAAGGTCACGCGCGGCTGCAGTTATCACGGCGTTTCGCTCAACGTCGCGATGGATCTCGAGCCTTATTCGCGCATCAATCCCTGCGGTTACGCAGGGCTGCGCACGATCGACATGGCCACGCTCGGCCTGTCGGCAACGCCCGCCGCCGTGGCAGCCACGCTGGCGGAACGACTTGGATCGCATTTGTCACAGTGAACTCGATCGCTCCTCCCCCTTCCGCGCTGAACATCGCCCCCGGCTCGGCCGCTGCCTGGCTGGTCGCGCTGCGCCCCAAGACGTTCTGGATCGCCGTCACCCCGGTGCTGGTCGGAACCTCGGTCGCGCTCGCCGAAACCGGCCGCTTCGACCTCGTGATCGCCCTGCTCACGCTCGCTGGCTCGATCCTGATGCAGGTGATCACCAACCTGCAGAACGACGTCGGCTACACCACTCGCCGCGCCGAACGCAGCAACCGCAACGGTCTGCCGCGGGCGACCTCGCATGGCTGGCTGACCGTGACCCAGGTGCGGGTGGCGATGGTGGTGGCGGTGGCCGCCGCGATGGCGGCCGGTCTGCCGCTGATCTGGCTGGGCGGCTGGCCCATCCTGGCGCTGGGGCTGGGTTCTATCGGCGCCGCCTATCTCTACATGGGCGGCCCCAGGCCGATCGCCTACACCCCGCTGGGCGAACTCGCGGTGCTGGTGTTTTTCGGCTGGGTGGCGGTGGGCGGAACGTATTACCTGCAGGCCGGTTCGGTGTCGTGGATGGCGATGGCGGCCGGCGCCGCGCTCGGCCTGCTGGCCGCGGCCGTGCTGGCGGTCAACAACTACCGCGACCGGGTCCATGACGCCGAGGTCGGCCGCCGCACCCTGGCGGTTGCGCTCGGGCCCCGCAGCTTCGAACGCGTCTACGCCGGCATGATGCTCCTGCCCTTCGTCCTGGTCGGGTTGGTGGCGGCGAGCGACAGCGGCCGTTTGCCGCTGCTGATCGTGCTCGCGGTCCTGCCGGCGGCCTTGAGCCTGGCCCGCGCCTTGCCGCGCAGCCGCGGCGCCGAGTTCAACGCTCTGCTGTTTTCGACCGTCAAGCTCGAACTGCTGTTCGGCATTCTTCTTACCGCCGGCGCCCTGATCGAAGCCCTGCTGCGCTGGGCCTGAGTCTCGGCAAACCCCGGTCGCGGGTGGGGGCGGGCCGGGCCGAGCGCCCCGGCCCGGTAAAATCGGCGCTTACCCCTCTGGCAAGACCGCGATGACCTCCCCTCTCGACACCGCTTCCGCCGCTTACGACGCCACTGCCAAACAGAAAGGCGAGGCCAAGACGGCACGCATCCCGATCAAGGTGGTGCCGGCCGAGGTGCTCAAGAAGCCCGAGTGGCTGCGGGTGAAGGCGGCTTCCTCATCGACCCGGTTCAACGAGGTCAAGGGCATCCTGCGCAGCCAGAAGCTGGTCACGGTGTGCGAGGAAGCGAGCTGCCCCAACATCGGCGAGTGTTTCGGCAAGGGCACGGCGACCTTCATGATCATGGGTGACAAGTGCACCCGTCGCTGCCCCTTCTGCGACGTCGGCCACGGCCGGCCCGATCCGCTCGACGCGGAGGAACCGGCCAAGCTCGCCGAGACCATCGCCGCCCTGAAGCTGCGTTACGTGGTGATCACCAGCGTCGACCGCGACGACCTGCGCGACGGCGGCGCCCAGCATTTCGTCGATTGCATCGGTGCCGTGCGCGAACGTTCGCCGCGCACTCAGATCGAAGTCCTGGTGCCCGACTTCCGCGGCCGTCTGGACAAGGCGCTGACGATCTTCGAGGCCGGCGCGCCCGACGTGATGAACCACAACCTCGAGACCGTGCCCCGGCTCTACAAGGAAGCGCGGCCGGGGGCCGACTACGCCCATTCGCTCAAGCTCCTGCAGGACTTCAAGCGTCGCGTTCCCGGCGTTCCCACCAAGAGCGGGCTCATGGTCGGCCTGGGCGAGACCGACGACGAGATCCTCGAAGTGATGCGCGACCTGCGCGCCCACGAGGTCGACATGCTCACCATCGGCCAATACCTCGCGCCCACCGGCCACCATCTGCCGGTACGCCGTTACGTCCACCCCGACACCTTCAGAATGTTCGAGGAAGAAGCGGCAAAGATGGGCTTCTCACATTGCGCCAGCGGCGCTCTGGTGCGCTCGAGCTACCACGCCGACCAGCAGGCGCACGCGGCAGGTGTGGCGGGCTAAACGCGGCTCAGCTCGCGATTTCGTTCGAGAGCCAGTCCAGGAAGCGGGTGATATGCGGCGCCGGATGGCGGGTCGCAACGCGAACGGCGTAAATGTCGTGAGACGCCGGCCGCCATTCCGGCAGGATCTGCACCAGGGCCCCGCTGCGCAAGGCCTCGGCGCATAGCGGCTGCGGCAGGTCGACGCAGATTCCCGCGCCGGCGATCGCCGCCTGCTTGATCGCAACGGCGCTGTTGATGCGCAGCGAAGCTGCCGCCCGCACCGGTTCGCTTTCCTCGCCGCGGAAGACTTGCGTGGTGGGCGGCTTGTAGTCGCCGCGGTAGAGCAGGACGTGGTGCTGGGCGAGCTCGCGCGGATGTTGCGGGCAGCCGTGGGCGCTGAGATAGCTGGGGCTGGCGCAGATCATGAACTCGACGCTGCGCAAACGCCGGGCGACCAGGCTTTCGTCGTCGATCGGCCGATAACACAACACGACGTCGATGTTGTCGCGGCGTGGATCGGCCGGGCGGCTGCGCAGCGAGATTTCGACCACCAGCTGCGGATGCTCTTGCTGGAAGCGAACGACCAGGGGAGTGAGGATCTCCTGACCAAAACCCACGGGCGAGGAGACCCGGATCAAGCCCGACTCGAGGTCTGATTGCGAGCGGACTTCCGCGATCAGGCCGTCCCAGGTCGAGATCAGCTCCATCATGCGATCACACACCTGACGCCCGGCCCGAGTGAGGCCGGCGGTGCGGGTGGTGCGCATCAGCAGGTCGCAGCCGACGCTTTTTTCCAGGGTGATCAGACGACGGCTGGCCGACGAGGGTTCGATGCCTATCTCTTCGGCTGCACGGGCAATCGAACCAAGCTCGGCAACGCGGAACAACAAGCGCCAGCTGTCTAGATCGTTTTCTTTCTGCATGAAGGCGAAATTCTAGGCGTTTGCGCGACCCGGGTTGGTCTGCGCCCGCCAGCAAGACCTGGACCGGATCATGCCTGAACTGCACGAATGCAATTGAGGCTCCATTCGTGCGCTGAATGCACGAATGGGCGCAGTTGCTGTCATTCCCTTAGGCCGCACTCGCCGATACAGTCCTTTCTGTCCGAACCTGCCCTCCCGGCACGCAAGGACTGGGTTCTGCGTTCAGTCGCGCCTAGGGATGTCCCTGGTGCCGCGCCGGTCCGCCGCCCTGCCGTTCCAACACCACATACTCATGAAGATCTCGCACCACGCTGCTCTACCTTGCCGCTGCCGCCCCGGAACCCGAAGCCGTAGCCCCCTCGCGCGCTTGTCCGCCGCCGTGAAGAACCCCAACTTCGGCGACATCGTGAAGTTCCTGCTCCATCCGGTCGCGCTTGCCAGCCTGCTGTTCCTGACGGGCGCGCTGCTCGCCTAGCCCGGCCGGGAGACGGAGGATCGCGCCGACACGGCCGCCGGCCTCCGTTTCCGAACATGGTTCTCGAGTTCCACTCCACCTTGGCAGCGGCGCTGACGCCGATCACCCTCATCTCCGGGGTGGGTCTGCTGCTGCTGTCGATGGCCAACCGCTACCACCATGCCACCGACCGGGTGCGCCAGCTCCTGCGCGAACGGGCCGGCTGCGCGCCCGCGGACCGCGAACGGCACGAGGAGTCGATCGCCCTCATCTACCGCCGCGCCGAACTGCTCAAGAACGCGATCCTCTGCGTCGCGCTGTCGGCGGCAGTGAGCGGAGCGCTGGTGCTGGCCACGGTGATCGAAGGTCTGACGGGCGTGGTCATGACTGCGATCAAGGCCGGCCTGCTGATGAGCGCGGTCGGCCTGATCGTGGTCTCCACCATCTATTTCGTGCTCGAAGTCTCGAGTTCGCTCAAAGCCCTGGGCATGAGCCTCAAGCTCTGAGGCGGGCTCAGCGGGCAGGCAGGAAAAGCGTCTCGGGTTCGGCCGCCCACACGCTTGTCGCCAAGGCTTCCTTGAGTTCGGTCCAGCGCTCGATCTCCGCCGCCGTTGCCGCGCCGGACTTCACGTGGCGACCGGCCGCGATGAACTCTGCGCTGATCGCTCCGGGCGGCAGCACGACCTCGAGTTCCCTCTGCCCCACGCCAACCCGGAAATACATCGGCCCGGTCACGCCTTCGGGGGCGCTGGCCGGAGCCGCCGAGGCCGGCAGGACCTCGTATGCGCCGCGGGTGACGACGCGCGCGACCATTTCGAAAGCGTCACGCAGGCCGGGGCCGGGAAACGTCGTTTGCAGCCGGATCGACTCGCGGTCCGGCACCCGGTTCGGCGAGAGCTCGGCAATCGACCATTGCAGCAGGCGGAAGCCCAGCGCCAGGCCGCCGATGCTGGTGTGGCCGTGGTAGGCGACACAGGCCTCGAACGGAATGGCGAGCTCGGTGCCGTGGTCGATCACGCGGATGGGCGCGGGCAGTTTCATGTCAGCTCCTTCGAATGGAACAGGCGGCCGTCGGCAGCGCCGAGCAGGCGGCCGATCAAGGCGTGTTTGAAGGCGAGGTAGTCCTCGAGTTCGGCCGGCGTGCCGGCGCCGTCCTGGAACTGCACGACGCGCTGGCGGAACTCGTCGGTGAACAGGCCTTCGACCGGCCAATAAGCGCGCGCGCGCGAGCCTATCCTGAGCTCGAAATAAAACCGGCCGGGCAGGGCGGGCGGGGCCTCGGCCGGGCCGGCTTCGGTGTCGATCGTCAGGCGGCCCTGGGTGCGGGAACGGGTCACCAGTTCGACGCAGTCGAGGATGCCGTCGCCGGGAAAGGCGGTGAGCACGTGGATCTCGCTGCGCAGCGGCGGTTGCCCGGGGCTCAAGTCGGCGAAGGCCTGCGCCAGCAGGCGCAGCACCAGGGCGCTGGCGATCAGCTGCGACGGGCCCGCGTAGCGCAGCAGGTCGTCGCGGCCGAAGACCAGCTGGCCTTCGGGTTCGGCCACGGCAATGAAAAGAGTCTGCTGCGGTCTCATTGGGTCTTCCCGGTGGCGCTCGGCAGGAGCAGGGTTTCGACGGCAACCGGCGTCTTCATCAGCTCGTGGTCGAGCAGGAACTGCATGTCGGCCTTGACGCTGCGGATGTCGGCGGCGTTCAGGGTGTCCATCAGCGGGGTCCAGTCGGCAAGCTGCTTGGCGTCAGCGAGCGAGATCCCTTGTTCCTTCGCTCCCAGCGCCACGGCTTCGGCGCGGTTGGCGGCGACCCAGGCGCCGGCAGCGCGGTGGACCTTGAGCACGCGGGCGAGCAGCGCCGGGTGTTTCTGGGCGAAGGACTGGCTCACGCTCACCACCAGGACCGGGTCGACCAGGCCGGCTGCGGTCGTCAGGACCGTGCCGCCTTGTTCAACCGCCTTGACCAGCGGGCCGGCCGCGAGCAGAGCCGCGTCGACGTGGCCGGCGAGCAGGGCGGTCTGGGCCTTGGGGATGTCCATCGACACGAACTCGACATCGCTCGCCTTCATGCCCTTGCTCGCGAGCGCCGCCACCAGCAGCTGGTGCAGGACGGTTCCGCGCGGGCCGGCGACCTTCTTGCCGCGCAGCTGCTCGATCGAAAGCTTGAGACCGGGCCGCGTCACGATCGCGAAGGTCTGCGCCGGCCGGCTGACGCCGGCGGCGATCTTGACCGGATTGCCGCCGGCGTTGGCGAGCAGGACCGAGGTGGTGTTCATCACGCCGCCGATGTCGAGCGCGCCCGCCGCCATCGCCTGCGCCTGCTGCGCGCCCGAGTTGATCGAGTGCCAGTTGATCTTGATGCCGTCGGCGGAGAACTCCTTCTCGAGCAGCTTGTGCTCGCGCATGACCATGCTTTGCAGGTTGAAGGGCGCTTTCACGTACGAGATGTTGATCTCGCTCGGTGCGGCGGCGTGGGCGCCGACGGCGAGCCAGGCAAGGCCGGCAGCGGCGAGCAGGGATTTGAGTTTCATGGAGTTTCCTCGGTCAGAGAAGGGAAGGGGCGGAGGCGCGTTCGAGCACGGCGTCCAGGATCTCGGCCGCGATCGCGGCCAGGCGGGCGTCGCCGGCGCGGCGCGGATGCGGCAGGTCGACGTCGAAGCGGTGCGCGACCCGGCCCGCCTGCAGGTGGATCACGCAGTCGGCGAGCTGGGTCGCCTCGGCGATGTCGTGCGTGACGAGCACGGCGGTGATGCGATGGCTGGCGCGGATGCGAGCGAACTCCAGGTGGAGCTGGCTGCGGGTCAGGGCATCGAGCGCACCGAAGGGTTCGTCGAGCAAAAGCAGCTGGGGCGAGCGGCAGAGCGCGCGCGCCAGGCCCACGCGTTGCGCCATGCCGCCCGACAGTTCGTGCGGCATGGCATCGGCGCAGTCGGCCAGGCCGACCAGGGCCAGGGTTTCGGCAATGACCTGTGCCGCGCCGGACGGTGGCAGGTGGCGCACGGCCAGCGCCAGATTGGCGTGCACTGATTTCCATGGCAGCAGCCGCGGTTCCTGGAACACGATGCCGATGCGCGGACGGGGGCCCTCGCCGAAGACTATGCGGCCGGCGTCGGCCAGCTCGAGCCCGGCGAGGTGGCGCAGCAAGGTGGTCTTGCCGCAGCCGCTGCGCCCGACGATGGCGGTAAGTTCGCCCGCCCGCAGGCGCAAGTCGACCCCGGCGAGTGCGGCAACGCTGCGGCCATGGGCCCGGTAGTGGCGTTCAAGGCCGACGATTTCGATGTCATTCACGGGCTAGGTCCTCCTGCGCCTGGGTCCAGGGAGCGACGCGGCGCGTCAGCCACTGGAACAGAAGGTCGCCGACGATGCCGAGCGTAGCGATGGCGAAAATGCCGACCAACACGCGGTCGGTGCGGGCGAGTTCGGCCGATTCGCCGATTAGGAAGCCGAGCCCGGCCGAGGCCGCGATCAGTTCGGCGCCGACCAGGGCGCGCCAGCTGTAGCCGAAGCCCAGCCTCAGCCCGGTGAAGATCGAAGGCAGGGCAGCGGGAAGGTGGATGTGCCAGAGCCGTTCGCGGCGGCTGAGCTCGAGGCTGGCGGCGAGTTCAACAAGCCTGTGGTCGGCCTGCCGCAGGCCGGCGACGGCGTTGAGGAAGATGGGAAAGAAGCTCGCCAGCGCCACGATGGCGAACTTGGCCGCTTCGCCGATGCCCAGCCACAGGATCAGGAGCGGGATCAGCGCCAGCGGCGGCACCACGCGCAGAAACTCGAGCACCAGGTTGAAGCGGGCATGCCAACGCGGGGCGGCGGCGAAAGCGGCGGCAAGCGGCAGGGCAATCAAAGCGGTGAGAAGGAATCCGCCCAGGGCGCGCCCAGCGCTGGCGCCCAAGTGTTGCGCCAGCGCGCCGTTTTCGACCAGCTCGCCCGCGGCCCGCAGGACCTGCTGCGGTGGCGGCAGCAGGTAAGCGTTGAGCTGTCCGCTTGCCGACAGGGTCGCCCAGGCGAGCAGCAGGCCCAGCGGGAGCGCCAGGGCATTGAGTGCGCCCAGCTGTTTATTGTTGCGAATGATTCTCATTTGCAACAATCATAAAACAGGCTCCCTTCTGCTGCCGGTGTTTACGGCCGTCCGCGTCCTGGTGGTTTCCCTCTGCTCTCAGGGTTCGGTAGTTAGCCCACCTCGCAGGAGCTTGTGGCAGCCGCTGGTTAAGCCCACGGCGAGCTCGTCCTCGCCGTGGCGGCGCGGCAGCGCATTTCACCCCTGACTCGGGGCGCTGAAGGGTGCACAGCCCCACACCGCCAAAACGGTTACCCAGGTTGCCGTGCACCATTGCGGTGCAGGCGGGTTGGCGCGTAGCGTGCACGCCCAGCTTCGCTCCGCTTGACCCGCGAGCAGCCGGCCGCCCTCGTAATTGGAGAGGGAGGTCACGCTACGGCGGGCTGCGGTCCAGCGGGCATAGCGACATGGCATCGCGATGCGCGACGGCTCCGGCACTTTCGATCCGACTCCGGCTAGGGCGCGCCTCGGGGTCGCGGCAGCACTTGATTGGTCGCGCCCCCCGCTCAGTCACCCAGTTCAAACGGCGTGGCTGCACTACTTCTTGGTCCCGAGATCGCGCGCATTCCCACGCGGCCGAGGACCAAGGCCATGAGGAGGTCGTCTATGAAAAGCAAGCTGACAGTCCGGAAGTACGAGCTGAAGTCATGGGCCGCGGGCCTCGCGCTGGGGGCGACGCTGTGGCCGGCGATGGAGGCCGCACACGCTCAGGCCGTGTGCACGGCGGTCGAAGTCGCCACGGGCCTCGTGCGCCCGCAGGGTGTGGCGCAGTCCAACCTCGGGAATCTGATCGTGGGCGAGGCCGGGCCAGGTACGCCGAACACGGGGCGCATCTCGATCGTCTCGCCCACGGGCGAGCGGCGCACGCTGGTGTCTGGCCTGCCCTCGGGGCGAGCGGACGTGGGCGACCCATCGGGGCCCTCGGGCGTGGTGATGCGCGGGCGCACGCTTTATCTGGCCGTGGGCATCGGCGACTCCATCCTGGCTGGCCCGATGCCGCGCACGGCGGTGGCGAACCCGGCGCCTTCCTCGCCGATCTTCAGTTCAGTGCTGGCGATCCACTTCAGCGCCCGGGTCGAGCGCAGCACCTTGGGTTTCGCGCTGAGCCTGGCCGACCAACAGGCGCTGGCACTGGGCCAGCGCGTGACCCTGGCCAACGGCAGCGGCGAAACTCTCACGTTGCAACTGGTGGCCAACTTCCCGGACTGGATCCCCGAACCGCTGCCGGCGCTGGCGACCAACGTGCGGGGCTCGAACCCGTTCGACCTGGCCGTCGTGGCCGACCAAATGTTCGTCACAGACGGCGGGCGCAACTTGGTGTGGAAAGTGGACGCACCCACCAGCAGCTATGCGCCGCTCGCTAGCTTCCCGAATATTCCCAACCCGATCTTTCCCGTCGGACCACCCAGCTCGGAGGCGGTGCCCACCGGAATCACCTACCAGGACGGCGCCCTGATGGTTACGCTGCTGCGCGGCGCTCCCTTTGCCAACGGCACTTCGACGGTGATGGCGGTCGACCCGAGCAGCGGCGCCCAGTCGGCCTACATCGGCGGGCTCAAGACGGCGATCGACACGCAGCAGTTGCGACGGGGCGACGCGAGTACTCAGCTCGTATTGCAGCATTCCTACGGACCGGCCCCGTTCTTCGGCGGCCTGGGGGCGGTGTTGCGCTTTGACGAGCCGAGCGGCCCGGCGCAGGTGATCGACAACTGCCTGTCGCTGCCGACTGCGATGGCCTGGGACGCCAAGACCGGGCTGCTCTACGTGACGGAGCTGGCGAGCGGCCGCCTGGTGTCCGTCGCTGTCAGACCCTGAAGCGGGCCGGGCGCGCGCCGCCGCAAGC
>JAEZVV010000101.1 GCA_023443095.1 Pseudomonadota bacterium
TCGGCCAGGCGGGCGCTGTCTTCGACTCCGCCCAGGCTCGTGTCGCGCACGCCGGGCGGGCAGTTCCGGTCCATCAGACACTTGCCGGCAATCAGCCTCACGTCGCGCGCCAGCGCTTCGGCGAACAAGGCTTCGACCGACGCTCCATGCGCCGAGCCGAATACGCAGGCCGAAGTCGTGCCCTGGCGCGCCAGTTCGTCGAGGAAAAAACGCGCCGTTTCGGCACCCACGGCCGGGTCGGAAAACAGGGCTTCGGCGGGAAAGGTGTAGCGCTCGAGCCAGGGCAGAAGCCCTGCGGCCGGCGAAGCGATCACGTCGACCTGCGGCAGGTGGATGTGGGTGTCGATGAAACCCGGTGCGGCGAGCTTGTCGCGCGCGTCGATCCGCTCAGTGCCGGGCGGCAGCGTCGCCATCACCTCGCCCCATGGCCCGGCCGCGCGGATGCGCCCCGCCTCGACCCAGATGCCGGCGTCCTCGGTGTGCACCAGGGCCCCGGCCGAGTAGGCCGGGTCGCCGAGAAAATCGATCAGTTGGCAGCGAAGCGCGAATGGACTCATGAGGGCGCGGGGCTGGCCCGCTCCACAGACAATGCGGTGTAACACGAGAGTTGAACACAGTCTGCACGTTCTCTCCGAAACCCTTGCGCAGGCAAGGCTCTCGCAGTCTCCCTTGACATTGGGGCGGGGAACCCGATTTGCCTGCGCTGTATAGTCGCCGACACCGAACTGCCGAGTCGTCCCGTGTTCACCGTCGTCCTTGCCGCCCTCGCCCTCCTCGCCATCGGCGTTGCCGCCGCCTACTTCCTGTTGAAAAACATGAGTCAAGAAGGCATAGAGATTGCCGCACCCGGCAGCTGCCGGCGGAGCCGCTGCGGACCGCAATGTCAGACACCTGCCGAGCAAGCTGAGGAAGCGCCGCTGGCTATCGCAGCCGCACCCGACCAGGGCGAGCCCAGGACGTAAGCCAGGCGGTCTCAAGCAAAAAAAGGGGCGCTTAAAGCGCCCCTTGGTCTTGGCGGGACCGCGGTCCCGCTCCGTCACTTGCCGCTCGGCACCTTGCCGGCCACGCCTTGAACGTAGTAGTTCATGTTGTTGAGCTGATCGTCGGTGGCGACCACGCCCTTGGCCAGGACTTCCTTGCCTTCGTTGTCCTTCACCGGGCCGGTGAAAGGCTGGAAGTTGCCCGCAGCCATGTCGGCTTCGACCTTCTTCATCGCCTCGATGGCTTCTTTGCTCACCAGCGCTTCGTTGATGCCCTCGAGCTTGATCATGCCGTCCTTGACCCCGCCCCAGACCGGCTTGACTTCCCATTTGCCGTCCATCACGTCTTGCGCGCGCTGGGCGTAATACTGGTCCCAGTGATGGGTGACCGCGGCGATCTGCGACTTGGGACCGAACTTGGCCATGTCGCTGTGGTAGGCCACGGCGAGCTTGCCCTTTTCTTCGGCGGTGGCCACCACGGCGGTCGAGTCGGTGTGATGGGTCAGCACGTCGGCACCCTGGCCGATCAGGGTGTTGGCGGCGTCGCGCTCCTTGCCCGGGTCGTACCAGCTGTTGGCCCACACCACCTTGACCTGGGCCTTGGGGTTGACCGCGCGCGCACCCAGCGCGAAGGCGTTGATGCCTTGCAGGACTTCGGGGATGGGGAAGGCGGCAACGTAACCCAGGGTATTGGTCTTGGTCGCCTTGCCTGCCAGCATGCCGGCCAGGTAGCGGCCTTCGTAGAAGCGGGCGTTGTAGTTGTTGACGTTTTTGGCGTTCTTGTAGCCGGTGGCGTGTTCGAACTTCACGTCCGGGAACTCTTCGGCGACCTTGAGCGTCGGGTTCATGAAGCCGAAGCTGGTAGTGAAGATCAGCTTGTTGCCCTGCTGCGCCAGGTCGCGGATCACGCGTTCGGCGTCGGCGCCTTCAGGAACGTTTTCCACGTAGGTGGTCTTGACCTTGTCGCCGAACTTGGCTTCGAGCGCCTTGCGCGCGATGTCGTGCTGGGTGGTCCAGCCGGCGTCGCCAATCGGGCTCACGTAGACGAAGCCGATCTTGAGCGGCTCGGCCTTGGCCGCCGGGGCCGCGGCCGGCGCCGGCGCAGGGGCGGGCGCGGGTTCGGGTTTCTTGCCGCATGCCGCAGCCAGCAAGGCCACAGCGGCAACCGACATCAGTCTGGCAGGAAAACGCATGAGGCAAGTCTCCGAAAAAGCGCCGGTTGGCGGCGCGGGAAAGCCGCGATTCTAATGGTTGCCCCGCCCCCCGCCGCCGCTTCAGCACGGCGAATCTAGACGCAGCTCTCGGACCCGGGCACGGTGTCGCGGCAGCACGACGGCCCCCGTTCGAGTGCGTGCATCGGCCGCCGCCCGCGCTTAACCTGCGGCTGGCGCACCCGCTCGTGCGCGCCGATCGCGCCGCCCTCCCGGGTCGGCCCGCGACCTTCCCCGCCCATGACACCTGCTCTCGCCCTGCTCGCCGCCGCCCTCTGCGCGGCGGCTTTCTCCGGAACGGCCGCCGCCCAGCTGCGCAACCCGGACATCACCGTGATCGGCGCCAACGTGCAGAAGCGGGCCAACGCGGTGCTGTCGCTGATGGGTTATTCGCTCACGCCCGACGTGACCACGGGCTCGCTTGCGATCAACGACGGCACGGCGAGCAACCCGGGTTTCCAGCTGACCACCCTCGGCGGCGGTTTCACCTGGAGCAAGGAGCTCCCGCTCTACCTCGAAGGCACGGTCGCCTACAGCCGCTACGACCCGACCTTCGTCGCCACCGACGGCGAGCAGAGCCGGCCGGTCCCGGTCAAGTGGAACTCGTTCACGGCCACCGGCGGCCTCGGCTGGGACTTTCCGCTTACCGACGAACTCAAGCTGCGCCCCATCTTCAACTTCAGCCTGGGGCGGGTGACGAGCGACGCCTCGCTCGCGCTTTGGTACATCGAACAGCGCACCGGGGTCGATCTCGACTTCCTGCAGCGCGGCCACCTCAATGCCGGCGGTCTGGGCGGCTCCTTGATGCTCGACTATGAACACTACCGGCCGGGCTACGAGATCGACGTCGAGCTGCGCTACACCAACATCCATCTGCGCGGGCTGTCGTCCTCGAGCGCGGCGGTGCAGGGCCAGGCCGCGAGCGAAATCGCCTCGCTCTGGTCGCGCTGGCGCGCGCCTACCGGTTTCATGCTGCTCGATCGGCCGCTGCGTTACGTGCTCGAGTTTTCGCACTCGCGCTATTTGTCGGACGAAGCAGCCGTGCTCGGTGTCGAATATCTCAGTGCCGTAGGCACGGGACTCGAACTCGACTCGAGCCTGTACCCGATCTGGATCACCCGCACGCGGCTGATGCTGCGCTACCTTTTTTCGCCGTATGCACACGGCACCTCGATCGGGCTGGCCGTGAGCTTCTAGCGCCCCCCCAAAAAAAAGGGACGCTTGCGCGTCCCTTTTGCTCTTGGTGTTGCCGAGCTTACTGGCCGCTGGGAACCTTGCCCTGCACGCCTTCGACGTAGTAGTTCATGTTGTTCAGCTGTTCGTCGCTCGCGACCTGGCCGGCGGCCAGGACTTCCTTGCCTTCATTGTTCTTGAGCGGGCCGGTGAAGGGATGGAAGCTGCCGTTGCGCAGCGCTTCTTCCTTCTTCTTCATCGCTTCGACCACATCCTTGGCGACCTTGTCGCTGATACCTTCGATCTTGATGAAGCCATCCTTGACCCCGCCCCAGACCGAACGCGGGCTCCACTTGCCGTCCATGACTTCCTGCGCGCGCTGGACGTAGAACTGGTCCCAGTGATGGGTCACGGCCGCAATCTGCTGCTTGGGCGCGAGCTTGCTCATGTTCGAGTGGTAGGCGATCACCGGAGTGCCCTTCTCTTCTGCCGCGGCAACCACGGCGGTCGAGTCGGTGTGGTTGTGCAACACGTCGGCGCCCTGGCCGATCAGGGTGTTGGCGGCATCGCGCTCCTTGCCCGGGTCGTACCAGCTGCTCGTCCACACCACCTTGACCTCGGCCTTGGGGTTGACGGCGCGAGCGCCCAGGGTAAAGGCGTTGATGCCCTGCAGCACCTCAGGGATCGGGAAGGCCGCCACATAACCCAGGGTGTTGGACTTGGTGGTCTTGCCCGCAATCATGCCGGCCAGGTAGCGCCCTTCGTAGAAGCGGGCGTTGTAGTTGCCGGCATTGGCCGCGGTCTTGTAGCCGGTGCCGTGCTCGAACTTCACGTCGGGGAACTCCGAAGCCACCTTGAGCGTCGGGTTCATGAAGGTGAACGAAGTGGTGAAGATCAGCTTGTGGCCTTGCTGGGCCATGTCGCGGATCACGCGTTCGGCGTCGGCGGCGTTGGCCACATTCTCGACGAAGGTCGTGCTGACCTTGTCGCCGAGCGAAGCCTGCATGGCCTTGCGCGCCATGTCGTGCTGCGCGGTCCAGCCGGCGTCGCCGATCGGGCTCACGTAGACAAAACCGACCTTCAGGGGTTCGGCCTTGGCCGCAGCGGCGGGCGCCGGCGCAGGCGCGGGCTCTTCCTTCTTGCCGCAGCCGGCAGCGAGCAGCGCGGCGGTCGCGACGGCCAGAAGCTTGGCGCTCAATTGCATGCAGATCTCCAAATGGAAAGCGCCGCGAAGACGGCGCCAAAGGCGCGGATTTTATGGGCAGCGGACTTCTTCAAACCGCCGCTTTGGTGCAAACCATCAGAAGCGGCATCAAGGATGGCGATCGTCCGCTCCCGCCGGCGGCGCACTCCCGACCTGCGGCCGCACCAAAAGGCCGGGGCGCCCGCAGGCGCCCCGGATCACGGTCGCTAGCCCGCGGCTTATTTGCCGCTCGGAACCTTGCCGGCGACGCCTTCGACGTAGTAGTTCATGTTGTTCAACAACTCGTCGGTCGCAACCTGGCCGGCCGCGAGAACTTCCTTGCCTTCGTTGGTCTTGATCGGGCCGGTGAAGGGCTGGAAGGTGCCGGCACGCATCTCGGCTTCCTTCTTCTTCATGGCTTCGACCACGGCCGGCGGCACGTCGGCGCTGATCGCCTCGAGCGCAATGAAACCGTCCTTGACGCCGCCCCACACCGGCTTGACGTCCCACTTGCCGTCGATCACGGCCTGGGCGCGCTCGGTATAGAACTTGTCCCAGTGGTGAGTGACCGCGGCGATCTGCGCCTTCGGGCCGACCTGAGCCATGTTCGAGTGGTAGGCAACGACCTTCTTGCCCTTTTCTTCGGCCGCTGCGACCACGGCGGTGGAGTTGGTGTGATGGTGCAGCACGTCGGCGCCCTGGCCGATCAGGGTGTTGGCCGCGTCACGTTCCTTGCCCGGGTCGTACCAGGCGTTGGCCCACACCACCTTGACCTGGACCTTGGGGTTGACCGCACGCGCGCCCAGGGTGAAGGCGTTGATGCCCTGGAGCACTTCGGGAATCGGGAAAGCGGCGGCGTAACCCAGCACGTTGGTCTTGGTCATCTTGCCGGCGATCATGCCGGCGAGGTAACGCCCCTCGTAGAAACGGGCGTTGTAGGTGCTGAGGTTCTTGGCGGTCTTGTAGCCGGTGGCGTGTTCGAACTTCACGTCCGGGAACTCTTCGGCCACCTTGAGCGCGGGGTTCATGAAGCCGAACGAGGTGGCGATGATCAGCTTGTTGCCCTGCTGGGCCAGGTCGCGGATCACGCGTTCGGCGTCGGCGTTTTCGGGAACGTTTTCGACAAAGCTGGTCTTGACCTTGTCGCCGAGCGTCTTTTCCATCGCCTGGCGCGCCATGTCGTGCTGCATGGTCCAGCCGGCATCGCCGACCGGGCTCACATAGACGAAACCGACCTTGAGCGGCTCGGCCTTGGCCGGAGCGGCCACCGGCGCCGGGGCGGGCGCGGGTTTGACTTCCTCCTTCTTGCCGCAGGCGGCAGCGAGCACGGCGACCGCCGCGACCGACAACAACTTTGCACTCAGATGCATGGACGACTCCAACTGCTTTGCTAGAAACCTGGAAACGACGCGGCGCGCTCTAGGCGCGCCGCTCGGACTGATGCCCTCAGGCATTAGGATTAAAGGGTTTCCCCAGGGAGGCCGGCATATTGAGCCGGATCCAGCGCGGGTTGCGCGAGATGATCGCCAGCACCACGATGGTGGCGACATACGGCGTCATCGCGATCAGCTGGGTGGCCACCGCCACCCCCATGCCCTGAAGGTGAAACTGGAGAATCGTCACGCCGCCGAACAGGTAGGCTCCGGCCAGGACCCGCGCCGGCCGCCAGGTGGCAAAAGTGACCAGGGCCAGGGCGATCCAGCCGCGCCCGGCCACCATGCCCTCGACCCACAGCGGGGTGTAGACCGTGGCGAGGAAAGCGCCAGCCAGGCCCGAGCAGGCCCCCGAAAACAGCAAGGCCGCATAACGGATCCCGCGCACCGAATACCCCAGCGCGTGCGCCGACTGCGGTGACTCCCCCACGGCCCGCAGCACCAGGCCGGCACGGGTGCGGAACAGGAACCACGCCACCGCCGCCACCAGGACGAAGGAGAAATACACCATCCAGTGCTGGGCAAAAAAAGCCGGGCCGGCAAACGGCAGGTCGCGCAGAAACGGAATGCCGTCGCCGAGCCGCGCCGGCAGACTCAGGCCCTGGTACTTCTGCCCCAGGAAGGCCGACAGGCCGGCCCCCAGCAGCGCCAGCGCAAGGCCGGTGGCGTACTGGTTGGTCAGCAGGCCCAGCGCGAAGATCGAAAACAGGCTGGCCATCGCCATGCCCACCAGGGCGCCGGCGGCAAAACCCAGCCCGTAGTGGCCGGTGGCATGGACCACCACGAAGCCGGCCAGGGCGGCCATCAGCATGATGCCTTCGATGCCGAGGTTGATCACGCCCGAGCGCTCGGCCACCAGGATGCCGATCGCCGCCAGCAGCAGGGGCGTGCCCGCGCTCATGGTGGTGGCGATCAGAGAAGCGAGTGCGGCCTCCATCACGCGGCCTCCGTCTTGCGCTGGGAGAAACCGCGCCAGCGAACCTGGTAGAGGATCAACATGTCGCAGGCGAGCAGGAAAAACAGCAGCAGGCCCTGGTACACCCCGGTGAGCGCGGCCGGCACGCCCAGGCGGGTCTGGGCCAGTTCGCCGCCGATGTAGAAGAGCGCCATCACCAGCGAAGCCAGAACGATGCCGAGCGGATGCAGCCGCCCGACAAAGGCAACGATGATCGCGGCAAAGCCGTAGCCGGGCGAAATGGTCGGCGTGAGCTGCCCCACCGGACCCGTGGCTTCGACCCCGCCGGCAATGCCGGCCAAGGCGCCCGAGACCATCAGCGAGAACCACAGCAGCTTGCGCGAGGAAAAACCGCTGTAGCTCGCGGCCAGCGGCGCCTGCCCTGAAACCCGAAGCTGGAAGCCGAGGAAGGTGCGGGTCAGCAGCACCCAGCCGGCCGCGGCGGCCAGCAAGGCGAGGATCGCGCCCAGGTTGAGCCGGGTGCCTTCAAGGATGATCGGCATCCGCGCCACCGACTCGAACAGCTTGCTCTGCGGAAAGCCGAATCCCAGCGGGTCCTTGAGCGGCCCGTGCACCGCCCACGACAAGAGCAGCTGGGCGACGTAGACCAGCATCAGGCTGACCAGGATCTCGCTCGCGTGGAAGCGGTCGCGCAAAAGCGCGGTGATCGCCGCCCAGGCCATCCCGCCCAGGGCCGAAGCCACCAGGATTCCGACCAGGATGACGGGCGAGGCGCCGCTGCTGGCAGCCAGCGCCACCGCACCGCCGGCGATGGCGCCGACGATCAGCTGGCCTTCGGCACCGATGTTCCAGACGTTGGCGCGAAAACAGATCGCCAGCCCCACTGCGGTCAGGATCAGCGGCGTGGCTTTGAGCCCGACTTCGCTCCATCCGCGCAGGCTGGCGATCGGCTCGATCAGGAAGACATAGACGGCGGCGACCGGGTCCTTGCCCATCGCGGCAAACAGCAGGAGCCCGGCAACCACGGTCAGCACGATCGCGGCCAGCGGCGACAGCCAGGCCATCAGCTGCGAGGGATGGGCGCGGGCAACGAGGTAGAGCGGTGATCTCATGCGTCGAGCTCCGCACGCAGTTCGTCGGTGGTCTCGCTCGGGCCTCCGGGCCACAAACCCGCCATCCAGCGGCCGACTTCGGCCACCGAGATGTCGTGCACTCCCACCGCGGGGGACAGGTGGCCACGCGCCATCACCATCAGCACGTCAGACAACTCAAACAGTTCATCGAGTTCCTCGGACACGACGATGATCGCGCAGCCGGCGTCGCGCAGAGCGACCAGGGCGTTGCGGATCACCGTGGCCGCGCCGACGTCGACGCCCCAGGTCGGCTGGTTGACCAGCAGCACCCGCGGCGCGTTGTCGATCTCGCGGCCAACGATAAATTTCTGCAGATTGCCGCCCGAGAGGCTGGAGGCGATCGCCTGCGGACCGCCCGCCTTGACGCCGTAACGAGCGATCACCTTGCGGGCGAAGTCAAGCGCGGCGCCGCGCTTGAGAAAGCCCGCACTGTGCAGCGCATCCCCGGTGAGCAAGGCATTGTCGGTGAGCGACATCTCGGGCACCGCTCCGTGGCCGAGGCGCTCTTCCGGGACGTAGCGCAGACCGCGCGCACGGCGCGCGCGCGGCCCGCGGTGACCGATCGGTTCACCGAACAAGATCGTCGACTCGGGCCGGCCGCGGGTCTCTCCCGCCAGCGCGCGCAGCAGCTGCGCCTGGCCGTTGCCCGAAATGCCGGCGATGCCGAGGATCTGGCCGCGCCGCACTTCGAGCGTGATCTGCCGCAACGACCCTTGACCGCGGTCGTCGCCCTCGTTGACGACGCCAACGGCCCTCAGGACCACTTCGCCCGGCGCCGTGCTGTGGCTGGCGATGCTGGGCGGCTCGTCACCGATCATCAGTCGCGCCAGGCTCGCTTCGCTCTCGGCTCGCGGATCGACGCTGGCGACCATGCGGCCGCCGCGCATCACGACGCAGCGGTGCGCCAGGCGCCGGATTTCGTCGAGCTTGTGGCTGATGAAAACAATGCTCACGCCTTCGCTCGCGAGCTTGCGCAAGGTCTCGAACAGGATGCCGACCGCTTGCGGCGTCAGCACCGAGGTCGGCTCGTCGAGGATCAGAAGCCGCGGATTGGTCAGCAGGGCGCGCAGGATCTCGACCCGCTGCCGCTCGCCCATCGAGAGTTCGTGGACATAACTCGAAGGCTCGATCGGCAGGCCGTAGCGGCCAGCGACTTCGCGCAGCTTGGCGTCGATCTCGGCAATCGTCTGGCCGGCGGGGAGGCCGAGCGCGACGTTTTCTGCCACGGTCAAGGTGTCGAAGAGCGCGAAATGCTGAAACACCATCGCGATGCCGAGTTCGCGCGCGTGCGCCGGACTCTCGATGGAAACGGGCTGGCCGTCGAAACGCATCTCGCCGGCATCGGGCTGGACCGTGCCGTAGATGATTTTCATCAGCGTGCTTTTGCCGGCGCCGTTTTCGCCCAGGACGGCAAGAATTTCGCCCGGCAAAACGTCGAGCGAAACCGCGTCGTTGGCGACAACCGTGGGGTAACGCTTGGTGATCTGGGAAAGAGCGAGGCGCGGCGTCATCTCGAAGTTCAAGGGCTCGCTGGGTTCGGTGGCCAAGCGTCGGAATGGCGGAGGCGGTGAGATTCGAACTCACGGAGGGGATAAACCCTCGCCGGTTTTCAAGACCGGTGCCTTAAACCGCTCGGCCACACCTCCGCGTTACTGACACGACGACTTGCATGTCCAGCCTTGGCCACTGCGCTCTCGCACCACGGCAACAAGACCAGCGCCTAAACCGCTAGTCCACGCTTCCAGTTTCGGGAAACGGCCGATTATATGCAGAGCCGCGATTGGCCGCTGTGCGGGGTCACGCCAATGCCATGGCGGCGCAGCGAAATCAGCGCGGCGGCTGAGCCATCCGCGCCCGCGCCTGCGCTAGGCGCGACTCGAGGTAGCCCTCGTAGAACCCGGCGGTATCCGAGCCCAGCAACGGTTCGGCCGCGGGCTGGCCGCGTCCGTCGAGCAACAACACGGCCGGCACGGCACGGACGCCGAACTGGCGGGCCAGTTCGGCCTCGCTCACCGAGCGCCCGGCCGCATCGACCAGCAAACGCCGCGCCGTGATGTCGACTTCGCGCACCAGCGCCCCCGCCGCCAGACGTGGCGCAAGGTAGGAAGCCCGCACCTGCTCGCAATGCGGGCAGCCCGGCGTGCTGAACAGCACGATCACCGGCTGCCCGCTGCGGCCCGCTTCGGCCGCCAGCGCACGCAGATCGCTCATCCGCGGCAGGGTCGGGCCGGCCCCCGCCGCGGTGGCCAGCCACGCGGCGAGCACCAGGCCCAGCCAGGAGCGTCGAAGCATGGCCTAGGCGTAACCCGGATTGCCCTTGGCGCCCTTGATGAGGGGCTCGTTGAGCTTCAGAGGCTTGACCACCTTCTGGTCGCGCAGGTAGCTCGCGACGTAGTCCCACACCGGCTCGCCCTTGGCGCCTTCGGCCACCGGCGCCCAGCCCGCCACCTTGTAGGTCTTGTTGGCTTCGATCGGCTTGCCGGCCAGACGCATGTCGGTGATGCGCCGGCCCATGCTCTGCGCCGGGTCGATCGCATACTGCAGGCCACCGACCCGCACCATGTCGCCGCCCTGCTGCAGGTAGGGATCGGGGTTGAAGAGGTTGTCGGCCACGTCTTCGAGCACGGTCTTGATGGTTTCCCCGCTCATCTCGGTCAGGGTGCAGGCCGGATAGGTGATCGCGGTCTGGTCCATCAGGTGCTCCATCAGGATCGGCGTGTTGGGCAGGAGCGTCGTTCCCCAGCGGAAGCCGGGCGAGAAGGCGATCTCGGCGCCGCGGGTCTTCATCAGCGCATCGACGATCAGCTGGTCGAAGCTGCCGTTGAAGTTGCCGCGGCGGTAGAGCAGGCCCTCGGTGACGGCGAGCTTCTCGTTGAGCTTGCCCTGGTAAGGCGCCCTCACCTTCTTGATCAAGGCGTCCATCGCCGGATCGGCCGGCAGCAGGTTGGAGAACACCGGCATCAGCTTGTAGCGCCAGTCGCTGATCTTGCCGCCCTTGACGTCGAAGTCGAGCACGACCAGGAACTTGCCGTTGCTGCCGGCGTTGCCGACCAGGGTCTTGCCGCCGGGATTGCTGACGATGGTCGGTGCCGGCATGCCGTCGTGGGTGTGGCCGCCCAGGATGGCGTCGATGCCGCGCACCCGGCTTGCCATCTTGAGGTCGACGTCCATCCCGTTGTGCGAAAGCACGACCACGACTTGCGCGCCCTTGGCGCGGCACTCGTCGACCGTCTTCTGCATGTTTTCTTCCTGGATCCCGAAGGTCCAGTCGGGCACGAAGTAGCGCGGGTTGGCCACCGGCGTGTACGGGAAGGCCTGGCCGATCACGGCGACCTTGACCCCGTTCATCTCGCGCATCGAATAGGGCGAGAAGACCGGATCGCCGAAGTCGTTGGTCTTGACGTTCTGCGCCAGGAAATCGAGCTTGCCCTTGAAGTCCTTGTTGACGATCTCCTCGACCCGCTTGGCGCCGTAGGTCATCTCCCAGTGCGGCGTCATCATGTCGACGCCGAGCAGCAGGCTGGCGTCGACCATGTCCTGCGCATTGGTCCAGAGCGAGGTCGCCGAGCCCTGCCAGGTGTCGCCGCCGTCGAGCAGCAGCGCCCCCGGCCGGCTGGCCCGCATCTGCTTGATCAGGGTGGCGAGGTGGGCAAAGCCGCCCACCGCACCGTAGGTTTTAGCGCCCTCGACGAAATCGAGGTAGGTGAAGGCGTGCGCCTCGGCGGTACCGGGCTTGACCCCGAAGTGCTTGAGCAGGTGTTCGCCCACCAGGTGCGGGGGCTGGCCAAGCGCACCGCCGACGCCGATGTTGACGCTGGGCTCGCGGAAATGGATCGGCATCAGCTGCGCATGGCAGTCGGTGAAATGCAGGAAATGCACGTTGCCAAAGCGCGGCAGCTCGTACATCTTGGCCGCGGCCGCCGGGTTGGCTGCCAGCACGTCGCGCGAGGCGAGCGGCATGCCGACGGCAGCGGCGGCTGCCAGGACCTGAAGGAATTCTCTGCGCTGCATGTATTTCTCCGTTTACTTCTGGGCAAAGCGCGAGAGCGCCGCCACGTCTTCTTCGAACATCTCGCCGCCTTCGGCGTGGACGATGCGACCCTCGCGGTCGACCACGAACACTTCGGGCAGGGTCTTGCGCTTGCCGAACCAGCGGTCCGACTGCGCGCCGGCCATCGCGGCGGGGAAGGTGTATTGATGGGTCCGCTGGTAGGCCCGAACGGCCTCGGCGGTCTTGTCGATCGAGAAGGTGAGCACGACCAGGTTCGTGCCCTGGCTCTTTTCGTGCAGCTTCTGGAAATACGGGTTCTGCTTCTTGCAGAACGGGCACCAGGTGGCCCAGAACTCGACCACCACGGTCTTGCCGGTCAAGTCCGAGGCCTTAATCACGCGGCCGTCGGCCAGCGTGATGTCGGACCAGGTGATGCGCTCCTGCGCCGCCAGAGGAAGCAGCGGCAAAGCCAGCGCCAGCGCCAGCAGCGCGCGCGTGAAAAGGGTTCGGATCATGATGGGAGCCCTGCCAAAAGGTCGCCCGCTGCACGGGTGCGCAGCGGGCGTGTCGGAACGCTTATTGGTTGACGGGCGAAGCCGGGTCAAGCAGCAAGGCCATCACGTCCTTGATCTGCGCTTCGGACAGGATCTTGGCGTCGCCATAACGCGGCATCTGCGAACACGCGGTGAAAGCATGCGAGTTCCAGATCTTGCCCCAGGTGTACTTCTGGATCGCTTCGGAGTTGCCGCGCAACTTGCCGTAGTTGTGCAGGCTGGGACCGATGTTGCCGAAGGCGATTTCCTTCTTGTCGAGCTGATGGCAGGCGTAGCAGTTGCCGCCGTTGACCGTCTTCTCGTTGTCGCTCCACTGCATGCCGACCCCCGACTGCGCGATCCGCTCGCCCGCCTTCCAGTCGCCCAGGAACTTGCCGTCGGCCGGGTACTGGATGCTGCCAGTGGCGAGTTTCTCGATCAGGGCGACCTGCTCTTTCGAGGGGTGGTCGCGTGTTTCGGAGCAGATGGCCTGGGTCTGGCTCTGCTCAAGGCGGTCGAGCTTGGCGATCGAGCGCGCCGAAAACGAACTCTTGATCACCGCCTGGGTTTCCTGCTCGGTAGGCGGGGTATAGACGGCGCAGCCGGCCAACACAGCAAGGGCGCAGCCGCCGAGGATGAAGGTGTTCTTGTTCATGGCCGGTCCTTAGCGCTTGATCGCGGGCGATTCCATCGTGCCGCCGTTGGCGTTGACGCCGAGGAAGGTGATCAGATCGACCGAGGCGGGCGAGGTGAACTCAAGATACGGAAAACGCTGCTGACGGAAGCAGTCGTTGAGACGCCATTGCATGGTGCGAACCGCCCCCTGGCTGACGCGGTAGGCCGGCCATTGCGCGAAGGCCTTTTGCGCCGCGTCTTTCTTGGTGAGGTTGGGCAGATCCTGCAGCCGGATGCGCTGGTCGTCGCGCGAGTGGCAGGTCGAGCACGAGAAATCGAAGGGGCCGCCGCGCAAGTAGAACAGCTTCTCGCCGCGGGCAAAGGCCGCCTTCTCTTTCGGGTGGCTCTGCGGCACATCGATCTTGGCGCCGCGCGACTCCTCGACCACGTAGGCGGTGATCGCTTCGACATCGGTCTGACGCTGGCCGGCTCCCGAATAAGGGTTCTTCTTTGCGTCCTCGAGCTTGTAGCCCTGCAGATTGACCATGCACCACATCAGGCGCGACTCGAAGTCCATCACCGCGTCGGCGTCGGCGAAATAGCGCGGCAGCTTGGCGTAGGCGCCTTTCAGCACGCCCGGGCCTTGACCGATGTCGCAGGCTTCGAGCGAGACATTTTTGGGACCGCGCTTGGTCTTCCAAAGATCCTCGCCGCGCATGACCACCAGTTCGGCCGGATTGCCGTCCTGGAGCATGGCACGGTACTTGGCGATTTCGTCCGCCGTATTGCCCTGGGCACTGGCCGCGGCGGCAGCGCAAACCCCCGCTGCCAGAACGACCGATTGCACGCCCCAGCGGGCCTTGTCTTCAATCATCGTTTGTCTCCTTGTTCGCCCCTCTGGCGGGGGCTGCTAAAGCCGGCCCGCTCGCGCCAAAACGCTCAGGGACGCAGATACGAATAAGCTTCCTGGGACTGAAGCCGCGCTGCCTCCGCCACTCCCGAAGGAATCACGCTGACCTCGGGGTTGATCGTCGACGGATCGATCTTGCGCGAGGTGAGAGTGTTGCGGCAGGCGCGGAAGTCGACCCCGCGCGACTTGAGTTCGCTGATGCTGGCGTCGAACGGCGCGCCGTTTTTGTCGGTGGCGCCGGCCAGCATGAAATCGATGCCCGGGCCGTTGCTGACCACGACGATCTTGGCCTGCGGGTCAGCGGCCAGGTGGTTGCGGATATTGCCCAGACCGCGACTGGCTTCGTCGACACCATGGGTGAAGTGGTAAACCACCTTGACCGGGGCGGTGGCCGACTTGGCCTCTGGCGTTCCGCCAACGGTTCCACATCCAGCCAGACCAATACTTGCGCTCAAAGCCACTCCCAGCACTGTCCATCGGCTCATCAACACCTCCTTGGAAGCGGGCCGACGGCG